>JBHEMG010000157.1:0-13013 GCA_046262715.1 Gemmatimonadales bacterium
CATGGCGCAAAGCATTGCAGGTCGGCGGGATCGAGCTGTCGGTGTGGCGCATCCACCGGCGCATCGGCATGAGCGGCGGTTTGCTCGCCGAGAGCCTGGCGCGCGAGACGGGCAAGGCGCTCAGCGCCGCTCAGGCGGCAAAGATGAAACGCGCGCACGCCAAGGCGTTCGCCGCGCAGCTGCGCGATGTGCGGCCGCTTCCCGGCGCCAAAGAGCTGACGCGCCATCTCACGAAGATGCGCGTCCCCTATGCGATCGCGACGAGCGGCGCACTCGCGAATGCACGTCCTTTGTTGAAGCTGATCGATCTGCCAGACGGCGTTCCGATTATCACCCGCGACGACGTCGAGCACGCCAAACCCAATCCCGATCTCTGGCTCGCCGCGGCGGCGCGCCTCGGCGTCCTGATCGAATCGGCGATCGCGGTGGGAGACAGCGTGTGGGACCTGCTCGCCGCCCGCCGCGCCCGCGCGCTCGGCGTTGGGGTGTTATCGGGCGGCTACGGTCAGGACGAGCTGGAGCGTGCGGGCGCCTACCGGGTCTATCAAGACCCGGCGGACCTATTGCTGCATATCGATGAGCTCGGAGTCAGAGCCGAATGATCGATCAATGATCATTGATCATTCGGCATTCCGCGTCAGCGGCTAAGCCAGTACGACGCCTTGATGAGAAATGTGTTGCTCGGATACGAGTTGAATAGCCGCTTGAAGTCTCCCGTAACCGTTCGGGTCCCCATCACATCCTCGAGATCCGCGCGTCCCTGATTCCACACCAAGAACAACGTCGAGCCGGGGCGATACTCCCACCGCACGACGACGTTCGAGTTGAAGAACTTCCGATTGAAGTCCAACGGCATGGTCCCCGCATAGGGCTGGTACCGGTCCGCGTACGCGGTCGCGCGGGGGGTCGCCGACAGCTCGCGCAGGTTCGACCAGCGCGCCTTGCTCACGAACGGCTGTGCATAGACCTGGAAGGTGAGCGTGCGCGTGGCGGTATAGTCCATCCGGAACGCCATCGACAGCGTTTGCTGATCGATATGCGCGAACCGGTAATGGGTGCCCTCCGGCGACCGATCCTGCGCGTCGTTGATGTTGTGCGTGGCGCTGACACTCACGGATCCGCTGAATTGCGACGAGACACGAAGATCGATCTCGGGGTTGATGTTGAACGACGTCGAGTGCCCGTCATCGCCCTTGCCGTAGTTGATGAACATGATGGGCTGGATGGCGCCGCGCTGATCCCCCACGAACCCGATCCACGGATAAATCGCCCGGCTGCGGCGGTACGCCGGACCGCCCCGCGCCCCGCAGTCGCAGAACACGTCGCCGAGATTGGCGAGGGTGCCGCCGAAATGCACCGACCACTGGTTGTTGAGCGTGACGTGCGCGTTGGTGTTGACGCTGCGATCCGTGGGCAAGCCGCCCGTCGTCCACGACTGCCACCAGTTGAAATTCCAAAACGCGCGCTGAAAGAGCTTGGTCGGTTTGGTCCAATTCAGCGACGCCCAGTTCGCCCAGTTCTGCTGATCGGCCAGGAACAGGAAGCCGAGGTCATTGATTTCGAATCCCGGTGAGCGGCGCAGATAACTCTTTTGATGCTGGATGAATCCCGCCTGCCTGCCGAACAGGATCTCCTGCGCACCACCTGAGAGAGACGTTCTCGTACTGTCAAAACGAATGCGGTCATCGGGCCGTTGATAGTTGTGCGTCGAGTTGAGCTGCGTCCCAGCGATTGTTTTTTGGCTTCCCTGCACCGTGCTGAGGTCGAACGAGCCGGACAGCTCGTAGGTGCCCCCATGGAACCGGTGGCGGAAGTCGACCGCCCCGACGTACGCGCCGCGGTGCAGCAGGGTGTCGGTCGCCACGTCGGCATTGCGGGTGACGGCCGTGGCCATGAACCCGATGCCACTCTGACCATTCCGGAAGTCTTGTGAAAGCCTCACGATACCGTAATTCGTCAGCGGCTCGACCGTGGCGCCGCTAATCGTGGCGCGCCGGGTAACCCCCTCCACCGCACCGACAGTGAGGCCGCCTGGGAGTCTGCCGGTGATCTTGGCCGCGCCAAGAATCCGGCTGGGATCGTGGCCGATGCGCCGCGAATAGAACAGGCCCTCACCCGAGCAGTTCACGATGCTGCAATCGACGGCGAAATTGAAAATGCCGGTGCCCTCGACGAAGAACGGCCGGCGCTCCTGGTAGAATGTCTCGAACGACGTGAGGTTCACGACCGATGGATCGGCCTCGACCTGGCCGAAATCGGGGTTCACGGTCGCATCCACGGTGATGTTCGAGGTGATACCGAACTTCACGTCGGCGCCGGCGTCGTACTGCTGATCGCGCTGAAATCCCGCCGCCGGCTCGTTTTTCACGACGGCATAGGGGGAGACTTCGAGACGCCGCGGCGCGGCCAGACCCGCAAGCCCCACGATGTCGCCAAGCTGTGAGGAGAAGCCCCGGCGCGATTGCCGATACAACGGCCAGCCCATCCGCTCGCCGCCATGCCGGTCGATGTCGCGCCAGATCGCGAACCCGAACGTGTTCGTCGTCGCGTGGGGATAGCGCAGCTGTGACAACGGAATGCGAAACTCCGCGGTCCATCCGAGCGAATCCACCTGCGTACCCACTTCCCACACGGCATCCCACGCGTCGTCCTCCTGCTGGCCGTCGCCGTAGATCGCGTAGTCGCGCTTCACGCCACCGGGGTTGACCGCGAACTCGAAGCCGGTCCGGCGGTCGTGGTAGGAATCGATGACGATCTTGATTTGATCGCAGCAGACGCGGACGTCCCGGCGGGCAAGGAGCCGCTTGATGCTGTCGGGATGCGCGTCGAAGGCGCGGACGAACACGTAGAAGTTGCGGTCGTCGAACGCGACTTTCGCTTCCGTCCGAACGCTCGGCTCTGCATCCTCGGTCGGCTGAAACTGCCGAAAATTCGTGATCGGCTGCGCAAGCCGCCACACGGCATCCTCGTCCTTCCCGTCGATGGCGGGAGGAGTCGTGGCGCGCTGGGCAGTGGCGGTTGTGGCGGACGGGGATGCCGGAGGAGCTCCGGAAACGGACTGCAACATCACAACGACTGCTGCGAGCGGCATCAGCGGCATCTTTATGTCCCGGGGGTTGAGGCTGTTCCTTGGATGCTACGATTGGCCAAATGGTTGGCTTCGTGATAGGTTCCTTGGCCGCCAACCAGGATTCCCATGAATTCCGCCATTCGCTGTACGCTGCTCACGTTCGCGTGCGGGACTTCCGCCGTGCTGTCAGGACAGGGTCAAGGTTTACCGACGTCGCAGCCCGCCATGGTCACCATCGTTCGAGAAGACGTCAAAGTCGGCCGTGCAGCCGACCATGCCCGCATCGAGGCGGGCTGGCCCGCCGCGTTCGGCCGCGCCAACTCACCCGATTACTACCTGGCCATGGTGTCCATCACGGGCGAGCCGCAAGCCTGGTACATCATTCCCGGAGCGTCGAATGCCGCGCTCGGGGAGCAGATGAAGCGCAATGACAACGACCCGGCGATGGCTGCCGAGCTCGAGCGGCTCTCGCGCGCTGACGCCGAGGTCCTCGAGGGAACGCGCACCCTTCTCGCAATGGCGCGCACCGATTTGAGCATGGGTGCCTACCCCGATCTGACCAAACAGCGCTTTTGGGAGATCTCCGTTGTGCGTGTCCGGCCGGGGCACGAGACCGATTTCGACGCCGCGGCCAAGGCCTACATCGCGGCCGCGCAGCGGGCCGCCCCCAGCGCCCAGTTCCGCACGTATCAGATAGTGGCCGGCATGGCGACGCCGACCTACATCATCTTCTCGTCGGTCGCGAATTATGCGGAGTTCGATCAGATGTTCACGGATGGCATGAAGACGATGCAGTCGGCGACCCCGGCGGAGCAGGCCGCCCTGCAGAAGTTCTCGACCGACGCGACGGTCAGCTGGGAAACGAACCGCTTCCGCCTCGATCCGAAGCAGAGCTACGTCTCGCGTGAGACCCGGGCCAGCGATCCCGCGTTCTGGGGTGCCATGCCTACACCAACCCGTCCGGCGGCGCGTCGCCCCTAAATGACGTTCACGCGACTGTTCGCAGATCGCCGCACCGGTACCGACCGCCGCGCAGAACCGCGCCGGCATTCGGTCGCGGTCCTCACGCAAGGTGCGGAGCGCCGCAGCGTCGTGGACCGGCGTCGTGGCGCGGAGCGCCGCAGCACCCTCGACCGCCGGGGACGGCAGTCGAGGGTGCCCAACGCCGAACGACCGGTCGAGCACGTGCGAAACGCACTGCAGCTGCTGAAAGAAGTGGCGGTGGCGGGCGAGCTTTCGACCGGCCCGAGCGAGGACCTCGGCGCGGCGATCGAACGCCTGCACCGCGCCGTGGCCCTGCTGGAGCGTCAGCCCAAACGGTGAGAGTTACTTCTTCTTGAAAAACGCCAGGTACTGCCCGTAGCCCTCAGCTTGCAGACTGTCCACCGGAATAAATCGCAGCGCCGCCGAATTGATGCAGTAGCGTAGCCCCGTCGGCCTCGGCCCGTCGTCAAAGAGGTGGCCGAGATGCGAGTTCGCGTGTGCGGACCGGACTTCGGTGCGTTCCATGAAGAGCGTCCGGTCGCTCTTTTGCTGAACGTTGCTCGCCTCGAGCGGGCGCGTGAAGCTCGGCCAGCCGGTCCGCGAGTCGAACTTGTCGAGCGAGCTGAACAGCGGCTCGCCGGACACCACGTCGACGTAGATCCCTTCCTTATGATTGTCCCAGAACTCGTTCTGGAACGGCCGCTCGGTCGCCTCGTGCTGCGTGACCTCGTACTGCAGCGGTGTGAGGGTCCGGCGTAACTCCGCGTCCGACGGCCTCGGTTTCACTGAATACATAGCCCCTTGCACGTTACCCGTTTCTTGTTTGCTCACTCGTCCAGCCTCCTCTCCCCATATCGCTTGCAGGCGCCGGTCTCGACCGCAGCCGGTGCGGTACAACCCATAGCGGACCGGATTCTTCTTGGCGTAATCCTGGTGGTAACCCTCGGCCGGATAGAATGCGGCCGCTGTCAGGATCTGCGCCGCGACGTCCCGGTGGAACCGATCGATGATCTGTTGGCGCGTTGCGATGGCGGCGCGCCGCTGCTCGGCGCCGCGTACGAAGACCGCCGTGTGATAATTGGGTCCCGTGTCGCACGCCTGCCCGTCCGCCTGGAACGGGTCGATGTTGTGCCAGTATGTCCACAGCAGCGTCTCGTAGCTGACCTTGGCGGGATCGTACACGATCTGCACGGACTCGAGGTGGCCGCTGTTTCCTTCCACTACCTGCATGTATGTCGGGTTCTTGGTGGTGCCGCCCATGAATCCGGACGTCGCCGAGATTACTCCGGGCAAATCGTCGTAGGCGTGCTCCATGGTCCAGAAGCAGCCGCCGGCAAACGTTGCGGTATCGGTCGGAGCGCTGAGCGTCTGCGCCAATAAGAGTGCGATGTTCATAGGTTGAATGTGTCCGGATGCCCGCCCCCAGGGAAGTGGGTTTTGTCTTTCTTAGAGCTTTCTCATCATGTTCACATTGCCTCGCGCCCCGCGAGCGCCGTAGGTTTGCGTCGTGCAGATACTTCTCGTCGAAGACGATCGCGATCTGCGTCGATTTCTCACGAAGGCGTTCCGCGAGGAGGGCTACGGCGTTACCGAGACCGACTCGGGCGACCGCGGGCTGGAGCGCGCACTCGAAGGCACGTTCAGCTGTCTCGTCCTCGACGTTATGCTGCCCGGGCGCGACGGCTTCTCCGTCGTGGCGGAGCTCCGCAAGCGCGGCGTGTCCACTCCGGTCCTGCTGCTTACCGCCAAGGACGAGCTCGAGTCGCGGGTGCGAGGGCTCGAGGGGGGCGCGGACGACTATGTGACGAAGCCGTTCGATCTGCCCGAGCTGCTCGCGCGGGTGCACGCCCTGATCCGCCGCGCTGAGCTGCGGCACAAGGATGCGACGCTGGAGGTAGGCGGAGTGTCGCTTGATCCGCTGACGCGCCGGGTGATGCAGGGTGAGCGGGTCGTGGATCTTTCGCCGCGTGAGTTCGCGCTGCTCGAGTTTTTGATGCGCAATGCCGGCCGCACGGTCTCCCGCTCCCGCATCGCCGAGGCGGTCTGGAATTACAAGTTCGATCCGGAAACGAACGTCGTGGACGTGTACGTCAACTACGTGCGCAAGAAGCTGAGCTTTGGCGGTCGCAGTGCTCCGATCAAGACCGTCCGTGGCGTGGGATACCGGATGGAGCGTGGCGCCGATGAGTGAGCGACGTCTCAGTCAGGTCCTCACGCGACGCTTCAGCCGCGTGGCGTGGACGGCGCTCGCGGGGTACGCGCTGGTCGTGGTGCTGCTGTTCGCCGCGGCCGCCGAGATGGCGCTGCGCAGCTCGCTCGAGCACTCCGCCGACGTCATTCAGTCGCTGCTCGGCGCGTACCGCGACTCGACGACCGAGCCGGGCGGCGTGATGCCCTCCGCGCTCGCGGACCAGCTCGTCGGGATGGGCGGCCAGGTCGTCATCACGCGCACGACGACGAACGCGGGCGGCATGCCGCAGGTCTATTACCTCTCGCCCGACATGCCGGCGCGACGTCTCGAGGGTTTGCCCGAGACCACGCCTGAAGAAGCTCGCGCCGCGCTCGTCGCGGCGATTACCCAGCGGGCGCGGTGGCGCTATCGGGCGTTGCATCGCACGATGGGTGAGTTCGACCTGTACGTGGTGGCGAGCCGGGAGACGTACCTCGTTCCTCTCGGCGTCCTCATCGGTGCCGCCGCGCTGCTGCTGCCGATCGCCGCTTTCGCGGCGGCGCGCGGAGCTCGGCAGGGTGTGGCCGCCGCGCTGCAGCCGCTCGGGCGCGTGACAGCCGAAACGCGAGCGATCGGCCCGTCCGAGCTCGGGACGCGGCTCACCAGTCCCACCGGACAAGCCGAAGTGACCGAGCTCGCCGATAGCATCAACCGCATGCTCGAGCGCGTCGATCGCGCGCATCGCGCGCTGCAGTCATTCACCGCCGACGCGAGCCACGAGCTCCGCACCCCCCTCACGCACCTGCGCGCTCAGGTGCAGTGGGCGTCGGACGAGGGCAGAACCGACGCCGAGACGCGCGAGGCGCTGGCGGCGATGGAGCGCGGACTCGACCGGACGACCAAGCTGGTGGAGGAGCTGCTGCTCATCGCGCGCGGCGAAAACCGGCAGCTGGCTCTGGCGCACGCGCCGTTCGACCTCACGGCCGTCGTGGAAGAGGTCCGGGAGATCACCGAGGCAATGAGCATGGACAAGAAGTTGTCGGTCGGGTTGATGCCGGCGCCGCGGGTTCAGGCGATGGGCGATGCCGACCGGACGCGCCACATTCTCCTGAATCTGGCATCGAATGCGGTGCGTTACACCTCGAGCGGCAGCGTCACGTTCACGATCGTGCAAAACGGA
This sequence comes from Gemmatimonadales bacterium, assembly GCA_046262715.1. Classification (GTDB taxonomy): domain Bacteria; phylum Gemmatimonadota; class Gemmatimonadetes; order Gemmatimonadales; family GWC2-71-9; genus 20CM-2-65-7. The sequence continues at coordinate 7,405 of JBHEMG010000157.1, forward strand.
CCGGAAGTCGGGGTGAGCGTACGCGACACGGGACCCGGCATCGCTCCGGAGCACATCGAGCGGATCTTCGATCGATTCTTTCGCATCGATCAATCGCGCAGCCGCGAGCTCGGCGGGACAGGACTCGGGCTGGCGATTGCGCGACTGTTCGCGGATCTACAGGGAGGGAGCATCGCGGTGGAGAGTACGCCGGGCCGGGGGAGCACATTCACGCTGTGGCTCCCCACGGCCGAGCGCACGTAACTAGCGGGCGACGAGTCCGACGGTGCTTGCGGGCAGTCCGGCAGTGTTGCCCACCGGCGTCAGATGGCCGTCGGCTTCGATGCGAAAGCCGCTGATACTGCGGTTGCCATTCAGTTGATAGAGGTAGCGGCTGTTCCGACTCACGGCCAGGTCGATGTTCCCTCCACCAACCACCGCGGTCCGGCCATCGCCGTCGATCAGGTTGATCGAGCCATCATTGGCGATTGCAAAACCGGAAATCGAACCGCCCTGGGCGTTGGCGGTATAGCCGAACTTGCCGTTCTTCGTGACCACCGCCCAGCACGGGGCGCCCTGGTGCGTCAGCACCGCGCCGCTCGCGACGGACAGCAATCCGTTGCCGTCGATCAGGTACGACGACGCGCTGCCGGCCGCCTCAGAGACGAACAGCTCATCGCGGTGTCCAAACGAGAATCCGAACGGTGTCCCGCCCGCCGATGGCGTCGTAACCGCCCCCGACGCGATGCCATCCGACCCCACTCGATAGACGACCAGCTGGCTTGTTGCTTTCTCCGTGACGACGAGCCAGCGGCCGTCGGGAGAGAACGAGACTTGCGCGGGTCCCACCGCGTTCCCCGAGAGCGCCCGCGCGGAGCCGGCGAGCGGCGTGAGCTCGCCGCCAGCGCCGATCGCGAAGCCGCTGATGTTGCCGTTGCCGCCCGCATTGAGGACATACAGCACATCGCCGTACACAGTGAGGCTGATCGGCCGGATGCCGCCCGAGGCAACGCGGCCGGTGAACACGAGGGCCCCGTCGCTCACCTGGAACGCCGAGATATCGTTCGAGCCGGCGTTCACCGCGAACAACCAGCGTCCGTCGTCGCTCAGCGCGATCGCGCCCTGCGAGCCGAGGCTGGCACCCGCGCCGCTGCCGCCGGTGGGTACATTGCCCTGCCACGTCAAACCGCCATCAGCGCCACGGTGGTAAACCGCGACCGCGTTCCCCACAGCCTGATTCACCAAGGCGTACACCGCACCCGGTGCGTCCGCCGGTACGGCCGTGGTACTCGCTTGGATCTGCGCCGCACGGTCCGCGACCGGGCCGGTGACGTTGTTTTCCTGCGCGCACGCAGCGAGCGCGACCACTGCCAGAGCGCCGACGGCCATGAGCTTGTTCATCGATACCTCCAGAGAGAAATGATGACGACGGTGTCTTGCTCGGGAGAATGAACATCCACGACCGTGAAAGCGGACCAGGCGGCGCGCCTTATGAGAGACTTCTCATACTGCTATCATTACTCGCATGATCGCCGCGCCTTTTGCCGTCATCGCTCTAATGGTGTTCCAGGGCGCGCCGCAGCGCGGCGGCGAGTGGCCAATGCCCGGCAAGGATTACGCGGCGACGCGCTACAGCACGCTGACCCAGATCACCCCAACCAACGCGTCGCGGCTGCGGGCCGTGTGGAGCTTCTCGACCGGCGTGCTGGGCGGCCATGAAGGCCAACCGCTTGTCGTGGGGAGCACGATGTACGTCGTCACGCCATTCCCCGACGTGCTCTACGCGTTCGACCTGACGCGCGAAGGCTATCCGCTCAAGTGGAAGTACCGGCCCGACGTCAATCCGACGGCGCTGGGCATCGCCTGTTGCGACGCGATCAATCGCGGCGCGGTCTACGCCGACGGCAAAATCGTGTACAACCTGCTCGACGGGCATACCGTGGCCGTCGATGCGGTCACGGGGCGTGAGCTGTGGAAAACGGAAATCGGCGACATGGGCCAGGGCGAGACGACGCCGATGGCGCCGTTCATCGCGCGCGGTCGCGTCTTCGTAGGACCGTCGGGTGGCGAGTTCGGGATCTACGGCTGGCTGAAGGCGCTCGACCTTGCGACCGGCAAGATCGTCTGGACGGCGCACAACATGGGCCCTGATTCGTTGATGCTCGTGAAGCCGGGGACGTTCAGCAGCGCCGATCTCGGCGTGTCGACTTGGAGCGGCGATTCCTGGCGCCGCGGCGGCGCGCCGGTGTGGGGCTGGATCTCCTACGATCCCGAGCTCGATCTGATTTATTTCGGCACCGGCAACCCCGGTCCCTACAACACCGAGCAGCGCCCCGGCGAGAACAAGTGGACCAACAGCGTGCTGGCGCGCCGGCCGAGCGATGGATCGTTGGTATGGGCGTACCAGTTCACGCCGCACGACAGCTGGGACTACGACGCCAACGCCGAGATGATCCTCGCTGACATCGTGGTCGGCGGCCGCATGCGCAAAGTGCTGGTCCACTTCAACAAGAACGGCTTCGCCTATACGATCGACCGCGCGACCGGTGAAGTGCTGGTCGCCGAAGCGTTCGCACACGTCACATGGGCTCGCGGCGTGAACAAGACGACGGGCCTGCCGCTGCTCGATACGACGAAGACGACGGGCGCGTCGCGGGGCAACGTCCAGGGCATCTGCCCCAGCCTCGAGGGCGGCAAGAGTCCCGCTTCGCCCTCGGCCTATTCGCCGCATACGGGCCTGTTCTACACCGCGACCAACAATCTCTGCATGAATTTCGAAGCAGCGCCGGTGACGCGCATTCCGGGCACGCCGTACATCGGGGCGACGACGCCATATGTCGCGGGTCCCGGCGGGCACATGGGCGCCTTCATTGCCTGGGACGCGGCGCGCGGCCGCAAAATCTGGGAGATCAAAGAGAAGTTTCCGGTGTGGAGCGGCAGCGTCGCGACGGCTGGTGACGTCGTTTTTTATGGAACGCTCGACGGCTGGTTCAAAGCCGTCGACGCGCGCAGCGGCCGGCAGCTATGGAAGTTCAAAGTCGGCTCGGGCGTTGTGGGCGCGCCGATTACTTACCGCGGCCCGGACGGCAAGCAGTATGTAGCCGTATACGCGGGCATCGGGGGAGACTGGTTCCTGTTGTCCGGCGACGTGCGCTCCGACGATCCGGCCGATGTGCGGCCACCTGCTGACTTCGTCCCCGATCTCGCGCGGCACACGAGTCAAGGTGGCATAGTCTGGGTTTTTGGCCTGTGAGGACGTGTGGCGTGGCGCGTGCGGCGTGCGCGTGCGTGGCGGTTATCGCGGCGTGCGGCGGGTCCGAGGCCAGTCAAAGCAACACGCCACCATCCGTGCGTTATCCGAATCATGTCGCGGCAGGCGGTAGTCAGCCGCCCGGCGGTGAACTAAAGAATCCGATGGCGGCCGATTCGACCACGGTGTCGGACGGCTCGAAGATCTTCAGCGCGATGAACTGCGACGGCTGCCATGGCGGAGGCGCGCTCGGCTGGGTAGGCCCGAGCCTGGTGGACGGGCGCTGGCGCTACGGCGCCACGGACGGAGCGCTGTTTCAGTCGATCTTCTACGGCCGCCCCCGCGGCATGCCGGCCTACGGCGGGGTCATGTCGCCCGGTGCCATCTGGAAGGTCATCGCCTACATCCAGGCGCAGCCGGTGCCGGGTGTGGTCCCGACCCAGCGGTTTGACACGCCGGGGGTGGGGGTGGGGGTGCCCAAGCCCAATCGCGAGCAAACCCCGTAAAGCCAATCGTTTGCAACCGTCTACGTCGCTAGGTGTGACGCACATTCCCACGTAAAAGCCGCCGTTCATTATGTTGGACCCCGCTTCTCTCTCGCGAGGGTCCGATGCGCGCGTATCGGTTTGCGATCTGCTTCTTCATTCTGCTGGCACTCTTTGGTTGCGGCGGGTCACGCCGGCCGGTGCGGCAGCGCGTGCTGTTGCCGCCGACGCTGAACCTCGTCCCGCATCATAACGTCGGGCTATTCGTCTTCTCGGTCGAAAATGCCAAGGGGACGCTCCACGAATTCGCCACGCGGCGCTTCGAGGAGTACGTGCTCGCCGCGCAAAGCGGCATCGAGATGCGCGAATTCACCTCCGCCGATTCGACCCGCATTTTTTCGGCGGGCGCCGATACGGCGGCGTGCCCAGTCGCCTTCTTTGGCCATCTGAAGATTTCGAACGTGAAGCCGCACGGCGCGCTGACCGCGGGGTTCGCGCCTTTCGTGAAGGCCACCGTCACCGTCGAGCTGTCGGTTTGGCTCTTGAACACACGGACCGGCGGCGTGCTCTGGCGCCGCAGCTCTTCCTCTACCGAAGAAGTCGGCGGGCTCTCCTTCATCGGCGGTACGCCGTCGTTCTCCGCGCGCGACCCGAATGACGCCTATGGACGGCTGGTCAATCAGCTGGTGTACGATGTGACGTATGACGTTCGGTCGACGTGGGTGGATCAGTAGACAGGCGTGTAACTGCGAAGCAAGGCACGGTTCTCAACACTCGTGTCCCCACATCTCCACCGCTTCCACGAATTGCGCCGCGCGGCGAGTCAGCTCCGCGTCGGTGATCTTCGCTTTCCCGCTATTCCCCACTGCGCGGTCCAGTGCCGACCAGAGGCTGCGGCGATCGGGATCGAGCTGTAAAGCCCGCGCCAGCGGATTGATCGCGGCGTCCCACCATCCTTGGTCGGCGTAGAGATCGGCCACCTCAGCGATCGCGCCCACGTCGTCCGGATGCTCTTCCAGGTAGGCCATCAGTGAGTCTTCGCGCTGCCCGATGACATCCAGCTCAGCGACGTCGGCTGTTGCCGGACTGTCGGTGTAAACGGCGTCGGCCGGGTTGGGAACCCAATCCGATTCGAGCGTATAGACCGGTGCCTCGGGTTCCGACGCGAGGAACGGGATCCCCATGATCCATACGAGGTCGAGGGCGGCGGCGAGAGCGAGGCCTCTCCAGTAGTTCATGGCCATCGCTAAACGCACGCGGCGCGCCAGCCAGAACCAAGGCTAGGCGCGCCGTGCACGTGTCGGCTGGGACACCCCGCGGGAGTCTGCCCCGTGTTTACTCGGACACGGGTGGCGTGTCTCCCTTTTTGCCCTTGTTGAACCACCACAGCGCCAGCATCGCCAGGCCGACGATCAAGGCGACCTTGAATACGAGAAAGAAGAGAGGAAGCAGAAAGACCGCGGCCAGTTTCCACAGGCCAAAGCCGAGGAGGCCGACGGCAGCGAGCGACAGGACAGGCTTGAGCATGCTGGAGACTCTGGTGTGGGGACCTGAATAGTACGCACCCCTTCGCCGAAAGTGTCGGGAGGCGAAATGGGTAGGAAAACGAAACCGGGCCAAGTCCACTACCACCTGGCCCGGCTACGATATATGGCCTACGAAGCGGTCTCGCGAGCTCGGACCGGCGTAATCAGGGGGACTGCGCCGAGTGCGAAGAGCCGCTGGGACTTACCAGAACTTCAAGCGGGCGATGATCGAGCGCTTGGCACGCTTGACTGGAGCGCGCGCGCTGGTTTTCGCTTTACGCTTACCGCTGCTGATGCTGGTTTTCCGCGCCATTGATTCTCCCTCGAGGGTGATGGAGCAAATCAAGCGGCGCCCGTAACCGCGCGCCG
>JBHEMG010000158.1:0-6334 GCA_046262715.1 Gemmatimonadales bacterium
TCCGGCGACGCGCCGGGCGTCACCGCGGCGATGGGAGCGACGATGCCTGCGCTCGTCGTCATCGCGACCGTCGCCGACCCGGTCGCCACCCGGATCAGCGCCGCGATGGTCCAGGCGAGCAGGAGCGGCGAGGCGTGGGAGCCCAGGGCCACGTCGGCGATCGCTTTGCCGACGCCGCTCGCGAGCAGCACCCGGTTGAATCCGCCGCCGGCGCCGATCACCAGGAGAATCGCGGCGGTAGGACCGAGGCAGTCGCCAGCGAATTTGAGGAGCTGGTCGCGCGTGAAGTGCTGGCGGTAGCCGAGCGACCAGAACGAGAAGAGCAGGGCGAGCAGCAGCGCGACGATGGGACTGCCGATGAAGTCGAGCGACATGCGCAGGCGGCTCACGGTGCTGAGGGTGACGTCCGCGGCACTGGCGCACAACATCAGGATCACGGGCAGCAGCACCGTGAACAGCGACACGCCGAAACTTGGGAGGGCCGCTCGCGGCGCGCGGGCCGCAAATTGCTCGGCGACCGGATTATCCGTCGGGAGAGTTATACGCGGCGCGATCCAGGAGCCGAAGATCGGACCCGCCAGCGCCGCCGTCGGTAGACCAACGAGGATGGCGTAGGCGATTGTCCGTCCGACGTCGGCGTGGTAAGCGGTGACGGCAAGCATCGCGGCCGGATGCGGCGGCACCATCCCATGAACCACCGACAACCCGGCAACGAGAGGAATACCGATTTTGACCAGGGAGAGTCCCGAGCTGCGCGCGATCGTGAATACCAGCGGGATCAGCAGCACGAAGCCGACTTGGAAAAACACCGGAAGCCCGACGATGAAGGCGACGACCATGATCGACCAGTGCACGCGCCGTTCCCCGAACAGCGCGATCAGCGTCGTCGCGATGCGCGTCGCGCCGCCCGATTCGGCCATCATCTTTCCCAGCATCGTGCCAAGGCCCAGGACGATGGCGATGAATCCCAACACGCCCCCGACGCCGTCCTGAAACGCTTTGACCACCTCGCCGAACGGCATGCCCGCCACAATGCCGAGCGCGAGTGACACGGCAATCAAGACGACGAACGGGTGCAGCTTGAAGCGCGCGATCAGCACGATCAGCGCCAGCACCGCGCCCAAGGCATACAGCAGCAAGCCGGTGCTGGGGCTCATGACGCGCGGCTCACCAGATCGGCGACAATCGTTTCGGGCGTGTCGTGAATGTCACATACCCAGGCGTGCTCGTCGGGGGATGGCTCCTCCAGCGTGGCGAGCTGGCTGTCGAGCAGCGACGGCGGCATGTAGTGCCCATGCCGTTTGGCCAGCCGCTCGGCGATGAGTGCCCGGTCGCCCGCCAGATACACGAATTGCACGTTCTTGTCGCCCGCCGCGCGGAGCAGGTCGCGATAACTCCGCTTGAGCGCCGAAGAAGAGACGACGAGTCCCTGGCCGGCGCGGTGGGCCTCGCGCAACCGCGCGGCGATCCGGAGCAGCCACTCGCGGCGGTTCTTGTCGGTCAGCGGCGTTCCCCCCGCCATGCGCCGTACGTTCTCCGCGGAATGCAGGTGGTCTCCTTCCAGGAACTCAATGTGGAGGGCGCGCGCCAGCATCTCACCGATCAGGCTCTTGCCGGCGCCAGCGACGCCCATGATGACGTAGAGTCCCGTGTGCACAGCGACCTATCCTATACCGCCGCCCGATTCTGGGCTATTCTGCTGGCGACGACACCGGACCTTCCAGGGGAGCGGTAACGATGCGATTGGCGATGATCGGGTTGGGCCGTATGGGCGGCAATATGGCGCAGCGCCTGGTACAGGGCGGGCACGAGCTCGTCGTCTACGATCAAGACGCCGCTGCGGTGAAGGGACTCGCCGCCACAGGGGTCGCGGCCGCGAAGAATCTCGCCGACGTCGCCAGCCAGCTCGCGCCGCGCCGGGTCCTGTGGGTGATGGTGCCTGCCGGCGCGGTCGAAAGCACCGTTGCCGAGCTGCTGCCACACCTTGCCCGGGGAGACGTCGTCATCGACGGCGGCAACTCGAATTTTCGCGAGTCGTTGCGCCGCGCGGAAATGCTGAAGGAGAAGGGAATCGAGTTCGTGGACGTCGGGACGAGCGGTGGAGTCTGGGGTCTCACTCTCGGCTACTGTCTGATGATCGGCGCGTCGCCGGCCGCATTCAAGCAATGCGAGCCGGTGTTTCGGACCCTCGCCGCTCCGGATGGTTACGCCCACGTCGGCCCGGCCGGCGCCGGCCACTACGTGAAGATGGTCCATAACGGAATCGAGTATGGCATGCTGCAGGCGTATGCTGAGGGGTACGAGATTCTGCATGCCTCTCGCGACTTCAATCTGCAGCTGGACCAAATCGCCAGGCTGTGGAATCATGGCAGTGTGGTACGCTCGTGGCTGAATGAGCTGGCGGAACGGGCGTTCTCGCGGGACGAGCAGCTGGGTGGGATTCGCGGCTATGTGGAGGATTCTGGCGAGGGACGCTGGACCATTGAAGAGGCGATGCGGCTCGACGTGCCGGCACCGGTGATCACGCTGTCGCTGCTCGCGCGGCTCCGCTCGCGCCAGGAGGAGTCGTTCGGCGCGAAGGTGATCGCGGCGCTGCGCCACGAGTTCGGCGGACATGCGGTACAGGCCAAATGACGGTAATCTGCGTTATGCGGAAGGCACTCATTCTCGCGATCGTCCTGGTCCTCGCGGCTCGTCCGGGTGCCGCGCAGACTGCCTTGCGGCTCCGTTGGGAGCTCGTGCGCGACAGCACGACGAACGATGGCGACCTGTCGCGCGCCGCCTTTACCCTCACGAACCGCGATACGAAGCCGCTCCCTGCGAGCGGCTGGGCGATTTATTACAACGCGTTCCATTCTGCGCAGCCCGGGAGCATGAGCGGCGGGTTCACCAGTGAAGATCTCCTCGGCGAGCTGCACCGCCTCGTGCCTGGGGCCGGCTTCGCCGGCCTCGCGCCCGGGGCGAGCGTGCGAATCGAGTACGTCACCGATCAACTCCTGAACCGCAGCTTCGTTCCGGCGGGCCCCTACATCGTGTTCGATAGGGCGCGGGACGTGGGCGTCCCCCTGAGTGAGTACGTGGTCGCGCCCTTTGAGCGCAACGTCGTCACACCCGAGCAACAGTTTGCGCTCGACTCCGGAACGCCCGCGATCCCCGCAAGCGAGCTGCCGCCGGTATTCCCAACGCCCGCACAGGTGACAATCGGAACGGGCGTACTGAAGCTCGCGACGATGCCGGCGGTGGAAGCGCCCGCGGCGCTGAAGAGCGAAGCGGGCTTCGCGGACGAGTATCTACGTCCCTATTTCGGCGGCGGAACGGGGCGCGGTCCGGCGCTCCGCCTCGAAGTTGGTGCGGTCCCCGGACAAACGTCATCCGAGGCGTATTCGCTCGTGGTGGATGACGCGCGTGGCATCAGCGTCGTAGGTGCGTCGCCAGCGGGCGTCTTTTATGGTCTACAGTCGCTGCGCAGCATGTTACCGGCGTCGCCCACGCCACGTGCCGGTTTCGCGATACCGGTGATCCAGGTCGTGGACGCTCCCCGTTTCGGTTATCGCGGCTTCATGCTCGACGTTGCCCGTAACTTCCATCCCAAAGCCGCCGTGCTGCGTACGCTCGATCTCCTCGCGCGCTACAAGCTCAACGTGCTGCATCTCCACCTCAGCGATGATGAGGGGTGGCGGATCGAGATTCCGGGGCTGCCAGAGCTGACCACGATTGGTGCCCGGCGCGGCCACACGACCGATTCGAGCCGCTTCCTGCAACCGGAGTATGGCTCGGGTCCGCAAATCGACAGGCCGTGGGGCAGCGGATTCTTTTCGCACGCCGATTACGTCGAGATCGTGCGCTACGCGGCGGCGCGGCACATCGAGGTCATTCCCGAAATCGAAATGCCGGGCCACGCGCGCGCCGCAATCAAGTCGATGCAGGCGAATGCGCAGTACCGGCTCAACGACCCCGATGACAGATCGGTGTACACGTCCGTCCAGGGCTATCCCGACAACGTGATCAACCCCGCGCTCGAGTCGACGTATCGCTTCATCGAGCGTGTCGTCGGCGGTTTCGTCGCGATGCACCGCGAAGCCGGTGCGCCGCTGCGCAACATGCACATGGGCGGCGACGAAGTTCCCGGAGGGGTGTGGGTGGGCTCGCCGGCCGTTCAGGCGTACATGCAGGCGCACAACCTCAAGAACGTCGACGATTTGTGGTTCGTCTTTTACGGCCGCGTGGCGGACATTCTGAAAGCGCAGGGCATGGTTCTCTCGGGATGGGAGGAGATCGCCGTTCGCAAGACGCAGCGCGAAGGGCGCCGCACGACCATTCCCAATCCAGATTTTGCCTCGCGTGGCTGGCGCGCCTACGTCTGGAACAACGTTCCGGGCGACGGCACCGAGGACCTCGCGTACCGACTCGCGAATGGCGGTTACGACGTTGTGTTGTGCCCCGTCACCAACTTCTACTTCGACCTCGCGTGGAATCCAAACTTCGAGGAGATCGGTCAGGACTGGGGAGGCTTCGTCGATCTGCGGAAGCCGTACGAGTTCATTCCATTCGATTACTACCGCAACGCACGACTCGACCGGCGCGGCAGGCCGCTCAATCCGTCCGTGTTCACCGGCAAAGATCGGCTGACCGACTATGGCCGGACGCACATCGTGGGAATCCAGGCGGACATGTGGTCGGAGACACTGGGGGGCGAGGGCCGGCTCGAGTACATGCTGCTGCCCAGACTCTTTTCGCTCGCCGAGCGGGCGTGGGCGCCAGATCCGGACTGGGCCAGCGAGCGCGACCCCCGAAAGGCCGACTCGCTCTATCGCGCGGCTTGGTCCCGCTTCGTCAACGTGGTTGGCCGGCGGGAGCTGCCCCGGCTCGATCAGGAAGTCCCGGCACTCGGCTATCGCATTCCGTCGCCTGGCCTCAAAGCCCAAAACGGGATGGTGTATGCGAGCGCCGGGCTGCCCGGCTTCACGCTGCGCTACACGACGGACGGCAGCGAGCCGACTATCCGCAGCGCGGTGGTCGGGGGTCCGATTCCATTTCGCGGTGGGACCATCCGCGTCGCGGCGTTCACTTCGGCTGGGAGAAAGGGCTCCTCGTCGCGCCTAAGGGTGCCCTAGACCGAACCCCACCGCCCCTTTGCGCCTCGCAATATGACCGCCCCCAAACCGAGACACGCCAAGCGCCGCCGAGTGACTGGACTCGCGGTTCGTACGACCAATGCGGAAGAGATGGATCCCGCCAAGGCCCGTATTCCGGGGCTGTGGGGTCTGTTCATGGCGCTGGAACGGCCGCGGGCGGCCGGACCGGTACTCGCGGTGTACTCGGCGTACGAAAGCGGTGTCACCGGGAGCTATCAGATACTCATCGGTCACGAGGTGACGGGTCCGTCCTCGGTGGCGCAGCTGCAAGTGGTCGATGTTCCTGGTGGTGAGTACCTCGTATTCGATTGTCCCGGTCCGCTGCCCGGTGCGGTGATCGACGGATGGCGCCAGGTGTGGAAGTTCTTCGCGCAGCCGGGGGCGCCGGCGCGCGCCTACACCGCGGATTTCGAGATATATCTGGGCCAGGAGCGGACTGAGATCTGGGTCGCCGTGCAGTGAGCATGGGAGTCCGCCGCGCGGGCAGGCGGGTAGCTAGATTCATCAATTATGAGCAAACTCTACACGCAGCTGAACTTCGGTGGAAATTGTGAAGCGGCATTTCGCTTCTATGAAAAAGAGCTCGGCGGCAAGATCACGATGATGATGAAGCAGAGCGAGGCGCCCAATGCCCCGCCGGGAGCCGGGAACGCGATCATTCACGCGCGGATGGACATCGGCGATACCGTCCTGATCGGGAACGACGTACCGGGCGACCACTTTGCGAAGATCCGCAGCGCCTACCTGTATCTCGCGGTCGACTCCACTCGAGAGGCCGAGCGGGTCCACAATCTGCTGGCGGCGGGGGGAGAGGTGTACATGCCCCAGGAGGAGACCTTCTACGCGACGCGCTTCAGCATGTTGCGCGACCGCTTCGGCGTGTCGTGGACCGTGATTCACGAGCGGCCGAGGCAATAAAAGTCCGCGGTGAAGTATGACGCCGTCGTCGTAGGCTCTGGGCCCAACGGATTGGCGGCGGCCATTGTGCTCGCGCAGGCCGGCCGCTCCGTCCTAGTCCTCGAAGGCGCTGACGCGATCGGCGGTGGGACCCGCAGCGCAGCGCTGACCCTCCCAGGATTCCTGCACGACGTGTGCTCCGCCATCCATCCGCTCGGCGAAGCGTCGCCCGTGTTTCGGACGCTGCCACTGCGCGATCACGGACTCGAGTGGATTCACCCACCCGCGCCGCTCGCGCATCC
>JBHEMG010000159.1:0-8710 GCA_046262715.1 Gemmatimonadales bacterium
CAGCCGTGATGAGGGTCCAGAGATCGCCGCGATTGAGTCCACCCGAATCGGGCGACGTCAGGAAATAGATTCCCGCACCAGCAATGAAGAGCGCGAGCAGCACTATCAAGCCCGTACGACGCTTCAAAAGAACCATGGCGATGACCGGCGCGAGCACGGAGGACATCGCCACAATGAACGCCGAGCGCGCCGGCGTGGTGAACTGGAGCCCGTAGGCTTGCGTCGCAAAGCCGCTCGCGAGGAGCAGGGTCATGATCAGGCCGGCCCGCAGCTCCGCGCGGGAGAACCCGGTGCGCAGATTCACGAATGGGGCGAGCACGAGCGTCGCGAACGTGAAGCGGACGGCGAGGAAGAGCAGGGGAGACGCCGCGGTGAGCGCCTCTTTGACGACGACAAAGCTCACACCCCACACCGCCGCCGCGGTGAGCAGCAACAGGTCGGCCTGACGTCGCGTCACGCCAGATTCCGCAGATATCGTCCGGTCGGCGAGCCGGGGACCTTCGCGATCGCTTCTGGTGTGCCGGCGGCCACGACGCGGCCGCCCAGCTCTCCGGCACCGGGACCGAGATCGATCACCCAGTCGGCACGCTTGATGACGTCGAGATTGTGCTCGATCACGAGCACCGTATGCCCCGCATCGACCAGCCGGTCCAGCACGCGGCACAGCACACGCACGTCGTCGAGGTGCAACCCGGTGGTCGGCTCGTCGAGAATGTAGAGCTTGCGCTTGCCCGAGCCGCGTTTGGTCGAGCCGGCCGAGGACAGCTCCCGCGCGATCTTGAGGCGCTGCGCCTCGCCACCGGAAAGCGTCGTCGCCGGTTGACCGAGCTGCAGATAGCCCAGACCCACCTGCTGCAGATGCCAGAGGGTGCGCGCCAGGCGCGCGTGGCGATGCAGCTTCTGGATCGCCTGATCGACGGTCCACTCGAGCGCCTGCGCGATATTCGCGCCCTGGAATTTGACGTCGAGTACCTCGCGCTTGAAGCGCGACCCGCCGCAGGCTTCGCAGGGCACGAAGACGTTCGCGAGGAATACCATCTCGATCAGCACGTGGCCCGCACCTTCGCACGCTTCGCACCGGCCGCCCGCCACGTTGAACGAGAAGGTACTCGGCGTGTAGCCGCGCGCCCGCGCCAGCGTCTCGTTCGCAAACAGCGCCCGCAGCTCGTCGAATGCTTTCACGTATGTCACCGGATTGGAGCGCGGCGTGCGGCCGATGGGGGCCTGATCGATGAGCACGACGTCCTCGAGGCTCTCATATCCCTTGACCGCGGTGACGTCGCCGACCGGCTCGCCAAGATGCTGCTTGGCGCTGTGCGCGCCCCGGAGCCGCGTCTCGAGCTGCCGGTAGATCACATCATGCACGAGCGTGGATTTTCCCGAGCCGGAAACACCACTCACGACGGTCAGGGTGTGGAGCGGGACGCGCACATCCACACCGGCCAGGTTGTGGAGTCGCGCGCCTTTGACGTCGAGCCAGCGCAACGCGGGCCGCCGGGCCGACGGCACACCGATGCGCTTCTCCCCCGAGAGATATTGTCCGGTCAGCGTCCCCGCCTCGCGGACCGCGGCCGCGGGTCCCTGATAGACGAGCTCGCCGCCCGCGGCGCCGCTCGCCGGTCCCAGCTCCACCATCCAGTCGGCGGCGCGCATCGCGGCGGGGTCGTGCTCGACGACGACGACGGTATTCCCCGCGGTCGCCAGCCGCCGCAGCAATCCGAGCAGCCGATCGACGTCCGCGGCGTGCAGTCCGATCGAGGGCTCGTCCAGGACGTACAGGGTATCGACGAGCTGCGAGCCGAGCGCGTTGGACAGGGCGATGCGCTGCGCCTCGCCACCCGAAAGCGTGCGCGTCTGCCGGTCGAGCGTGAGATAGCCGAGACCCACGTCGGTCACGAACCCGACACGCCCCCGCAGCTCGCCGAGGATGTGATCGGCCACGCGTTGCTGGAACGCGGGCAGCTCGAGCTGATCGAGCCATGTGGCGAGATCTGCGGCGGTGAGCGCGGCGACTTCGGCGATCGTCTTTCCCGCGACGCGCACTGCGAGCGACTCCGGTTTGAGGCGCGCACCGTGGCAGTCCGGGCAGATCTTCGCGAGCTGATACTGCCGCAGGAAGACGCGGATGTACTGTTTATAGCGCTTCTCCTCGAGCCGCTGAAGAAACGGAAACATGCCCAGGTAGCGTCCGCTTTCGTTGTGGAGCAGAAACTGTCGCTCGCGCGACGGAATGTCCTTCCAGCTCACATCGAGTCCAACACCCCGGGCCCGGGCGGTCTCGCGCAGTAAGCGCCGGCGTCCCTCGTACCGCGGCTTGGTCCACGGATCGAGCGCGCCATCGCCCAGCGAGCGCCGTGCATCAGGAACGATCAGCGACTCGTCGTATTCGAGCACCGCGCCAAATCCGTTGCACGTTGCGCACGCTCCGCGCGGATTATTAAAGGAGAAGAGCGTGGGCGAGAGCAGCGGCGCCGGGCAGCCGCAGGCGGAGCAGGCGGGGTGCTCGGAAAAACGCCGCCGGTCACCATTGCTGAGTGCGAGCGCGACGCCCTCGCCTTCGCTGAACGCCGTGGCGATGGCGTCGCTCAGGCGGCCGCGGTTCTCATCGCTCGCACGGATGCGATCGACGATGACCAGCACGTCTTTTCCGGAGCGCATCTGTTGCTCCGCGTCTTCATCATCGAGCCGGAGCAGCACGCCGTCCACCTGCGCGCGGACGAACCCGGCGGCGCGGAGCTGAGCAGCGACTTCCACATCTGGCCGATTGGCCGACGCCGGCAGCGGGAAAGACACGAGAATCGGCAATTCCGCATTCCGCATTCCAACATCGGTAATGACCGCGTCCACTACCTCCTGGACCGTGTCTCGTTTCACTTCGCGCCCGCACTGCAGGCACATCTGTGTGCCCGCGCGCGCCCAGAGCAGCCTGAGGAAATCAGAGATTTCCGTTGCGGTCCCGACGGTCGACCGGCTCGAGGTCGTGGGGTTTTTCTGCTCGATTGCGACCGCCGGTGACAATCCCTCCATCGCATCGACCAGCGGCTTGGGCATGCGCTCCAGGAACTGCTTGGCGTAGGTCGAGAGCGACTCGATATAGCGCCGCTGGCCCTCAGCGTAGAGCGTATCGAACGCCAACGAGCTCTTCCCCGAGCCGGACGGCCCGGTGACGACCGAGAGCGCCCGTCGGGGGAATTCGACGGTGATGCCTTTCAGATTGTGTTGGCGTACGTTGCGGAGAACGACGCGCTCGGGGGGATGGCGCATAACCCCCAAAAATAACAGCTTTGGCCCTTAGATGGCTCTCGCCCTGACCCCACGGCTGCTCCGTCGTGGCCTGGAGCTCTTCGCCCTCATCTCCCTTTGCGGAGTCGCTCTCCTCGTCGGCTACTACCTGATTCGCTTCGGCGATCGGGTAGACGTCTTCATCTCGCCATTTGCACACCTGCACTGGGGATGGGTGGCGATTGGCCTCGTGCTCGCGTCCATGGACTGGTTTGGCGGCGGTCTTCGGCTATGGGTGTGCACGCGGTACGTGTATCCCAATGCGCGACTCAAAGACATGATTCTGGCGGGTGGTTTCGGGGCATGGGGCGCGTATTTGACCCCGTTTCAGACCGGCTCCGCGCCGATGTCGATGTGGGTCCTGAAGCGGGCCGGCATACCGGTGCCCGTCGCGCTCAGCTCGATCTTCGTGACCTTCATTGCGACCGTCGGGTTCTTCGCCATCGCGGGGCCGCTGGCCGTCTGGCTCGGCGCTGGGAAGTCGTTGTCCCAACATGGGCTCGTCCTGGGCATCACGCTCTACGATCTGTTCAAGACCAGTCTGACGATTTTCGGGATTCTCGGTCTGTTGATGCTCACGGCCGTCATTTTTCCCGGACTCGTGAAGCGGTTCATCACACGTGTCGCGGCACGTATTGCGCGACGCAGCCCTCGCGCCGCCGAGCGCATGGAAAAGATGTTGGGAGGCGTGGACCGCGCGCATGACTGCATGGTGGCGTTCGGGAGTCCGAAAGGGTTGGTCACGCTCCTGCTGGCGATCATAATCTCGGCGCCGTCGCACGCCAATAAGCTGCTGGCCGGCTACGTAACCATGCGGGTGCTGGGCCTCCCTGCTGACTTCACCGACATCCTGCTGCTGCAGACCCTGATTTCCTTCCTGCTGTATTTTGCTCCCACTCCCGGCGCCTCGGGACTCGCCGAGCTGACGTCCGCGGCCGTGATGTCGCTGTACGTGCCACGCGAGATGACCCCCAGCTACACCTTGATTTGGCGTTTCATAAATAGTTATGCGACCGTGATCGTCGGCTCGCTCATCTTCTGGTACTGGCTGCGGCGGGGACTTATCGGGCGTGAAGAATCGGTGGGGGTCACCTAACTTCTGGTTCCTTGCCCGGTTACACAGCGGGGCGTAACTTTTCGGCCTGGCCACCGATACGGGAGTGCGCGTGCATGGCGTTGCTTGAACTAGGCGGGCGGCGGTTCACACTGCCGCAAGGGGAAGTCGTCTTGGGCGCAGACCCAGACTGCGCCATCCCGCTCGCCGTTCCCGGGGTGCTCCCCCGTCATGCGAAGTTGAAAAGCCTGCCAGACGGTCAAGTCGTAATCACGAAGGCGGTTCCGGAGGCGGAAGTCCTGATTAACGGCGTCCGCCTGGGGGCCGAGCCGACGCCGCTGCTGTACGGTGACAAGGTCGAAGTCGGCGGCCAGGAGCTCACCTTCGTCGACGAGCGACGCAGCGGCAGCACGCAGTACGTCCAGGCGCTCAGCCTCCCGCAGGCCATGGCACAAGCGAAAGCCGAGGCCAAGGGTGGCAAAGTGACCGTCAATACGGGTGGTCGCGTCGTGTCGTTAACCGACGGACGGGAATACGCGATCTCGGGAGCGTCCCTCGTCTTTGGGCGTGACGCGTCCTGCGACGTCGTCGTCCCGGGCAAAGACGTGTCACGCCGTCACGCCGAGATCGTCCAGACCCCGAAGGGCTATCTCATCGTCGATTCGAGCACAAACGGCACGTCGGTCAACGAGACGCGCATCGAGGGACAGCGGCTGCTGGCCCGGGCGGACGTGATAACGATCGGCGAGGAGAAATTTCGGTTTTATGCCGATACGGCGGCACCGCCATCTCCACCGGCAAACCCACTCCCCCCTCCCCAGGGGCCGGCCGCTAGCGCGCCCGAGGCCGTACCCCCGACGAAGGGCGACCGGCTCCAGGACACGCTGCACGGCGCCGGCCCTGCGGCGGCGGCGCCCGCGCGAGCTTCCGGCACAGGTCTGGCAAGTTTCTTAGTCCGGGGGGGCGCGCTCAAGGGGCAACGGCTCAGCGTTAGAACGCCCGTCATCAACATTGGACGGGCCGACTACAACGATCTCGTTTTTCCTGACGAATCCGTCTCTACGACCCACGCGAAGCTGCAGCGCCGCGAAGGCGTATGGATATTGGTGGATCTCGACTCCACTAACGGGACGTTCGTCGACGGAGAGCAGATAAAAGGCGAGGCACCACTTGCTCCCGGCGCGACGGTACGCTTTGGAGAGATCTCAGCGGTGTTCGAGCCGACGGACGACTCCGCGGTGGTGGCGAAGGGCGGTGGGACGCGGATGATGGAAGTGCTGACGATGTCACCTGCGCCGGGTAAACCCAAGGAGCCGCCGCCGCCGCCGCCGGCTCCCGCTCCTGTTGCGGCGCCGAAGCCGGCGCCCAAGGCGCCCGCGGCGCCGAAGGCAAAACCCGCGGCCCGCCCACCGGCTGCGGCGCAGAAAAAGGGCAAAGGCTGCGGCGGCAGCGCCGCCATTCTCGTGATGGCAATCGTTGGGGTCGTGTACTGGGTGTTCATTTAAGGATCGCGTGCACATCACTTCCGCAGGTCGCACCGACGTCGGCGTTATCCGCTCCGGGAATGAGGACAGTTTCCGCATGATTCCCGACCGCGGAATTTTTGTGGTTGCCGACGGCATGGGCGGGCACGCGGCGGGTGAGGTCGCCAGCGAAATGGCCGTGCAGATCGTGGCCGACGAGATTCATTCTGTCCGCGGCTTGACCGACGAGCAGGTCGCCGACCGCATGCGCAGCGCGATCCGCAGCGCGAACGCCGCGATCTTCCAGCGCACCCTCACCGAGCACGACAAACGCGGCATGGGCACCACGGTTACCACGTTGACGCTCTACGAGACGCGATTTCTGATCGGACAGGTGGGTGACAGCCGGGCCTATCTGTTGCGCGACAACCGCCTGAGCCAGCTCACGAAAGACCATTCGTATGTACAGGAGCAGGTCGACGCCGGCTACCTGACTCCGGAGCAGGCGCGCACGCACCCCTACAGCAACGTGATCACGCGCTGCGTGGGAGCCAACAGCGATGTGATGCCGGACATCTATGTGGGAATGGTGAAGCCGCGCGACGTCTTCTTACTCGCGTCCGACGGCCTGACAGGAATGTTGGAGGATTACCAACTGTCTGAGCTGTTGTCTCCCGATCGCATGCCGCAGGACGAAGTGGACGCGCTGATCGCCGAAGCGAACCGCCACGGCGGACTCGACAACATTACGGCCATTATCGTCCGCATCGACTCGGTCGAGGCGCGCACCGAAGAGAACGTCACGACGCAGCAGACCCCCGCCCGGCCGCGCTAACGCTCAACAGCGCCTTCTCGCTGTTCAGGCGCGCGCGCACTTGCTCTGCCGGCCACGTCACCAACTCCACGATTGTTCGAGCCGGAACCTCGACTGGCTCCATGACGAACACGCGCAACCGCTGTGCGGAGCGATGTAGCTCCGCCGCGACGCGCGGCAAGCCGAGACTGCCCAGGCCGGGCATGGACACATCGAACATGTCCGACTTCGAGGGAAAATCGAGAAACAGCTGATCGGCGCGCAGGCCCAATTCGGAGGCCAGCCGCTCCTCTACCTGCTGAAGCAGGTCGGGGTCGCGCGATGGCCAGTTGGCGGTCGCCGCTGGTAGCTCCGTCGCGGGGATGTCGAGCGCGCGTTTGGCGAGCCGCCGCTCGCGCAAGGCGCGCGCCAGTCCGGTCGGGTCGTGTTCCTGGAGCTCGTGGCTCAGGCCGTCGTCCGTTGCGACCGCGATCTCATCCGGGGACATGCGCTGCGCGGCGATCGCACGGCGCACCAAACGCTTGAACATGGCTGTCGCGCTCCGGACGGCATGATGCCAATAGACGTTGCGGTACATCTGATACTTGGCAAAGAGCAGTGATTCAAGCGCCGCCAATCCCTTGGCGTGTAGCGTAACGCCGCCGGCTGTCACCGTCAGAGATGTCAGCAGTCGGTCCACATCGATCACGCCGTACGGCACGCCGCACATCGTCGCGTCGCGGGACAGATAATCGAGCTTGTCCACGTCGAGCGAGCCTGAGATCAGACCTGCCAGGCGGGACGCACTCGTCCCCTGGATCAACGCGAGCAGTGGCTCGACGGGCACACCCAGGCGCTCGAGGACTGCGGCAAGCGCGCCGCCCCGCAGATGGCGGGCGGCGAGCAGCTCGTGGTGTGGAAGCCCGGCCTCTTCGAGTGCGTGCGAGAACGGATAATGGCCAATGTCATGGAGCAGGGCAGCAAGACGGATGGTGCGTCCTTCTTCCGCATCGATGTTGAGCTCGCTGACGACGCGCCGGGCGAGATGATACGCGCCGAGCGCGTGCTCGAAACGCGTGTGTGTGGCGCCGGGATAGACAAGGAAGGCGTGCCCGAGCTGGCGTACATAGCGGAGACGCTGGACCGCCGGTGTGTCCAGGACCTCGAGCGCTTGGGGCTCGAGGCGGATGTTATTCCAGAGCGGGTCGCGAACGACCTCGAACTGGGAGGAGCTCAACTCCGCGGACCGGCCTCCCGAACCGCGGCGGGTACCAGCTCTTGGAACTGCTCGAAGTTTTTCCGAAACAAGCCGGCGAGCCGTTTGGCCTGCGCGTCGTATGCGTCTGGGTCGCTCCAGGTCCCGCGCGGATCGAGCAGCGCGTCAGGAACGCCCGGCACGTGGGCCGGCACGTCCAGCCAGAAAACCGGTTCGCGCTGTGTCGGCACCGACGCGAGCGTGCCGGCCAGCGCCGCGCGGATCATGGCCCGCGTGTGTGTGAGGCTCATGCGGTGTCCCACGCCGAAGGGGCCGGCGGTCCAGCCGGTATTCACGAGCCAGCATTGCACGGTGTGTCGTGCGATCCGCTCACCCAGCATCGTCGCGTAGATCGTGGGCGGCAACGGCAGAAACGGCGCGCCAAAGCAAGCGGAGAATGTTTCCTTCGGCTCTGTCACGCCCCGTTCGGTGCCCGCGACTTTGGCCGTGTAGCCGGAGAGGAAATGGTACATCGTCTGTGCGGGCGTGAGCTTGGCGATCGGGGGCATCACGCCATAGGCATCGCAGGTCAGGAAGATGACGTGCTGTGGATGACCCGCCATGCCTTCGGGGACGTGATTTGGGATGTAGTGAATCGGATACGAAGCGCGCGTGTTCTCGGTGATACGCTGCGAATCGAGGTCCACCGCGCCGGTATCAGGATTCACATCCACGTTTTCGAGCACCGTGCCGAACATCTCGGTGGTGGCATGGATCTCCGGCTCGCCGCTGCGCGACAGTCAGATGACTTTCGCGTAGCAGCCGCCTTCGAAGTTGAAAATCCCTTCGTCCGACCAGCCGTGCTCGTCGTCCCCGATCAAACGCCGCTCCGGATCGGCTGACAGTGTCGTCTTGCCCGTGCC
>JBHEMG010000160.1:0-8774 GCA_046262715.1 Gemmatimonadales bacterium
GTCGTATTCATCGACGAGATGCATACGCTGGTCGGCGCGGGCAAGGCCGAGGGGTCGATGGACGCGTCCAACATGTTGAAGCCTGCCCTGGCGCGCGGCGAGCTGCATGTGGTGGGCGCCACGACGCTCGACGAGTACCGCAAGAACATCGAGAAGGACGCTGCGTTGGAGCGCCGTTTCCAACAGGTGTACGTCGGTGAGCCGTCGGTCGAAGATACGATCGCGATCCTGCGCGGGTTGAAGGAGCGGTACGAGGTCCACCACGGTATCCGCATCACCGACAATGCGATCGTGGCCGCGGCGACGCTGTCCAACCGCTACATCACCGAACGTTTCCTGCCGGACAAAGCGATCGACCTGATCGATGAGGCGGCCGCGCGGCTGCGGATCGCGATCGATTCGCTGCCGCAGGAAATCGATGAGGTCGAGCGCAAGATCGTGCAGCTCGAGATCGAGCGGCAGGCGCTGGCCAAGGAACGGGACAAGACGTCGAAGGAGCGGCGCGATAAGATCGACCAGGAGCTGGCCGGACTGCGCGAGCAGTCGACGGCGATGAAGGCGCAGTGGCAGGCTGAGAAAGACGCGATCCAGAAGATCCAGACCAAGAAGGCCGAGATGGAGCAGCTGCGCACCGAGGTCGAGCAGGCGACGCGCCGCGGCGATCTTCAGAAGTCGGCGGAAATCAGCTACGGCAGAATTCCGGCGATCGAGAAGGAGATCAGTACGCTCGAGAAGCGGCTCGCCGAAGTGCAGAAGAAGGGAAAGTACCTGAAGGAAGAGGTGGACGCCGAGGACATCGCCGAGATCGTCTCGAAGTGGACCGGCATCCCTGTCACCAAGATGCTCGAGTCGGAGAAGGAGCGATTGCTCAAGCTCGAGGATGAGCTGGGCCGGCGCGTCATCGGTCAGCGCGAGGCGCTCACCGCCGTCGCCAATGCCGTCCGCCGCGCACGCGCGGGATTACAGGATCCGCATCGCCCCACCGGCTCGTTCATCTTCCTGGGTCCCACGGGCGTCGGGAAAACCGAGACGGCGAAGGCGCTCGCCGAGTTCCTGTTCGACGACGAGCGCGCGCTGGTGCGGATCGACATGTCCGAGTACATGGAAAAACACGCGGTCGCTCGCCTCATCGGCGCGCCGCCGGGATACGTCGGCTACGAGGAGGGCGGCCAGCTGACGGAGGCGATTCGCCGCCGGCCGTATGCGGTCGTGCTGTTCGACGAGATCGAGAAGGCGCACCCCGATGTGTTCAACATCCTGCTGCAGATTCTGGACGACGGCCGGCTCACCGATTCACAAGGCCGCACGGTCGATTTCCGCAACACCGTGCTGATCATGACGTCGAACATCGGGTCGCAGTATCTCATCGAGGCAGGCACGGGCGGCGTGGCCTGGGAACAGGCGGAGACGAAGGTCAACGAGCTGCTGCGGCAGGCGTTCAAGCCAGAGTTTCTGAACCGGGTGGACGACATCATCATCTTCCGACCGCTGTCGCACGGGGACATCGAGCACATCGTCGATCTCCAGATCAAGCGCGTGGAGCGGCTGCTCGCCGATCGCAAGCTGACGATCGACGTAACGCCGGCGGCAAAACAGCTCATTGTCGCTGAGGGCTACGATCCGGTGTACGGCGCTCGACCGTTGAAGCGCGCGATTCAGCGGCTGCTGCAGAATCCGCTGGCGGTGGCGGTGCTGGAGGGACAGTACGGCGAGGGCGATCGGATCAGCGTGGATCGGAGCAAGGACAGCAACGCGCTCAGCTTTGCCAAGGAGTCAGCGCTCCGGCTCGCGAATCGCCAGTAGCGTATCGGCCGCGGGATGTTCCAACGTTTGGACAACCCCGCTGGGCCATCGGATCTCGACGCGATCGATCATGCTATCGCTTGCGAGCCCGAAATGCACGACACGGCTCGATTGCGAGAGGTAGCCGCCCGCCGGATTCACCTGACGCACCATGACGCGGGTCCCGCGCCAGAGCCGCACCACGGCTCCGATCGCGTCGCGGTTGCTCTTCGTTCCGGTCAGTCGCAAGGCGGCATAGTGGCGTTGCGGAAATCGGTTGGTGAAAAAGTAGGGGGCGTCATTGAAGTTATTCGTGACGATCTCGAGCCGGCCATCGCCGTCGAAATCGGCCGTCACGGCGCTCCGTGAACTTCTGGTCGCTTGCTGGCCCGCGACGCGCTCCTCCAGGTAGATCCCGCCCCGGGGCGGCTCGACACCCAGTGCCGCAGCCCGCTCGCTAAACGACCCGTTGCCGTTGTTCATCATCAGCTGATTGGGCCAATAGTACAATGGGTAGCCCATGCCCGATGGGATGAAGACGTCCTCGTTGCCATCGTTATCGAAGTCACCGGTAGCGACACCCCAGGGCCAGAACGTCTCCAGTCCGACCGCGCCCGCGGTCTCGGTGAACCGTCCGTGACCGTCGTTGTGATAGAGCGCGTTGCCAAACACCAATGCATCGGCGTCCTCACCCATCGTCGCGAACAATTGTCTGACGACCTGCGAGAATTGGGGCGCGCGCTCATTCCCCGTCGGGCCGAGCGGCGATCGAAACCGTTGATGCTGCGTCTGCGTGGCGAGGGTGACTGAGGTGTGGCTGACATCGAGACCGGTCCACATGTCCGAATGCATGTCGACGACCACGAGATCGAGCCGTCCGTCGCCGTCGTAGTCGAACGCCTTGCTGCCGACCGCGCCGTAGGGTGTGCGGCCGAGTGTCTGCGCGGTGACATCGGTGAACGTGCCGTGCCCGCTGTTGCGGTAGAGCTGGCCCCGGCCGAACATGTCGGCCACGAACAGGTCCGGATATCCGTCCTCGTCGTAGTCGAACACGGCCGCGTCGCCGGCCCAGCCGCGGCCGCGCAGGCCCGCGCGGGCCGTCACGTCCGTGAACGTGCCATCGCCGTTGTTGCGATACAGGACATTGAACTCCTTGGTGGTGGTCATCAGGGAGCCCAGGTCGGGTTTCCCGATGTACGCGTGGGTCGTGGAGTCGAAGACGTTCGTGGTCCATTCGCCCGTGTTGGTGACGAATAGGTCGAGCTTGCCGTCCGAGTCGTAATCGAAGAACAGGGGTGTTTGGAAGTGGCCGGCGCGCGTCAGCCCGGCGGCGGCGGTGACGTCGGCGAAGGTGCCGTCGCCCCGATTGTGGAACAGCACGTTGCCGCCACGCGTGCTCGTGACAAACAGATCTTCCCATCCATCGTTGTCGTAGTCGGCAAACGTGGCGCCGACCGAAACCCGGTCACCGACGCCCACGCCCGCCTTCGCCGTCACATCCACGAACGAACCCTTGCCCGTGTTGCGGTACAGCGCGTTTTGGCCGAGCTGGTTCAGGAAATAGATGTCTTCCCGGCCGTCGTTGTCGTAGTCGCCGACCGCGAGTCCCGCGCCGTGATCGTAGAGATTGATGTGGAACGTCTCGCCCTGTTCTTTGGGCAGGTCGTGCATAAAAAACGTTATTCCCGCCTCGCGTGCGCGTTCCTCGAAACCTTTGCTGGAGGCCGGCTGCGCGCCTCGCCGGCACGCGGCGGTGATCAGGAGCGTGGCGGCGAGTGGGAGTGCGACGGACGTTGCGCGTGTGAGCGACATGTGGCGCAAAGATATCAGGGCGCGCGCTATCTTACAGGCCATGATCAAAGGGATGAGGGCGGCGCTCGAGCAGGCGCGGCTCGCTGCGACGAAAGACGAAGTACCGATCGGCGCGGTCGTGATGCGGGGCGAGAGTTTCGTGGCCGAGGCGCATAACGAGACCGTGGCCCGCAGGAATCCCACGTAGCATGCGGAGTTTCTGGCGATCGAGCGGGCGTTGGAGTCGCTGGAGACAGACCGCCTGACCGACTGCACGCTGTACGTCACGATCGAGCCCTGTGCGCAGTGCGCGGGCGCTATAGTGCTGGCGAAGGTGGGGAAACTGGTGTTCGGGGCATACGACGAGAAGGCGGGGATGTGCGGATCGTTGGGGGATTTGGTGCGGCATCCGCGGCTCAATCACCGAGTGGAAGTGCAAGGCGGAGTGGAAGCCGAGGCGTGTGCCGAGCTGGTCAGGGGGTTTTTTGCATCTCGCCGCGCAACACCTCCGCAGCCTCGGTGAGCTGTGCATCACTGATATATGGCGCCGGCCCCAACCGCACCATGTCCCCTCGATAGTCCGTCCAGACGTTCTTCTTTCGTAAGGTCTTTTGAATCTTCGTGGCCGCCGGGGCCGGAATCGCGAGAAACCCGCCGATGGCATCGTTCCTCGACCCATCCGATAGAATCGCGATTTGATGCTGGTTGAGCTCGCGCAGCTTCCGCGGTGTGAGTTTCTGCGTCTGGAAGAACTCGAACACGGCGGCCGCGCGATAATGACTCGTGAAGTCGTACGTCGCGCCGGCAAATCGCGCCGGTCCGGCGCCATACGAAACGCGCCCACCCGCCTGCGCCCGACTGAGATCGGTGAACTCGCTGAACCATCCCGTGACGACGGGCCGGAGATCGGTGTCCTGGGGGAATCGCAGAAACGAATTGCCGGGCCCCAACTGGCAGTACTTGTATCCGCCCCCCACCACGTACGCGCGCTGGAGCTCCTCCTCCGCAAGAGAGAACGGGACGACGTTGAGCGCGTGATACGCGTCCACCAGCAGCTCGGCACCTACGCGGTCACACGCTTCCTGAACGGCTTTGAGGTTCGGAACGATGTGCGCGTTCGCGTACAAGACCGCGGAGACCAACACCGCGGCAGTGCGATCGTCCACTTTGGCTGACAGGCGCTCCGCCAGCGTCGCTGCCGGCAAGGCCGCGACCTTTACGATCTCGATGCCTTCCTCGGCCAACCGATCAAGTTGACGCCGGATCGTATGAAACTCGCCATCGGTCGTAATCAGCTTGGGGCGTTTCTTTAACGGAAGGGCCGAGAGGAATCGGACGACCAGCTCGTGGGTGTTCGGTGCGAGCGCGATACGATCGTACGAATCATCCAGCAGGCGGGCAAAGCCGCGCCGCACCTCGTTCGCCTTCTCGAAAGCAATGTCCCAGACGTCGTCGACGAACTCTGCCGCATCGAGCCACGCCTGCTGCTGCGCCTCGAACGCGACGTCGGGCCACGCCTGATGCGAGTGACCCGTGAGCAAGATCCGCTCGGCGACACGAAAGCGCGTATAGTGCTTGGCGAGCTCTTCGGGATTGATCACAGCTCTGAGCGAATCGCCCAGAGATCGGGAAATGCCGGTTGGTTGAGCGTCTTCATCAAGTATTCCGCGCCCGCAGATCCGCCCGTACCCTGCTTCGTCCCAATGGTCCGCTGCACCATCTTCACGTGCCGGTATCGCCATTCCATAAAGCCTTCATCGAGATCCACCAGCCGCTCGGCGATCTGCGCCACCGCGGGATCCTTGCGATACACCTCAACGATGATCCGCTGCACCTCCGGCGACGGGTCGCACACCGCGCTGCAATCCCGCTCGAGCTGCGACTTCGGCACCGCATACCCGTTCGCGGCGAGATAGTGCAGGAAAGCATCCCACAACGTCGGCTGGCTGAAGCGCTGCTCCACGCGTCGGCGATTCTCGCTGCCCTCGGGATAGCGCTCGAAGGAGGGCCGGCCTTTCTTGCCGAGGATGAATTCGACCTCACGAAACTGATGCGATTGAAAACCGCTGCCGGATTCGAGCCGGTCGCGAAACGCCAGGAAGTTGAGCGGCGTGATCGTCTCGAGCACGTCGATCTGTGCCACGAGCGTCTTGAGGATCGTCAGGATGCGCTTGAGCGTCGCGCCTGCCAGCGGGGTGTTGTTCGCGCGCAGCAGTTTTTGCAGGTAGTCGAGCTCGTGCAGCACCTCTTTAAACCACAGCTCATAGATCTGGTGGATGATCACGAACAACGTTTCGTCGTGCTCGAGCTCGCCGGCACGCGGCTGCTGGAGCGCCAGGAGCTCGTCGAGCTTCAGATACGTCGAGTAGGTAACGGTCATAGTCTCGGCTTGTAGCGGTTGAGCGTCGCGTACGGATCAGGCCAGGGCAGCGGAAAGCCCTGCTCGTACGCCGCATGGCGGGTCCAGTAGGGATCCCAGAGGTGCGCGCGGGCCAACACACAGAGATCCGCTCGACCCGCCGCCAGGATCGTATTCACGTCTTCGTAGGACGAGATGTTGCCGACGGCCATCGTCGCAATCCCGACCTCGTGGCGAATTCGGTCGGCGAACGGCGTCTGATATTGCCGGCCATACTGCGGCTGCGCCTCGGCGACGGTCTGACCAGCGGAGACGTCGGTGATGTCGCACTCGTGCGCCTCGAGCATGCGCGCGACCTCGACGGCATCGGCTGGCTGCATCCCGCCCGGCGCCCAGTCGACCGCCGATATCCGCACCGACATCGGCTTGTGATCGGGCCACACACCGCGCACCGCGTCGAACACCTCGAGCGGAAAGCGCATGCGGTTCTCGAGCGAGCCGCCATAGGCATCGGTGCGCTTATTGGTGAGCGGCGAAATGAAGCTCGCCAGCAGATACCCGTGCGCGAAGTGCAGCTCGAGCAGGTCGAACCCCGCGTCGTCCGTCATGCGCGCCGCCTGGAGAAAGGCGTACTTCACCTCGTCCATGTCCGCGCGCGTCATCTCCTTGGGGATCTGACTATAGGGATAATAAGGAAGGGGCGAGGCGGAAATGATCGGCCAGTTGCCGTCCGGCAACGGCTCATCCATCCCTTCCCACATCCGCTGCGTCGACGCCTTGCGGCCCGCATGGCCAAGTTGCATGGCCACCTTGGCGTTGCTGTTCATGTGGACGAAGTCCACGATCCGCTTCCACGCCGCGGCGTGCTCGGGCTTGTACATCCCCGTGCAACCGGGCGAAATCCGCCCCTCGCGCGACACGTCCGTCATCTCCGTGAACACGAGCCCCGCGCCCCCGATCGCGCGGCTTCCCAAATGCACGAGGTGCCATTCGTTCGGCATCCCGTCCTCGGCGACGTATTGGCACATCGGCGAAACGACGACGCGATTGGCCAACGTGAGCTCGCGGAGCTTGAACGGAGTAAACATGGGAGGGGGGACGGGGGTCTGGGGTCGGGTCCCCGCAAACCAGCGATCGACCGATTCGACGAAGGCGGGATCGCGCTTTTTCAGATTGTCGTGCGTGATCCGCAGGCTGCGCGTGAGGAGATTGAACGCGAATTGCAGCGGCTCGAGGTCCATGTAGCGCTCGGTGTCCTCGAACCACTGCATGCTCACCTGTGCGGCGCGCTGTAGGCTCTCGACTGCCGGCCGGCGCGCTGCTTCATAGGCCGCCAGGGCGGCAGGGACGTGCGGCTCGCGCTGCAGGGCTCCGGCGAGCGCGATCGCATCCTCGATTGCAAGCTTGGTCCCCGAGCCGACGGAGAAATGCGCCGTGTGGGCGGCGTCGCCGACGAGCACGACGTTGCCGTGCGACCAGATCGCATTCTTGATCGTGACGAAGTTGCGCCACAGCGAGCGATTCTTGAGCAATCGGTGGCCCGCGAGCTCTTCCGTGAAGAGGGCCTCACAGAAGCGGACCGAGTCGTCCTCTGTCGCGTTGTCCAGTCCGGCGTTACGCCACGTCTGCTCGGTGGCTTCCACGATGAACGTCGAGTGGCCGGGCTCATATTGGTAGGCATGCACGCGCCACAGGCCGTGCATGTCGCGCTTGAAGTAGAAGGTGAAGGCAGGGAAGGGACGCGTGGTGCCGAGCCACACGAACCGGTTCGGGCGCTCATCCATGCTCGGTTGAAAGTGCTCGGCATAGCGTGCTCGCACGGTGCTGTTGAACCCGTCGGCGCCGACGACGAGATCCGCGCCGCGATAGTCGTCGGGATCCTTCACGTCCTTGCCGGCCTCGATGCAGACGCCCAACGCCTTGCAGCGCCGGCCCAGGTTGGCGAGCAGCTGTTGGCGCGATAGGCCGCTGAAGCCATGGCCGCCGGACCGGATCACCTGGCCGCGGTAGTGAATGTCGATGTCATCCCAGTGGAAGAACTCGTGGGACAGCGACTCGTACGTCACGGGATCTGCAGCCGCGAGATTGTTCTGCGTCGCGTCCGAGAATACGACGCCGAAGCCGAATGTGTCGTCGAGCCGGTTGCGCTCCAGAATTGTGA
Organism: Gemmatimonadales bacterium; assembly: GCA_046262715.1. Lineage (GTDB taxonomy): Bacteria > Gemmatimonadota > Gemmatimonadetes > Gemmatimonadales > GWC2-71-9 > 20CM-2-65-7. The sequence goes on from JBHEMG010000160.1 coordinate 8,094, forward strand.
TCTCGTGGGCGGAGTCGGCTTCCTTCATGAGGATCCCGAAGTACAGCGCCGCGGGCCCTCCGCCGATCGCGACGATTTTCACTTGATGAGCTGCCCCGCGATGATGAGCTGCTGGATCTCCGTCGTTCCCTCGTAGATGCGCAACGCGCGAACCGAGCGGTACAGGCGGTCGACTGGGCTGTCGGCCAACACGCCACGCCCGCCCAGAATCTGGACCGCGTCATCGACGATCCGCTGGGCTGCTTCGGTCGCGAACGCCTTCGCCATCGCCGCCTCGAGCGTGACCCGCGGCGCGCCCTGGTCCTTCTCCCACGCCGCGCGGTACACGAGCAGGCGCGCAGCGGTGAGATCGGTCGCCATACGGGCGAGCTTCTCCTGAATCAGCTGAAAGTCTGCGATCGGGCGGCCGAACTGCTGGCGCGCCTTCGCGTGGCTCAACGCCTCGGCGAGCGCCCGAGCGGCCATGCCGCACGCCGCCGCGCCGACCGTCGCGCGCAGGCGATCCAGTGTACCGAGCCCAAGCTTGAAGCCCTCACCGTTGCCGTCAGGGTCGAGCCGGCACTCGCCGGGAATGCGGACATTCTGGAACGCGATCTCACCGAGCGGATGGGGGGAGGAGAGGACGAGCGGCCGCACGAACCGCAGTCCCGGCGTGTCCGCCGGCACGACGAAACAGCCGAT
>JBHEMG010000161.1:0-26432 GCA_046262715.1 Gemmatimonadales bacterium
CACCAATACGAATCAATTGTTCAAGATCGATCTCGCGACCAAACAGGTGCTTGGTTCGCTCGCGCTGCCAGCGACGGCGCATCACATGGTCATGGCGCCGCGCAATCCGCTGTTGATGTATCCGCTCGACCAATTTCTGTATGTCGCAACGCGCGACGGCGGCAGCGTGCTGCAGGTGAACTATCGGCAGATGACGATCACGGCATCGTTCTCGTTGGGCGGCCGGCCCCAGGGCATGGCGTTCTCACCCGATGGGCGCGAGTTGTACGTCGCCAACGAGATGAGCAACGTGGTGCACGCAATTCAGCTGCCTCTGGGAACCATCAAGAAGATTCCGCTTGCGGGAGGTGGGGAAGGGTTGGCGGTTGGACAAGACGGCCGGCAGCTGTACGTCGGCCTGGTGTTCGACGGTGCGGTGCAGATCATCGATCGTAAGAGCGGCGCGACAGTACGGATGGTCCAGGTCGGCGGCATCCCACGCGAGATCGCCCTCGACTATAGCGGTCGGGACGTCGTGGTGACGAACGAATCCGGCTGGGTCGATTTTATCGAGGCCTCGGATTCACTCGTTCCGGCTCCGCCACCACCGCCGCCACCGCCGCCGCCGCCACCACCTCCGCCCCCGCAACCGCCCGACACCGGGTATACGCGCGTGGGCGTGACGAGTGCGCTGGGCATCGCCGTCTCGAAGAACCTCGCCTACGTGAGTGACGTGACCGGTGCGCGCGTGGCGCGTCTCGACCTCGGCCCGGATGTCGTCGCCGGATATATCCAGGTGGGGAGCGCCCCCTGCTACATCGTCTTCAATTCGATCGGCACGCGAGCCTACGTTGCGAATCAGTACAGCGACAACGTCAGCGTCATCGACGTCGCGACGCACACGCAGATCTCGACGATCCAGCTGCACGGGGATCCGCTCCCGGTCGCGATATCGACTGATGACAGTACGCTGTTCGTGACGACAAATGCGAACCGGCTGTTTTCGGTCCGGCTCACGACGAACGGTGTGATCGACTCACTCGATCTGCCGGCGACATCGCATCACCTCTTCACGCATCCGAACGGGAACTTGCTGTATGTGGCCACGCGCGATGCGGGGACGGTGCTCGAGGTCAATTGGCGCACCATGACGATTGCCCGAACCTTCACGCTGGGCGGTCGACCGCAGGGAATGGCGATGTCCGCCGATCAGAAGGAACTGTACGTCGCCAACGAGCTGAGCAACACGCTGCAGATCATCTGGCTCCCCACCGGCAGCGTCGATGCTGTCGCCCTCGCCGGCGGCGGCGAAGGACTCGCGCGCGACGCCGATGGCAAGGTGTGGGTCGGCCTGGTCTTCGCGGGCAAAGTCCAAGTGGTCGATCCGGCGACGAGCACAGTCGTACGCACGATCACGACGGGCGGAACGCCGCGCGAGCTGGCGATTGACGCCAAACGCCATCGCGTCCTCGTCGCAAACGAGGCGGGATGGGTGGACATCATCCGTTGAGCTAGCGGCGGTATTCACGCGCGAGCCGCACGCCGTAGCGGCCCAGATAGAGGGCGAGCTCTTCCGTCAAACGGGAGCCGCCCTCGCTGCGTGTGCGGCTGCCGAGGTCAAGCCAATGGACGCCGCGGGCCGCGAAATCGGCTCGCGACGCAGGCGGAAGCTCTTTCTCGCTGAGAATCGTGTCACCGGCCGCGGGGGAGGACGGCGCGGTGCTCCCGCGCACCCACAACAAGCGCCAGGCTCTGTGGCCAGAGCGATAGAGCCGCGCCGGCAACCGCTCCTCCATCGTCACACCACCGTGAAGCAAAAAGCGATCGAACTCGGCCATGATCGTCGCGACGAGCGCCGTCCGCTCGCTCTCACTCAGGTGCTTGGGAAAGTCGGGCGCTGAGCGGATCACCTTCGCGGGAGACCCAACAGCGAGGCTCTTGGGGGGAATGTTGCCCGAGACCAACGAATTGGCGCCGATGACGCTCCCGTCACCGATCGTACTTCCCGGCATCACGAACACGCGCCAGGGCAGCCACACGCTGGAGCCCAGCGTTACCGGCTCATAGGTCACCGGATAGCCGTCGAGCGCGTTTGCCCACGCGCCGTGTGTGAAGATGAGGCAGTGCCCGCCGATGCCAGTGTCGTCGCCGATGACGACCGGCTTGGTCGGATTGATGTTGGTGAGCTGTAGGATGATTGTGCGGCTCCCCAGCACGAATTTCGACTCCGGCAGTTGCGGGCCGCCGACGTACACCTGCTCGCGAATCTTCGCGTCTTCACCGATATCGATCACGTTGCAGGAGAGGTAGCTGAACGTGCCGACGCTGGAGTGCCGGCCGATCTTGATCGTCTCGCCCTGCACGACCGCCAGAAACCCGATCTCGACGTGATCGCCGAGGTCGACGTGCTTCCCGATAACGACGCCGCCGAAGCTGATCTTCACGCGCCGGCCGATGCGATAGCCGAGCAGCAGTCGATACGCGAGGATCTTCAGCGGGCTCGGAAGCCAGCCGAAGAAGACGAGATGCCGCCACGGAATGCGCGTCTTGGGCAGGAGCGTTTCGGGCATTGGGGACCTAATGTACGTTTCGACGCCCAGTGATCAAACTCCCCGAATCCGGCCTCGCGCCCGCCGAGCGATTCGCGCTCGATCTGCTTGTGGATCTCGCCCGACTGGTCCCGGCCGCGCGCGAATTGGACGTCGTCAGGCTCGAGTTGCGCGATGAATCGCCACGCGGCCTGAAGGAGTGGATCGCGACAGGGTGGGGGTTCGATGCGGGCGACGGTGTGGTCCACGTACCGCGTGGCGTGTTGCATGCCGTTATCGACGTCGCGGGAGCAGGGGGAGAGCAGCGCGCCACGGAGCGCGATCGCTATCGTCGGGTCCCGTCCTCCGCGAACCCGCTCGTGCGCGAGAATCTCGAGCGCGAGCCCGTCATCCAGCGCGCGGCGCTTGCATTGCAAGCTGCCGCGCGCAAGGCAGCCGGCCGGCGAGCGTTCCGGACCCTAGCGCCCTGGCCCCAGGGGCGGAGCTGGGCGGCGGCATTCACCCATGACCTCGATGTGGTGTCCTGGTGGCCCGCATTCACGCTCCTGCGCATCGCCGAGCTCACACGCAAAGGCAAACTGAGCCGCGTGGCCCGAGTCGCGACGTCGGCGATCGCCAGCGCGGGGTTCGACCCGGTCTTCCGGGCCGTCGCGGCGGTGCTTGATGCCGAAGCGGCCGGGAAATTCTTCTCCACCTGGTTCATCCTGTGCGGCACGCCCACGCTGCGGACCATGCGCGCCGGCGACCTCACGTACCTGCCCGAGTCCTCGAAGGCGCGCAGGATCCTGGAGCAGGTCCGCGCGGCGGGGCACGAAATCGGTCTGCACGGCAGCTTCGCGACGCTGGACGACGACGCCGCGTTCGCGAAGCAGCGGCAGCGGCTCGAAGGCATCGCGGCGGCCGACGTGCGCGGAATTCGCCAGCACTATGTGCGCATTCACCCCGGCGTCACCGAGCGGGCGATGGCGGCCGCCGGGTTTGCGTACGACTCGACGTTCGGCTTCCCCGACCGGAACGGCTTTCGCCTGGGCGTCGCCGACGTGGTACCGCGCTGGGACGCGGAGGGGAACGCGGCGTTGCCCATTGACGAAGTGCCGTTCACCTGGATGGACCGCGCGCTGAGCAAGTATCGGGGGATCGAGGATCCCTCCGCCTGGTCCGCCGACGCACTGGAGCTGGCGGCGACCGCGCGCAACGTCGGCGGCTTATGGGTGGGGTTGTGGCATCCGAATCTCACGACCGCCCTCGGCTTCCCAGACGCGCCGGTCGCCTACGCCGACACGATCGCAGGTGTACTCACCGAGCAGCCGTTCGTGGCCCCGCTGCACGCGATCGTCTCCTGGCGTCGCGCGCGTCGCGCGGTGCGTGCGGAAGCCATCGCGTCAGACGGCAGCATCATCGCACCCGCGCCCGCGGGGACGTTGTTTCAGGTCAAATTGGAAGACGCAGCAGGACGGACCGCCGAGACGCTGCGATAGACCGCGTCCCACTTGGCGGTGATGACGTCCCAGCTGAAATGCGTCCGCAGCCGCTCGCGTCCCGCTTCCGCGAGGCGCTTTGCCAGGGCCGGGTCGCGAGCCAGCCGCTCGATCGCGTCCGCGAGTGCCTGTGGATCGGCAGGGGGCACGAGCACACCTGAGACGCCGTCCTCGATGATATCTGGAATGCCTCCGACGCGGCTCGCGATCGTGGGAATGCCGTAGCTCATTGCGTCGAGCAGCGCCACGCCCAGCCCCTCCGTATCGCCGCGCGCGTCGATGATGGAGGGAAGTACCAGCAGGTCGGACGTCACGAACGCCTCGTGCAGCGCGCTGTCCGGCACCTTATTGCGGAAATCAACGTCCACCTTTCGCTCGCGTGCCAACGCCTCGAGCCGCTCACGCTCCGGCCCAATGCCGATCACCACGACGCGTACGGGCACGTGACCATGCAGCCGGGCGGCGGCCTCGATGAGATACGCGAGTCCTTTCAACTCGACGAGCCGGCCGATGAACAGAATCGTCAGCCGTCTGCCGTCACCGGAGAGGAGCGCCCGCGGTGCGGGGTGTCCGCCAAACGGTGTCGTGTACGGAATGACGTCGACGGGCACATTCACGAGCTCGCGAATCTCTCGCGCCGTCTCGGAGGAGATCGCGACCACGCGATCGGCCCAACGGCAGATCCAACGTACGAACCCCTTGAGGAAGGGCAGTGAGCGCTTGACCCAGCGCAGCTCGATACCGTAGAAGGTCAGCACCACGGCGGTCTTGCGGGCACGACGTGCGGCCCATCCCCAGAGCCCGAGCGGTACCGGCCAGTGCACATGGATGACGTCGTAGCGCTCGCGCCGGCACAGCCGCCACACGGCAAGCATGCCGGCGAGGACAAAGGCGCCAGGCATGAGTTTGTAGAGGAGCGAGCGCCGCATCCGGTCAGCCGCCGACTCGTCGTGTGTGAGCGCTTCCCAACGGGTGAGGAAATACCGAAAGCGGTGCACGGGGATCCCAGCGAACGTGTGGTCCCCCGACCCATGGTAGGCCGCGGTGAAGACCTGCGCATCATGTCCTTGCGCGCGCTGGCGCTTGATCAGCTCGACCAGCCAGGGCGCGATGATGTCGCGCTCGTCGCGCGGAAATGCCGTCACCACATGCAGGATGCGCATGGCCTCGAAGATAAGTAGCTTTCGGAAAAGGAGCCTTCCAGAATGGCGAAGCGCATAGCCCCAGGGTCGGCCGAGCTAGCCGAGTTCTATAGCGACCGGACTGGGTGGCGGAACTGGGGCGAAGAAAGCATCCGCTACCGGCTCGCGCAAAAGCTCGCGCAGACGCAGCCGGGCCATGCGGTCCTCGACATTGGCGGTCGGGAAGGGGATATCCGGAAATTCCTGCCGCAGGGGATCAGATATCAGGGTCTCGATATCGCGCCCGAGTATGCGGCTTCCGATGTCCTGATCCATGACATTACCAAAGGCTTGCCGTTCCCCGACGCGTCGTTCGATCGGGCGTTCATGATCGAGGTGCTCGAACACACACCCACGGCCTTTCAGACGGCGGGCGAGGTCTATCGCGTCTTGAAGCCCGGAGGCGTGTGGGTCGTGTCGGTGCCCAATCCGTATCATTTCAAAGAGATCATCTGGAATCTGCTGGGCGTGGCGGATAAGTGGGGACACGTCTATAGCTGGACCAAGCAAACGATGTCGCGCCTCGGCGAGATGAACGGCTTCCGGCTCGCCGATTACTCCGGCACCTACATCTGGCCGCCCATTCCGGCGCCGTGGTGGCTGCTGGGACGATCGATCGCCTACAAGTTCGTGAAGGATTGAGAGCGGGCTGGCTGCGGGCGGGCAAGATCGCCGCCATGCTTCTGGTCCTCGCCCTCGTCGCGCGCTCGATCGCGCGCAATTGGGCCGCGTTTCAATCAGTGCAGGTGACGCTTTCACCCCGGATCGGGTGGCTCGCCGCGTCAGTGGCCGTCGTTTTTCTCACCTACGCCATTCAAATCGAGTCGTGGCGCCAAATGCTGCGCGGCTGGGACCAGCGGCTCCCATACACCGCGGCGGCGCGCGCGTGGACGCTCTCCAATCTGGGCCGGTACATCCCAGGAAAGGTGTGGAGCGTCGCGGGGCTCGTGGTGCTCGCGGAGCGCGCCGGCGTGCGCCGCAGCGTCGCCGCGGTCTCGGCGTTCGCGATGCAGGCGGTGGTGCTGGGGACGGGGGTGGTGATCGTCGCGATCGCGACGCCCCACGCCGCATCGCCGCTGCTCCTGGGAGGAGCGGTCCTGGCAGCGCTCGCGCTCATCGGCGTCCTCGCCTGGCGGCGCACCGCGCTGTGGTTGGGCCGGTTGGCCGATGCGGCGACGCCGCTGCCCCCGCTGCCACTGACCGCGATCATCTTATCGAGCGGCGCGATGCTGCTCAGCTGGGCGACATTCGGTCTGGCCTTCTGGATGCTCATCCGGGGCCTGATGCCCACGGCGACCGTGCCGGCGCCCGCCGCGATGGGTATGTTCGCGCTGGGGTATGTCCTGGGCATCGTCGCGATCATCGCGCCGGGCGGCATCGGCGTGCGGGATCTCGCGCTCGTGGGGTTTCTCACGCCGTTCCTCGGCAGCGGCGGCGCGCTGGCGGTGAGTCTCGCATCGCGCGTGCAGCTCACCTTCACGGAAGCGGGCGGGGCCGGAATCGCGCTGCTTCTCAAACCGGCAGGCAAGGAGATCCTCACTGACCGCCCCCCCGACGCCACTTCCTAGCGCCTACGAGCCGAGCCGCCCGACGCTGTACGCGGCCGGACTCATGGTGCTGTTCGTTGCGGTGCTCGCGTTTCCGATGCTCAGGGGACGGTGGCTCGCTGCGCCGAACAGCGATCAGTACGCGAGCGGCTATGCGGTACGCGAGTGGCAGGCCGAGCAATGGCGGGCAAGTGGACAGTTGCCACTGTGGAATCCCATGATCATGGGCGGGCTGCCTTATATCGCGCCCGTGACACATGGCGATGTGTTGTACCCGACGTCGTTTTTGCGCTGGTTTCTTTCCGCCGACAAAGTGACCAATCTCGGCTTCGTCCTTCACTACATTCTCGCCGGATTGTTGACCTTTCTCTTTCTGCGGCGTCTCGGGGTTACGTGGGCCGGCTCGAGCGCGGGCGGGATTGCCTATCAGTTGTCCGGTATCATGATTTCCTATGTGCGACCGGGGCACGACGGTAAGCTGTTCGTCTCGACGATGTTGCCGTTGGCACTGCTCGCCCTGCTCGCCGCATTGCGTGATCGCCGGCCATGGGGCTATCCGCTGCTCGCGCTGGCGATCGCCCTGTGTCTGCTCAGTCCCCACGTGCAGACCACGTACTACCTCCTCATCGCCAGCGGACTGTTCGCGGTCTATCTGACATTCGGAGAACGGGTGAGCGAGCCGATGCGTCCGCGCCTGGCTCGCCTGGGTCTTGCGCTCGCGGCGATCGTCGTCGGGTTCGGCGTGGCGATGCCGCAGATCCTGCCATTCCTCGAATACATGCCGCACTCCCCGCGCGCCGTCGCCTACTCGGCTGCGTTCGAGAGCTCCACTTCCTACGGTGTGCCGTGGGACCACGTACCGGGCCTGTTGCTCGCGGGCTTCTCGGGCGAATCGGGAACGTATTGGGGATCGAACCCCCTCAAGCTGCACTCCGAGTACCTCGGCCTGCCCGTATGCGTGCTGGCAATTCTAGGACTCGGCGATCGCCGTCGGCGGCTGGTGTGGTGGATCGGCGGCATCGGCGTGCTCTTTCTCCTGATTGCCCTTGGAGGCGCGACACCGTTCTACCGTTTGTGGTGGACGGTGATGCCGTACGTGAAAAAGACGCGGGCACCGGGGATGGTGTTCTTTGTTGTCGCGTTCTGTAATGCTGTCCTGGCCGGTTTGGGGGTGGCGCGCATCGAGCGCAGGGAAGGGGCGGGGCATGTTCGGGCGTGGCTCATCGGCGCAGGCGCCTTGGCGTTGCTGGGCATGATCGGAGTATTCGGCCAGCTCGCCGTGGCGCTCGCACAACCGGAGCGGATCGCACAGGCGCGCGCACTGGCGCCCGCCATTCGATCGTCCGCGTTAATCGGCGCAATTGCGTTAGCCGCAGTCGCGTTGCTCGCATTCGGGTATCTGCGAGGGCGCGTAACAGCGCTGGTACTCGCGCTGACCCTTCCGCTGCTCGTCGGCGCGGACTTGTGGCGGGATGGACGCAGGTTTTGGCTCTATTCCGGACCGCCCAGGGAGACGTTGTATCGCCCCGACGCGATCGTGACGCGTCTGCTCGCCGAGCCAAAGCCGTTCCGGGTGCTGGACCTCGATGTCTATCCCGAGAATACCTTGATGGCGCACGGCATACCACAGGTCCTGGGCTATCAGGGGAACGAGCTGCGCTATTACGACGAGCTGCTGGGTGGGCGGCCGGGCACCGCAAATGGCGCGCACTTCCTCCTGAGCTCGACAAGACTGTGGAATCTGCTGGCGGTGCGGTTCGTGCTACTCTCCGACACCGTACAAATTCCCGGCTATCACCGGGTGCTGGGGCCCGTAGAGACTGCTGCCGGAAGCCGCGGCTTCCTGTACCAGGCGGACAGCGCGCCGCCGTACGCGCGCGTGGTCCCGGCGACGATAAAGATCGAGGAGCAGGCAATCCCGCCGACACTTTCCGATCCGCGACTGCCAGACTACGACCGCGTTGTCTTCTTCCCGCTCAACGCGCCGGTGAAATCGATGTCGTCTCTCACCGCATGGCCCCAACCCTCCGCGTCTCGCGCGCGTGTCACCGCGTGGGACGCGGGGAAGATGACGATCGCGTTGGCACCGCCGCCGCGCGATTCCAGCAACGTGTTGATCGCCGAAAACTGGTATCTCGATTGGGACGTCCGGATCGATGACCATGCCGGACGGGTGCTCCGTGGGGACCACGCGTTGCTCACGATTCCGGTCGGACCCGGCACCCGGCGCCTGGACCTCACATATCACTCGCGCGCATTCGCCCGTGGCAAGATGATCGCCCTGATATCGCTCCTCCTCGTCGTCGCGGGTTTCGTCGTGCCCCCGATCCGGCAGCGGAGATTGCGGAGTGCCTGAGCGCGCGCTCGTCGTTATCCCCACGTACAACGAGGCGATGAACCTCCCGCAGATCGTGCCGCAGGTGCTGGCGCAGGATCAGCGCCTCGATGTGCTCATAGTCGATGACAACTCGCCTGATGGCACCGGCAAGATCGCCGAGGAGCTGGCCCGCACCAATCCGCGCGTGCAGGCGATCCACCGTGCGGGGAAGCTGGGACTCGGCACCGCCTACCTGACGGGCTTCAAGTGGGCCCTCGAGCGGCAGTACGATTACATCTTCGAGATGGATGCCGACTTCTCTCACGATCCCGCACACCTCAAGGAATTTCTCAGGGCTATTGAGCATGCCGATGTTGTCCTAGGCTCGCGCTACCTGAATGGAAAAGTCACGGTCGTGAATTGGCCTATGGGCCGCTTGATGCTATCCTATCTGGCCAACATTTACGCGCGCTGGTTTACCGGGCTCCGGATCTGGGACCTGACCGGAGGGTTCAAGTGCTTTCGCAGGCGAGTGCTCGAAGCGATCGATCTCTCCCAGGTCGGCTCCAATGGGTATGCCTTTCAAATCGAGATGAGCGTCCGCGCATGGCGAAAAGGGTTCAAACTGCAGGAAGTCCCGATCGTGTTCGTGGATCGGACGGAAGGACAGAGCAAGATGAACCGGGCGATCGTCCGCGAGGCGGTGTGGAAGGTGCCACGCCTGCGGTTGATGGCCTGGTTCGGCCGCATCTGATCGGCCTGCCGATCTACAAGATGACGGGATCGGGCAATGATTTCGTCATGCTCGATGCCCGCGTCTCGACGCCGGCCGATTGGTCGCGCGAGGACATGCGGGCCGTGTGCGGGCGCGGCACCGGCATTGGCGCGGACGGCCTTGTGTTCGTGGGACCGGGCTCGCGCGCCGGCGCCGCCCGCATGATCTACTACAACTCCGACGGGTCGCACGCCGCTATGTGCGGCAACGCGGCGCTCTGCAGCACCAACCTCGCCGTCCACCTGGGCGTGGGCGTCGCCGAAGGCATGGACCTCGAGACCGATGCCGGCACCTACCGCACCCGCACCGGCGCGCAGGGCCGCGCTGAGCTCAACCTCGCTCCCGTCTCAGCCACCACCGCGGTCCCCGGTCTCACGCTCGCCGCTGGCGAGCGGCAGGCGGTGCTGGGCCGGGTGGGTGTACCGCACCTCGTGATCGTGGTCGAGGACGTAGACCAGGTGGCGTTGCTGGACCGGGGACGTGCCCTCCGTTTTGACGCGGCACTCGCGCCCGATGGCGCAAACATCAATTTCATTTCCGCCGACGGTCCAAGCCGCGATGGCAGGCCGTCCTGGCGTATGCGGACTTATGAGCGTGGCGTAGAGGGCGAAACGCTGGCCTGCGGCACTGGCGCGGTGGCCGCGGCGTGCGCGATCGCGGAATGGGGTCTCGGGCGTCTTCCGGTCGATATCCAGAGCCGCAGCGGCCGGATGCTGACCGTGCGTGCGACCAAAACGAATGGTCAGTATGTGGACGTGTGGCTGGAGGGAGAGGGAAGAATGGTATTTAGAGGTGTGATTACTTGATGGGCTTGTCCACATACACACACCGCACTACTTAACATAACATCTATTATACGAAGCTGACTGCTACGAGACTGTAGCCTTGGTGAGCTCGCCCAGACGCACCTTTGCTTCCGTCACTGCCCCCTCTTTTGGGAAGTCTTTCACGATCCGGCGGTAGTCCGCGATCGCCTTCGTTGTGTCTCCCGAGGTCGCCCACGCCCGGCCGGCATCCGACAGCATCTGGGCCTTGAGGAAGTTCAGGCGGGCCGCAGTCGCCGCATTCTCATAGGCCTCACCAGCCTCGCGGAAACGGCCCACGTTCTCGTAGGCGCCTCCCAGCAGGCCGTACGCCTGTGCCCTGTAGGCCCGGCTGGCGCCCGGCGCATAGTCCTTGAGCACGGCGATCGCCTGCTGCCCTTGCCCCTGCAGCAGCCGCACATTGCCGAGAAGCAGCCGCCCTTCCTCGGCGGCATTGGTGCCGTCGTAGTTCTCGACGATGCGCGCCAGCTCGCTCGCCGCTAGCGGCAGGTTCTGATTCTCGAAGGCGTAGCGCGCGCCTTGAAGCTCCCGACTGGCGACTTCTTCACTGCGGCGGTTGGTGACCAAGGTCCAGACGAGCAGGACTACGCCCACCGCGAGAACTCCGACGACTACGTACGCCAGCTGCCTGTGCGCCTTCAACCACGCGACAACACGTTCGGACAACCGCGGCCCGGCGGTCCTCGCGGGTGGATTGCTGACGCTGCCTGTCGTCGGTGTGGTCGTCTGACTCACCATTGCCGCTCCGCGAATGTCCAATGTTCGATGATCAGCGCCCAATTCAATGATCATCGAGCGTTGATCATTGGACATTGATCATTGGACATTGATCATCTCAGTGCCCCTGGGGTGACTCGAACACCCGGCCAACGGTTTAGGAAACCGCTGCTCTATCCACCTGAGCTACAGGGGCGTGTCCGGGGGGCGTAAACGACCAAATGTAGATGAGTTAGGCGTAGTGCAGCAAGGCCTCCACGCGTCTCCCCTGCAGGCGCTGGCGGCCATGCAAGAACTCGAGCTCGATCAGAAAGGTGAAGCCCTCGACCGAGCCGCCGGTCCCGCCGACCAATTGGGCCGGCGCGTTCGCGGTGCCGCCCGTCGCGAGCACGTCATCTACGACGAGCACCCGATCACCCGGCTGCACGGCGTCGTGATGCATTTCGAGGGCATCCGTCCCGTATTCCAACGCGTATTCCACCCGCTGCGTGGTTGCCGGAAGCTTCCCCGGTTTACGGATCGGCACCAGTCCCGCTCCCAACGCCAGGGCGATCGGCGCACCAAAAAGGAAGCCGCGCGACTCGACCGAAACGACCCGCGAGATTTTCGCCTTGCGATACGGCGCCGCCATCAACTGCACCGCCGCCGCGAACAGCTCGACGTCGAGCAAGATGGGAGTCACATCCTTGAAAACGATTCCGGACTTGGGAAAATCGTTGATGTCCCGAATCGTTCGCTTCAGCCGCTCGACAAGCTTCGAGTTATCTGATTTCAAATGACCTCGGCACATCCAGTTCAACTGGAACTTGAAGCTGCTCGACCTGCTCCACGCGCGCCTGCGACGGACCGCGCTGCAGCTGTCGCTCCAACGTCTCGAGTGCCGCGTCAGCCCCTTGAGAAACCACTTCAACCGAACCGTCAGACAGGTTGCGCGCGAACCCGCCGAGCTGCAGGCGCTCGGCTTCACGCATGACAAACCACCTGAACCCCACTCCTTGCACGCGGCCCCGGATGATCCAGCGACGAAGGCTCACACCGCTCTACGGCGCCGCCGGACCACGTAGACCAGCACAATGACGAGGCTCAGCGGAATCAGCACGAGTAGCGCCCACGTGACGTAGCGGTGGATTTCGTCGTTGCGCAGCGTGCCTTCGTGTTGGCCGAGGAAGTAGCCGATCCAGGTCAGGATGGTGCACCACACCCCCGCCCCTACCGCCGTGTAGAGGATGAACTTTGGCAGCGGCATGCGGTGCAGTCCCGCCGGAATCGAGACCAGGTGGCGAATGACGGGAAAAAGACGGCCGATGAGCGTGCTGATCTCGCCGTGTTGGGCGAAAAACCGCTCCGACCGCAGCAGGTTCTTCTCGCTTAAGAAGACGTACTTGCCATAGCGCTGAATGAGCGGCCGCCCGATGAGCTGCGCCCCGTAGTAATTCGCTAAGGCCCCGAGGATGCTCCCGAAGACGCCACACAGCAGCGCTATGGGGAAGCTCATTTGTCCTTTGGCGGCCCAATACCCCGCGGGCGGCATCACCAGCTCGCTGGGCACGGGCAGGATCGACGACTCCATCGTCATCAGCGCAATGATGCCAGGATAGCCGAGATCGAGCAGCGTCCGCAGCAGCCAGTCGACGAGCCGCTCAAGCATCGAAGCCGTGCTCCCCGATCAGTGGCACGAACCGGGCATCGCCGATGGGGGTGGATTGAACGCCCATCGCTGTGCGGCGGACCAACGTGAGCTTTTGCGATCCCTTGGCGCCCAGGGGAATGATGATCCTGCCCTCTGGAGCGAGCTGCTCGACCAGCGGCGGCGGAATCTCCGGACCCCCCGCCGCAACGAGAATCGCGTGGTAGGGGGCGTAGGCGCTCCAGCCCAGCGTGCCATCGCCCACGAGCACGGAGACATTGCTCGCGCCAGCCGCACGAAGCGCGGCCTGCGCTGTTTCAGCGAGACGCCGCACACGCTCGATTGTAAATACCTGGTCCGCGAGCGCCGCCAACAGCGCAGTTTGATATCCCGACCCCGTGCCAATTTCGAGCACGCGCTCATTGCCCTTGAGGCCGAGTGCTTCAAGGTAGCGGGCCTGCGTGTAGGGCTGCGAGATCGTTTGGCCGCCTCCGATCGGGAGCGCGGCGTCTTCATACGCGCGATGGCGTACCGCTTCGGGAACGAAGAGATGTCGTGGCGTAGCGGCAAAGGCCCGCAACACGGACAGGTCGCGGATGCCCTGGGCGCGCAGCTGCTCGACAAGCCGAGCCCGATACCCCCCGTAGGTATCGCGGCTGGCCCCCGTCACTTCCCCAAGTCCCACTTGCTCACGACTTCGAGCAGTTTGTAATTCGTGAGGTCCACGTGCAGCGGCGTGATCGAGATGAATCCGTCCTTCACGGCCTGGAAGTCGGAATCGGAGCCGCCCGACCACGTCACGTGCCCTCCCCCGATCCAGTACACCTGGCGCCCCCACGGATCTTTCATCGTCGCGATTTCTTCGTGGAAGACGCGGCTGCCGAGATTCGTCACCTTCACGCCCTTGACCTGATCGCCCGGGATCGGCGGCAGGTTGATGTTGAGCAACGTCTCGCCGGGGAAGTTGTCGACGTGCACGATCGCGTTGATCAGCCGCTCGAGTCCCTTGCGATGGCTTTCCAGGTGCTCGAGATCGAAGCTGCCGTAGGAGATCGCGACGCTCGGGATCCCGGCGGCCAATCCCTCCATGGCTGCCGACACGGTGCCGGAATACAGCACATCCTCGCCCATGTTTGGGCCGTGATTGATCCCGGAGAACACCCAGTTCGGTCCGTCCGGCATCAGCGCCCCCAACGCCAGCAGCACGCAGTCGGTCGGCGTGCCGTCCACCTGGAACGCGCCGTCGGAGCGACGGTGCGCGCGCAGCGGTCGGTGCAGCGTCAGGGAGTGGGACGTGCCGCTCTGCTCGCGATCGGGCGCCACCACGGTCACCTGGCCGACGCTGGAGCATGCCTCGGCCAGCAGCGCTATGCCTGGCGCCAGGACGCCGTCGTCGTTGGACACCAGGATACGCAGACCTTCATTTGTCGCGTTACTCACGTACTCCTGCTCCTCCCGCCACGATGCGTCCGGCGTGCCGCGCGAACGCACGCGCCATCCGCCAGGTGTCGGACCAGGGACGAAAATGGCTGTGGATCATGGCGCCTTCCTCTGTCCCGTAAATCGTCGGCACTTCGACCGACACGACGCGATATCCCGCCCGCAGCGCGTCGAGCAGAAAGTTAGCCTCGTATTCGTAGCGCTCGCCCGTAGACCGCACCGCGTCGGCGACCTCGCGGGTAAACGCGCGAAACCCCGTCTGCGCGTCCCGCACGGGCCGGCCACCGATTCGCGACGCGAGCGTCGCGGAGAGCCAGTTGGTAAAGCGACGCGCCACCGGCATCGTGCCGCTGCGCGCGCGGGCGCCCAGCACGAGGTCCGCCTGCCCCGCGCTGATCGGCTCGAGCAACCGGGGGATCTCCTCCGGCGGATGTTGGCCATCGGCATCGAGCGTCACGATGACCGCCACTCCATCCGCGCGCGCGCGGGCGATGCCCGTCTGCAGCGCGACCCCTTTGCCGCGGTTGCGGGCATGGGTCATCACCGTGACGCCGGCGCGCGCCGCGACCTCAGTGGTCCGGTCGGACGAGCCATCGTCCACGACGATGATCTGCGCCGGGGGGCTCGCCAGCCGCGCGCGCGCGATGACGGCCCCAAGCGTCGCCGCGGCCTGGAAGGCGGGAATGACAAGGGCCACCCGCACTCAGTTTCCTTCGAGAATGCCGAGGAGCGATTTCAGCTCCGCGCGGAGCTCCTTGACGGTTTCGGTCGCCAGAGCGCGGCGCGCTTCGGGCTTGAGCTCCCCGGAGCGTCGGTACTGCTCGATCTTCTGGCGCGCTCCTTCGATCGTGTACTTCTCCGTGTACAGCAAATGCTTCACGAGCATGATCAGCTCGATTTCGCGCCGCTGATACACGCGATTGCCTGAGCGATTCTTTGCGGGGTTGAGGAATCGGAATTGGCTTTCCCAGTAGCGCAGCACGTGCGGCTTCAAGTCGGTGAGCTGGCACACCTCCCCGATCGAGAAGAACTCCTGTACCGGCTGCGCGGCGCTGCTGTTGCTCATCGCCCTTCCGCCTTCAGCTCGCGCTCCATCAAATCGGCGACCGCCTGCCTCGGGGTTTTGTTGTGGAACAGGACGTTGGCCACCTCGCGCGCGATCGGCAGCTCGACGCCGTGACGCTCGCCAAGCGCGACCGCGGTGCGCGCCGTGTTGACCCCCTCGACGACGGCTTGCGTCCGCGCGAGCGCCTGCGCGACCGATTGCCCCTGCCCCAGGGCGACGCCCAACCCGCGATTGCGCGACAGCGCGCCCGTCGCCGTCAGAATCAGATCACCGAGCCCGGCGAGGCCCGCGAACGTCATCGGCTGCGCGCCGAGCGCGACGCCGAGCCGCGTGATCTCGGCGAGACCGCGCGTGATCAGCGCCGCGCGGGTGTTGAAGCCGAGGCCCAGGCCGTCGAGGATTCCGGCGGCGAGCGCGATGACGTTCTTCAGCGCACCGCCCAGCTCCACGCCGATCACGTCGGTATGCGAGTAGACGCGGAAATGCGGTGTCGCGAGAATGCGCTGCGCGCGTTCCGCCAGCGCGTGATCGGCCGCGGCGGAAACGACGGCTGTCGGCTGGCGCTGATAGACCTCGAGCGCAAAGGACGGACCCGAGAGCACCGTAATCGGAATCCCCGCGGGCAGCACGTCCTGCAGCACGGTGGACGGCCGCTCCAGCTTGTCCGGATCGAGCCCCTTCGACGCGCTGACCACCAGCGGCATCCCGCTGATCGCACGCCCTACCTGGGTCATGACAGGCCGCACCGCGTGCGACGGCGCCGCCGAAACGATCACCTCCGCGCCCCGCACGGCCGCCGCGATCTCCCGCACGGCGCGCAGCGACGGCGCGAGCGCCGCTCCCGGCAGGAACATCTCGTTCATGTGGCGCGCGGTTATGCTGTCCACGACCTCGGGCTCGCGCGCCCACAACGTCACGTCCTCGCCCTTGCGCGCGAGCAAGTCCGCGAGCGCGGTGCCCCACGCCCCGCCGCCGATCACGGCCACTTTCATGGGGTGGAAGGCCGCTTTGTAAAGCGGTTTTCCGTGCCGGCGATCAGCCGTTTGATATTGCGCCGATGCGCAAACACGATCAGGGCAACGAGCGCCACACCGGCCCAGAAGACATAGGCGTCGCCGGGTTGCAGCAGCGTTACCCAGAGCGGCACGCTCCCCACTGCGATGATCGAGCTGAGCGACACGTAGCCCGTCAGCCGCAGGCAGACGATCCAGAGGACAATGGCGATGAGTACCGCGAGCGGCGCGAGCGCCAGGAACATCCCCGCGGCGGTCGCCACTCCTTTGCCGCCCTTGAAGCTGACGTAGGGCGAGTACATATGCCCGATCACCGCGGCACCGCCGAGCGCGACCGGCAGCCAGGGATGCTGCGCCGCACCCGCCCACGCAGCGAACAGCAGCACGGGAATTGCGCCTTTCGCGATATCGAACACCGCCACTGGAACGGCATACTTCCAACCGAGGATACGATAGACATTGGTGGCGCCGAGGTTTTTCGAGCCGTGGTCGCGCAGATCGATACCCCGCCCCACTCTGCCGGCGATATAACTGGTGGGCGTGGCGCCCAGCAGATAAGCGGCGATGAGCGCGAGGAGGGCGTTCAGCGCCGGCCCCGCTTGCGGCGGAATTTGATCGTCAGCGGCGCCCCGGTGAATTCCCACGCCTCGCGGAAGCCGTTGTGCAAGTAGCGCGTGTAGGATTCCGGAATCGCTTCGGGGCGGTTGGCCACGACCGCGAAGCGCGGCGGCGCGGTGCCGACCTGCGTCGCGTAGAACAGCCGCACCGACTCGCCGACGGGCTGCGGCGGCTGCTGGCGCGCGAGCAGCTCTTCCAGCACGCGATTCACCTCGGCGGTCGGCACGCGCTTCTGGCGCGCCTCGGGGACGGCCACGATGGCATCCAGCAGCTTCGTCACACGCTGGCCCGTCTTCGCCGAGACGTAGTAAAATGGAATGAACTGCAGAAATGGCGCGCGCAGCTTGTTGGCCCGTTCGCCTTCGACCGCGGTATTGGTTTCTTTCTCCTCGACGAGATCCCATTTGTTCACGGCGATCAACACGCCGGCGCCCCGGTCCCAGGCGTCGTTGGCGATCTTGAGGTCCTGCGCGTGAATCCCGTCGGTGGCATCGACCACCAACATGCAGACGTCGGCCCGCTCCATCGCGTGCGAGGTGCGCAGCACGGAGTAGAACTCGAGATCTTCCTCCACCTTGCTGCGTTTACGCAGGCCGGCGGTGTCGATAAAGATCAGTTTTCGGTCGCCGTGCATGAACGGCGTGTCGATGGCGTCGCGTGTCGTCCCCGGCTCGGCGGCCACGATGTGGCGATCCTTGCCGAGCAGCCGGTTGACTAGGCTCGACTTGCCGACATTCGGCCGGCCCACGACCGCCACGCGAATTGTTTCGCTCTCCTCGCCTTCCTCAGGCGCGGGCGGAAGCAGCGACACGAGCTTGTCGAGCAGGTCGCCGCTGTTCTTGCCGACCGCGGCCGACACGGGGAACGGGTCACCGAGGCCCATCTCGTAGAACCCGAGGTGGCGCGTTTCGTCGGGCAGGTCGTCGGCCTTGTTGACGACGAGCAGCACAGGTCGGTTGGCATGGCGGAGGTGCTGAGCGATCTCGAGATCGATCGGATGCACGCCCGTTTGGATATCCACGAGAAACACCAGCACGTCGCTTTCGGCGATCGCCTGCTCTACTTGTCCGCGAATGGCGCGATTCAGGGGATCGGTCGCGCCGGGCACCATGCCGCCTGTGTCGACCAGCCAGAAACGCCGTCCGTTCCATTCCGCGGGGGCGAAATGACGATCGCGCGTTACGCCCGGCTGCGCGTCTACGATGGCCAGGCGTTGGCCGATGATCCTGTTGAAGAGCGTGGACTTGCCGACATTGGGCCGGCCGATGATGGCGATGGTCGGAATGCTCACACGCCCACCGGTTCACTCACGAGCGCGTCCGCAAAGTCGTACGACAGCTTGATCGGCATGGGCAGCTGCGCGGCCAATGCATGCGCCTCGAGGTCGTCCATGAACAGGAGATCGTCATTGACCGATTCGGCAGGCAGCAAGGCAAGATCGAGATCCCGGCGATGCTGCAACGCGGCCAGGACTGCTTTCCCCGGCAGCAGGCCGGCGGTGGTCACCGAGGGGCCGAATAGCGTGTTCTCGAGCGCCAGGATCTCAAACTGGGCACCAGTCGCCGCCGCGAGATCTGCGGCAACCTGGGGGAGTAGCGGTCCCATCGCCGTCCCCGTCACGATACCAATGCGCTTGTCGCGCCAGTTCTCCGCTTCGAGCGCGGCGCGCGCGTCTTGTATCCGGGTCTGGAGGTAGCGCACCGCCCCGACACCGTTCTCCCGCTGCTCGAAATCCCCGTACCACGCTGCGGGCGGCAACTCCAAGTCAGCCTGCAGGTACAAATCATCGGCGCCGTAGCACCACGGCGCGCCCCGATCCGCTACCGCCCGCGCGGCGAAATCATCCACGCTTGCGATTGCCGCGCGGCATTCGTCCCGCGTCGGCTGGCGCACGAGGCTGTGTTTGCTAAACTCGGTCAGCGCGACCGGCACCACGGACACCGACAGCACTTGGGGACCCAGCCCATACAGGTCACTCAACGTCCGCACGAGCTGCGCGCCGTCGTTGACGCCCGGCACCAGGACGACCTGCGTATGGAACGTGATGCCCCGCTCGATGAACCAGCGCAGCTGCGGCACGACGTCGGGCGCCTCGGGGTTGCGGAGCAACCAACGACGCACGACCGGGTCAGTCGCATGCACCGATACGTACAGCGGCGAGAGCCGGTACTCGATGATGCGGTCCAGATCCCACGGCTTGAGGTTCGTCAGCGTGGCGAAGTTGCCATACCGGAAGGAGAGGCGGTAATCGTCGTCACGGATGTACAGCGCGTGCCGCATCCCGTGGGGATTGCCGTCGACAAAGCAAAAGTCACAATGATTGGCGCAGCGCCGGATACGGGGCGGCTCCAACATGACGCCCATCGGCATCCCCTCGGGACGCTCGACGTCATATTCGATCTCCTCCCCCGACGGCAGGCGCGCGCGTAGCACAAACTGCTCGTCCGCCGTGAGGAACTCCCAGTCTAGAAAGTCCTCGAGGTCGCGGCCATTGACCGCGACCAGCTCGGTTCCGGGAGTGAGTTGCAGGGCGGCCCCCAGCGATTCAGGGGCTACCGCCTGGACGCGTATCACTGCTGACCACCTAGAGGTTCAAGGAGTTTCTGAAGCTAACGACGCAACTTCAACTGGTAATATCGCTTAGGAGGGACGGTAACGCCAGGCAACGAGGGCCGTTCCCGGGACATGCAATTCGATGTTGTGCGATCCTTGCGCCGGTAAAGGTGGGATTTCAATGGCTTGAGACAGCTGGACATTGCCGTTGGCATCGAGGAATTCGAACGTCAGCCGCTGCACGGGGGAACCGGCGGCGCCGGCGTTCGTGGCGACGCCGCTGAGGAGATAACCGGTGGAATCGGCTGCAAAGGTGCTGATGGAGACATCCACTTGGAGCCCGCCCTCGGCAAGATCGCGGTACTTCTGTGCCGAATCCCGGCGTCCACGCAGGTCCCAGGCCGCTGCTAATAGCCGCAGGCTGGTCCGGTTGAGCGGATCGACGCCCATGACGCGTTGCGCCACGGGGAACAGCCGGGCCGAGTCGCGCAGCGCCTGATAGCTATTGCCGAGGTCTACGAGTGCGTCGCGGTCGTAGGGTCGCTGCGCCAGGCCACGCTCGAGCAGTTTGGCGGCTAGGGCGAACGCGTTGGCGCGCAATGCGCCCCGCCCTGCTTCAATCAGGACGCTGGACTCGAGCCGACGGCTCGACGGATAAATCGCTTCGAATGCGGCATCGGCCTCGGACAGCCGCCCGCTCTGGTAATACAGATTGGCGAGCCCGGGCACGGCGTCTGTTGCCTCGGGATAGGCCTCCAAGTAGGACCGAAACGCCTTGATGACGGGGTCGAACGCCGACTGCGCCGCTGCGCTGTCGGTCGCGACGATGCTCGAGCGCGCCGTGAGGGCCGCGCGGCGCTCGGCCACGGCGCGCGCCCGCGTGCTCGAATCGCGGCTGAACGTCTGCTGATCTGCGGGCGCAAGCCGGGCGCCGCGTGCCCGCCGCGACGCCGCTGACGCGTCGATTCGGGACAGCAGTACCGAGTCCACGAAGATCAGGCGCTGCACGGAGTCGCGCGAAAGACGCGTCTGCTGCCACCGCTGCGCGGCCGGATCACCCTGCAAGCGGCGCTGGTAGAGCGCTGCCGCGTTGCCCAGGGCGTCTTTCCGCTGGCTGGCGAAGGCGGTGTCGCTCCCCGCGGCCGCGGCTGCCCGGCTCAGGTAGGCGGCGGCGGAGTCCGTGTTGTTCTCGGCGGCGTAGATCTGGCCCAACGCCAGCAACGCGCGCGGATTGTCCGGGCGCAGCGTCGCGGCCTGGCGCAGCAGCACCTTGGCCGAATCGAGCCGGTTTTCCTGCCAGTTCCGGAGTCCCGCGTTGATCACATCCACCCACAGCTTTTCGCGATGGCGATCAATGTCCGCCCGGCATTGCGGCGCGAGCGCCAGCGCGCGGGTAAACGCGGTGTCGGCGCCGGCGCCGTCACCCACCTCGACGAAGTAGCGACCGAGGTAGTACCAGGCGGCGGGATTCTTGTCCTGGCCGTCTGTCACGATGGCACGCGTCAGCACCTCCTGCGTGCCAGTGAGCATGCGCTCGCGAGTGATGGGCTTTTCCGCGGCCGTCTTGAGGTTGATGATCGCCGTCGTTACACGGAAATGGCCGGCCTTGAGGTCGCACGGCGGTTGCGGCGGGATCCACTCGTGCGCTGCCTGCGCGTGGAGAGCCGTTGGCGCCGCCACAACCAGCGCGGCGCAGACGGATAAAAGGGAGCTGAACGGCATACGGTGGTGCGTAGAGCGGGCGACGGGATTCGAACCCGTGACGTCCAGCTTGGGAAGCTGGCATTCTACCCCTGAATTACGCCCGCAGTCTGGGGGCGGAATGTGCGTGCACATCCCGCCCGCTGTCAAACGATTACCCGCGCTTGTATCGCCACGCGACGATGCCGGGGCCCGTCGCCTTGAGCTCGAACTGCTGGCTTTGCTCGGGCGCCACCGTCGGCACCTCCGCGGTCTGGCTGGCCACGACTTCGCCCTTCGCATTGAGGAATTCAAACATCAGCTTGAGCGGCGGTGTCGGCGACGACCGCAGGTTCGTCACGAGTCCCTTGAGAACTCGACCGGTGTCCGTCGAATCGAATTGACTCACCGTCACGTCGGCGACCAGCGTCGAATCTGCCAAGCGCAGGTAGTACAGCGTCGAATCCACCCGGCCCGTCGCCTGTTGCGAGAATGCCATCATCCGGATCGCCGTCTTGTTCATCGGGTCGATCGCGAGCAGCCGCCGGGACATTTCGAGCGCCGTCACCGAATCGTGCATCCCCAGCGCCGTGTTGGCGCGGTGAATCAGCGTCTCGCGATAGTACGGATTCAGCTTGAGACTCGCATCGAGCAGCTGTGCCGCCAGCTGGAATGACACGCGTGAGCTCGCGACATAGTCCTTGGCCATCCCGGTCGTGACGGAGTCGCAGCGCACACGAATGCGCGCAGCGGTCAACGCGGGACGAACCGCGCGCGCCGAGCTGCGGCAGCTGGTGCCCGCGGCGGCCGTGTCCGGCTCGTCCGGAACGGCCTGCGAGATTTCGACGCCGGCACGATACAGCGGCACGTACCCCATCGAATCCGCGCGGCTCAGGATCTGCCGATAAATCGCGAACGCGCTGTCTTTGTTGCCCCGCTGCATGACCACGCTTCCCAGCGCTGCCAGAATTTCTGGATCTCCGGGATACAGAGCCAGATACTCACGATACGCCGCCTCGGCCTCGGGGAAGTGCTGCTGGCTGTGCTGAATCCGGCCGAGGTTGTACAAGGCGTCTTTGCGATCCTGCGCGAACTTGGAATCCTTCGCCGACACATCCGCCGCGCGCCGGAAATACGCCACCGCGGAATCGCCCTGGCCGCTGTTGAACAACAGCGTCGACAGGTACTTGTATCCGGTCGGCTCATCAGGCAGCATCGCATTGGCGCGCCGGAAGGACGCGATCGCGGAGTCGTTGTTGTTCGCCTGCCAGGCCGCGACGCCCGCGTTGAACGTCGGCACCCACACGTAGCGGCGCCACACAGCGATGTCGTCTTTGCAGTCGGGTTTCAGCGCCTGCGCCCGCGCGAATGCCGTATCCGCGCCCTGCGCGTCGTTTGCCAGAATGTAGTAGCGGCCCAGATAGTACCATGCAGCCGGATTCTTTTCTTGATCGCCTGTCGTCAGCGCCTGCGTCAGCGAACGTTGCGCATCGCGCAGATCCTTCTGGCGCTGATCCTCAAAGCGCGTGTTCGAGGCACTCTTCAAATAGAGGATGCCGCTGTTGACGAGAAAGTGGCCGGCCTTCAGGTCGCATTTGGCCTCCGCCCAGCGGGGCGGTTGAGCCGCCTGCGCCAGCAACGTAGCCGGCAGCATACCAAGCGTCAGTACCGCAATATTCCGAACCGTGCGCACGTTCACTCCTTGGCTTTCGCGATAAGAGCTTCGGCGTCGCGCTCCACCGCGCGCGCCACCTCGAGCGGCGGACGTCCCAACGCCTTTGCCGCCGCCAGCACATCGTCGTATTCCGGCTTCACCCGTACACTGCCGCCATCCAACACTTTCACTCGCACCGACACCCCATCCAGCCGCACCGTGACCTGATGGCGCGGCAGAGTCGATCGCTCCGCGTACCATCGCCGCACACCCGCCGTCGTGCTCTGGCGGAACAGCTCAGCGGTCACCGTGTCGGCGAGCGCCTCCGGACACATCACCTCGACCCGGAACCCCGCCCGGCCCTTCTTCATCTGCACAGGCCATGTCTGTACATCGAGCGCGCCGGCGGCGACTAATGCCTGCCGGAGCGGCTCGACATACTCGGGACTCATATCGTCCACATCGGTCGCGAGGATCACGACACGTCCCGCCTCGCCCGCCACCTCCGCCACGAGAATACGCAGAGCGTTGGGATAGTGCTTAGGATCGCGCTGTCCTGCCCCCCAGCCGCTCCCCACCATACGCCACCGCTCGGGTGGCGGCCCCGCCGACAGCACCCGAAGCAGCGCTGCTCCCGTAGGCGTGGTCGCTTCCCCCTCGACCGGGCTCGAGCCGCCCGTCGCGATCTCGAGCCCCTCGAGCAGGATCGCGGTAGCGGGCGCTGGAATCGGCAACCGGCCATGCGCCGCCTCGACCCACCCACTTCCCACAGCCACAGGCAGATGATGCACGGCCTCGACGCCGAGCCGCTCGAAGCCTTCGATGGCCCCCACGATGTCGAGTACCGCGTCCACCGCGCCCACCTCGTGGAGGTGCACCTTCTCGGGCGCGACACCGTGCACGCGCCCTTCCGCCTCACCCACCAAGTGGAACGCGCGAATCGCGCGCTCCTTGACCCAATTGGAAACCGGCGCCCGCTCGACCAGTTTGATCAGCTCACCGACATGCCTGCCGTGCGGCTGCACGGGGATATCGAATACGATTTGTTTACACGTGACGCCCGCGCGCGTGACGTCGCGAACCGTAACGCGCACATCACCTACCCCCAGCCGCGCGGGTAGCTCCTCCAGCCATGTGACGGGCACCCCGAGGGACAGCAGAGCCCCAAGCGTCATATCGCCGCTAATGCCGGCAGCTGGATCGAGGATGGCGATACGCATGGCCGAAGTGCAGAAATATAAACGGCTTAGGCCCTGTACAGCCACCCAGCGCCGGTGTTGAACAAGACGATCCGTTCACTTCCCCGCAGCATCCCTTGCCGCTTCAGCTCCACCGCGCCAGCCAAAGCGGCGCCGCCCTCCGGTGAGGCATCGATCCCTTCGCCCCGCATCTCCCCGGCTGCCGCCTGCAGGGCCTCGTCCGTCACAGCGACCGCCCCACCTTGGCTGTCGCGCAGAGCCCGCAGCATCAGCCGGGCGCCCAACGGCGCCGGGACTCGGAGCCCGGCGGCGACGGTGGTCGGGTTGGGCCATGCGTCGGCGCCCTCGGCGCGCGCGGTGAAGGCCCGCACTACGGGCGCGCAGCCCGCCGCCTGCACGGTAAACATCCGCGGCAGCGGTCCGCGCAACCAACCACTCTCACGTAGCTCCAGAAACGCCTTCCACATCCCGATGAGGCCCGTCCCGCCGCCGGTCGGATAGACGATCGCATCCGGCAGCGTCCATCCGAGCTGCTCAGCAAGCTCGAGGCCCAGCGTCTTTTTTCCCTCGATGCGATAGGGCTCGCGCAGGGTGGAGAAATCGACCGCGCCCGTGTTAGCGGAGTGAAGGCGCGTGGCGATCCCGCAGTCGCCGATATGGCCGTCGATCAGCAGCAACTCTGCACCGAAGCCGCGAATCTGATCAAGGATCGTACGCGGGGTAGTCATGGGCGCGTACACCCGCGCCTGCACACCCGCGCGTGCCGCGTAGGCGGCGAGCGCAACCCCGGCGTTCCCCGCCGTCGGGATGACGAGCTGTGTCGCGCCGGACAGCACAGCGCGTGTGACCGCGGCGGCGAGCCCTCGCGCCTTGAATGACCCCGTGGGATTGGTGCTTTCGTCTTTCACCCAGAGCTGCGGAAAGCCGTGTCGCTCGCCCAGCCGTGTCATACGGAGCAGCGGCGTACCCCCTTCGCCGAGTGTGACAGGGTGCTCCCCGTCGGCCAGTGGTAACCACTGGTCGTAGCGCCACATCGACCAGCGCTGGCGCCGGAGGTGCGCCTTCTGCTCTGGTGACGGCAGCGACGCGTACCGCACGAGGAAGGGCGCACCACACACTTCGCAGACGCCCGGGAATCCGGCGGTATCGCGCGTGCGCACCGGATCGCACGCCGAGCACTCCAATGTCCAGGCCGTCATACCTGCTGGTGCAAGCGATCGAGAATGCGGTCAGCGAGCTTGGTGGAGAATCCGGGCAACGACGCGATCTCGGCGGGCGTTGCCGTGCGGACGCCGGCGAGCGAGCCGAAGCGCTCGAGCAGTACGCGGCGCCGTGTCGGCCCCACTCCCGGGATACGCAGCAGCTCGGACGTGATGGTGCGCTGCGAACGGCGTTTGCGGCTGTAGCTCACGGCAAAGCGATGCGCCTCATCGCGCGCGCGCTGCAGCAATTTGAGGGAAGAGCTGCGACGCGAAAGCTTCAGGGGTTCGCTGTAGCCCGGCAGGAACACCTCCTCCTCGCGCTTGGCCAGACTGACGATGGGCAACCGCTCCTGTCCCTGCTCGCGTGCGGCCTCCACCGCCGCCGAGAGCTGGCCTTTCCCCCCGTCGATCACGATCAAGTCGGGAAGCTGTTTCTTCTCGGCGATACGTCGGGTGAGGAAGCGGGTGACGACTTCCTTCATCGCCGCGAAATCATCGATGCCCTCCACGCTCTTGATGCGGTAGTGACGGTACTCGGCCTTCCGCGGCCGGCCCCCTTCGAACCATACCAGCGATCCCACCGTATCACGTCCCTGATTGTGCGAGATGTCAATGCAGATCATCGCGCGTGGCACCACGGGGAGCCCGAGGTCGCGGCCGAGCGCAAACACCGGGTCGGCGGAGCGCTCGTCGATGTCGAACGACTCGATCTTAAAGCTGTCCAGGAGATGCCGCGCGTTCTGATCAGCGAGCTCCACGAGCTTCGCCGCCGAACCGCGCTGCGGCACGGCAAAGTCGACGCCCGACGCGAGCTCGCGCAGCGCATCGAAGTCCGCCGGAGCGAACGGCAACACCACGCGGTCGGCGCGCTGCTCGAGCGGCAGGTAATAGCCGACGAGGAACGTGCGCAGCACTTCACCTTCGGCGGCGTTCTCTACGTGTTCCAGGAAACGATGCTCCCGGGCGATGAGGCGGCCATCGCGAATGCGCAGGATGACGCCCGCAGCATCGTC
>JBHEMG010000162.1:0-26258 GCA_046262715.1 Gemmatimonadales bacterium
CGAACGCGCGCGCGAGCAGCGATGTGTAGTTCATGAGCTGGAGATAGGGGCCGCGCTCGAGCAGCCGTTCCGGAAGCAGATTGCGCCGGCCGTAATACGACGCCGCCAACAGGCCGAGATACAGCGCCTTGGCGCCGGCAAGCGCGGCAATCGTGATCCACAGGACCCTGGGCAATGGCTGCCATAGAGCGCTCAGACGCGGGCCAATCAGATATAGAAGAGCGGCCACCCCGGCGGTCGCCGCCACGAGTGTCAGCGCCGCGAATCTGAAGAACAAGCCCGGCGCGGCCGAGAAATCGCCGCCATCGGGCAGCGGACGTCCGTTCCATTCATCCCATTCGTGACCCAGCCGCCGGTCCACTTCTATATGGATCAGCTGAGCGCGCGGCGTGGTATTCTGCGGAGCAGCCATGGGGAAACGAAGCTTCACGTTGCGCTTCCCCTGTGTCAAGTTTGGAGCGTGTTGCACACCGATGCGCGCATCCGCGCGGCGTACGCCGAAGGCGCAGGCATCTATCGCATAATTCCGAGCGCGGTCGCGATCCCGCAAGACACCGCTGATGTCGTCGCGCTGGTGCGCCAGGCCGGCGCCTCGCGTACGCCACTCATTCCCCGGGGCGCGGGGAGCGGTATGCCCGGCGGCAACGTCGGCTCCGGAACCATCGTGGACATGAGCATGGGTTTCGCGGAGCTGGAGATCGATGCGCCGCGGCGCGTTGCAATCGCGGGCGCGTCGGTCACCTGGGCGGAGCTGAACGATGCTGCGAGGCCATACGGCCTGCGCCTCCCACCCGATCCCTCATCGGGCCTCTTCGCCACGAGTGGCGGTATGCTCGCGACGAATGCCGCAGGACCGCGCACCGTGCGCTACGGCAGCGTGCGTCCGTGGGTCGACGAACTGACGGTGGTGGCGGCGGGTGGCGAGGTACGAACCGTCAAGCGGGGAGCTGGCAGCGGCGAGAGATTTGCTTTGAGCGCTGGCGGTCGGCGGCTCGTCGCGGAAGGCTTCCCCAAAACGCGCAAGAATTCTTCCGGCTACGCGCTCCACCGCTTCGCCGACAGCGGCGACGAAGTCGATCTCTTCATTGGCTCGGAGGGTACGCTCGGCATTGTTACCGAGGTGCGTTGGCGTCTCGACGCCATTCCCGCCGACATCGCCGGAGTCGCCCTCGGCTTTGCCGACCTCGCGACGATGACCGAAGCGGTGCCCTATCTGGTCTCGCTCAAGCCCTCGGCGCTCGAGCTGCTGGACCGCACGCTGCTGCAATTGGTGCCGGATGCGCCGCCGGTCGCGTGCCTGCTGCTCGTCGAGTTCGAGCGCGAGACCGCGGCGGGGGCGCGCGGAGCCGTCGGTGACGCCGTTCGCGGGCTGAAAAGCTCCGTCACGCACGTGGAAACTGCCGTCGACCGCGCCGGACTCGAGCGGCTGTGGAGCGTACGCCGGCTGGCGTCCCCCGCCCTCGCCCGGCTTCCCGCCTCGCAGCGCTCCATGCAGGTAATCGAGGATGGCTGCGTCCCCCTCGCTCAGCTCGGCGACTACGTGGCTGGCGTGCGGGAGGCGGCCGATCGCTATCGCATCCCCGTGGCCATCTTTGGCCATGCCGGCGACGGCCACGTCCATGTCAACGCGTTGCCCGATACGACGCGCGAGGGTTGGCATGAGGCGTTGGCCGGTCTGTTCGCGGATGTGACGGAGTTGTTGCTCGGATTGGGCGGCGTACCGGCGGGCGAACATGGCGTCGGCCGGCTGCGCGCCGGTGTGTTGGAGCGCTTCTACGGCTCCGATGTCTTCCAGCTGTTTCGCGACGTGAAGACGGCGTACGACCCGCTATCCATCTTCAATCCGGGTGTTATCATTCCCGCGACTGGTTGGGCGCCGCTCGAGGCGCTGAAAGTCGGCGCCGGTGCCGCGGCCATTCCTGACGACATCGCCACGCGACTACGAGAAGTGGAGCGCAGCGCCGCATGGGCCACGCCGAAATCCGAACTGGCGCGCCAGACCGACCCCTGACACCCGTTCCCGATCGTCCCGATCCCGTGGAAGTGTTCCGCGCCCCGCGCGTCTCGCTGATCGCGCGCCCGCACTTCGTCGAGCCCGAGCATCTCCCCGTGCAGTGGCGCGGCGACGCCAGCGACGGCGAACGTCTCGCCGAGTACGCGGGCCGGCTCTGCTACATGAGCCAGCACAACCCGATCAACCGCACCACAGCGGAGTATCTCGAGAACATCAAGAAGCAGGGCCATGGCTCGGTGCTGGAGCACGCGGTGTACGTGCTGCTCATCGAGGGGATTTCGCGCTCCTGCTCGCACGAGCTGGTGCGCCATCGCGCCGGTTTCGGGTATTCGCAGATCTCGCAGCGCTACGTCGACGAGTCCCACGCCGCGTTCGTGATGCCTCCCGCAGTCGCGGGCGATGCCGCCCTTGAAGCGGAGTGGCAGGAGCAGGTCACGGCGGCACAGGCGGCCTACGTGAAGTCGGTCGACGGACTCATGCAGCGCTACGAGTGGGTGACCGACAAGGTGCACCGGCGGAAAATGGCGCGGGAGGCGGCCCGTAGCGTGCTGCCCAATGCCACCGAGGTGAAGATCGTCATCTCGGGGAATGCCCGCGCCTGGCGCACGATGCTCGAGCTGCGCTGTGGCGAGGGGGCAGAGCTCGAGATTCGCCGTATGGCGATCGCGGTGCTGCGGCTGCTCCAGCAGGAAGCCGGCGCGCTGTTCTCCGACTTCGAGATCTACACCGCCGACGACAAACAGGAGTGCGCGCGCGTTCTCTACCACAAAGTTTAGCGCGCGTCGTTTCGTTGGCGGTTTTTTTTGCCGGTGTCGCGTCGACGGATTCTTTTTTTCGACCGCGTCTCTCTCTTGCGCATCGTGGAAGCATCTCGTATTCTGATTTCACATGCGAATAGGTCTCGCATACAACGAGAAACCGGACGCCACGTCAGCGTCGGACGCCTACGCGGAATGGGATGACCCATCGACCATCGATGCGGTCGACCAGGCGCTCAGCCTCTTCGGTAACGTCGTTCGTCTCGAAGCCGACGAGTTCTTCCCCCAAAAACTTTCGCTCGCCCGCCCGGACATCGTCTTCAACATGGCCGAGGGGATGCACGGCCCCTGCCGTGAGTCCCACGTGCCCGCGCTGTGCGAGTACCTCAACATCCCGTACACGGGCTCCGATCCGCTCACGCTCGCGCTGACGCTCCATAAAGGACGTACCAAGGAGATCCTCGCTTACCGCGGTGTACCGACCGCGCCGTTCCGCGTGATCGACAAGGTGACCGACCTGGAGCGGATGCCGCTCCCCTATCCCTTATTTGTGAAGCCGGTGGCGGAGGGGTCTGGTAAGGGGATATACGTCAAGAACTTGTGTAGCACGCCCGCACAACTGGCCGAGCGCGTCCCCTTCCTCTTAGAGCGCTATGACCAGCCCGTGCTGGTAGAGACGTACCTTCCCGGGCCCGAATTCACCGTCGCGATCCTCGGCAACAACGGCGACGTCCGTTGCCTGCCGGTCGTCGGTTTCGATTTCGAGACGCTCCCTGTGGGCGCTCCGCCCGTTTACGGGTATGAAGCCAAGTGGATATGGGATACCCGCGAGCATCCGCTCGACATCTTCCAATGCCCACCGAGTGGCGTGTCCGACTCGTTGTGCCGCGAGACGGAGCGCGTCGCGCTCGACGCCTATCGCGCGCTCGGCTGTCGCGACTGGTGCCGGGTCGACGTTCGGGTGGACCGCTTTGGAGTGCCCAACGTGGTTGAGCTGAATCCGCTCCCGGGCATCATCCCCGACCCCGCCATGAATTCCTGCTTTCCCAAGGCGGCGCGCGTCGCCGGGTACAGTTACGACGAGTTGATCCAGGAAGTCGTCCGCATCGCCTGGAAGCGCATCTCCGGACGCGCCGTTCCAGAGGCGGCGGCGGCGGTCAGCGCGTGAAGGTCGTCATCCTTTATGATCCCGGGGCTGAGGACTGGACCGCGGAAGATGTCTCGGGGGTGATGCTGGCGGTCGACGACATCGCCAAAATCTTCGGCTCCCTCAATCATCACGTCCAGCGGGTCCCCGTCCGCCACGACATGCGGTGGTTCAATTACTGCCGCCGCGCCGACCTCGTGTTCAATCTTTGCGAAGGCGTGCGCGGGGTAGCGCAGTGGGAAGACCATGTCGTCGGCACACTGGAGCTCGCGGGCATCGCGTATACCGGGTGCGGGCCCTGGACCACATCGGCGTGCCGGCGCAAGGCGGTCGCCAACACCTTACTCGAGCGCGCCGGATTACCCGTCCCCCGTTGGACCATCGCGCAGGGGAAGATCGAGGATGATTTCCCGCTGCCCGCGATCGTCAAGCCGGCCGCGGAAGATGCCAGCGCCGGACTCGACCGGCAGTCGGTCGTCACCGATCGCAAGAGCCTCAAGGCGCGCATCGCCGCGATGACGGAGCAGTACGACGAGGTGCTGGTGCAGCAATACATCGCCGGCCGCGAATTCAACGTCGGCATCGTCGGCGACCGCACCCTCCCGATCGCGGAAATCGATTTCAGCACGATGCCGGATGGCTCGTGGCCCATCCTGACGTACGCCGCCAAGTGGCACGTGGGCTCGCCGGAAGACTTGGGCAGCCGGCCGGTGTGCCCGGCGCCGATCTCACAACGCTTCGCCGACCGGTTGAGCAAGCTGGCCGAGACCGCCTGGCGTACGATGCAGGGAAAGAGCTACGGCCGCGTCGACATCCGCGTGGACGATACCGGCAAGCCGTGGATCCTCGAAGTGAATCCCAATCCCGACCTCACCGACGAGGCCGGACTGTCGCGCATGGCGCGAGCGGCCGGCTGGGACTATGCGGAGCTGGTTCGCCGCATCGCCGAGGGAGCGCTGCGGGAAGCCCAGGGCACAAAGGCCGCGCGTGAGCTGCTCGCTGCGCCCCGTCGGGCGCGCGCACCGCGCACGGCTTGAGCAGCTGACGCGGAATACGGCGCTCTTCCGCGAGGAGGAGGTCGCCACCGCGGTCGAGCTGCTCGATGAGTGCCTGGCCGGAGACGACGACTACCGCTTCATCGGCGCCTTTGATGACGTTGAGCTCGTCGGGTATGCCTGCTGGGGGCCGACACCGGGGACTGCCGCGACGCACGATCTGTACTGGATTGTCGTGGACCGCGAGCAGCAAGGGCGAGGTATTGGCACACAGCTGCTCTCCGAGGTGGAGCAACGACTCAGGACGCAGGACGCACGACTGGTCGTCGTCGAGACGTCATCGCGCCCCGACTACGCTCCGACCAGAGGGTTTTACGAAGCCCGCGGCTACACCAGGACCGCGACAGTTCCGGAGTATTACGCGCCCGGCGACGATCTGGTGGTCTATACCAAGGATCTGACGCGTGGAGACCTGGCAAGAGCTGCTCCGTAAGAAGAGCATCGCATCCCTCGACGCCCTGGCCGAGCGCTTCGGGCCGGATCACGTCGGCGACATCGCGCGACTGCGGCAAGCAGCCGAGAACTTCGAGTTCCGCATCTCCCCCGCCATGGTGGACCTCATCAAGGCGCCCGGCGATCCGATTTGGCGTCAGTACGTTCCCACCGTGCAGGAGCTGGAGATTCACGACGGCATCGTGGACTCGCTGGCCGAGGATGCAAACTCGCCGGTACCGAACATCACGCACCGCTATCCCGACCGGGCGCTGTTCCTCGTATCGCCGGTGTGCGCCGCGTATTGCCGCTTCTGCACGCGGCGCCGCAAGGTGGGCGATCCCGAGAAAATCCCGATGGCGCAGCTCGAGTCCGCATTCCGCTACCTGGAGGAGCACAAGGAGATTCGCGACGTGATCATGTCGGGCGGCGATCCGTTGCTGCTGTCCGACCGCCGCATCGACGAAATCTGCAAGCGGCTGCGGGCGATTCCCCACCTCGAGGTCCTGCGCATCGGCAGCCGCGTCCCCTGCCATCTCCCCGAGCGGATCACGCCCGAGCTGTGCGCGATTCTCAAGCAGTATCACCCGCTTTACATCAACACGCACTTCAATCACCCCGACGAGCTGACGCCCCCCGCCGTGCGTGCGCTCGGCATGCTCGCCGATGCAGGCATTCCCCTGGGCTGCCAGACGGTGCTGCTGCGGGGGGTGAACGACGACCCGGACGTGATGAAGCTGTTGATGCAGCGCCTGCTCGCCGCCCGGGTGCGTCCGTACTACATCTATATGTGCGACCAGGTGGCCGGCGCGGAGCACTTCCGGACCACGGTCGAAAAGGGCCTCGAGATCGTGAAGGCGCTGCGCGGCTGGACGTCGGGGCTCGCGGTCCCGCACTTCGTGATCGACGCCCCCGGGGGCGGTGGCAAGATCCCCCTGCTTCCCGAGTACGTGCTGAAGGTGACCGACACGGAGGTCATCCTTCGGAATTACGCCGACAAGACCTACACCTATAAACAGCCGGAGCCTATACTCGTCGGGTGAGCCTCCCCTTGACGCGAATTAAACCCCTGTTGTATATTTATGAAGTGAGACGCATAAACATGCTTTCCACACCGCGCCCGATTACGCCGGGCAATACGCACATCCCGTATTCAGGGAGCGGCGGGGCGCGATAGCGTGCAGATCAAACCCGAACCCAGCCAGCCCGCTCCCTCGCAAGAGCGGGCTTTTCGTTTACTCGACCCTTGGCGCGAGCGCGACGCCTGCGGCGTCGGCTTCGTCGCGCGCGCCGACGGCATTCGCACTCCTGACATCCTGTCGATGGCGCTCACGGCCGTCGCGCGGCTCGCGCATCGCGGCGCCGCCTCGAACGATCGCTCGGGGGACGGCGCCGGCGTACTGACGCAGATCCCCCACCGGCTGCTCGGCGTCGGACCGGAAGAACGCGTCGCGTTGGGGATGTTTTTCCTGCCTCCCCAGCATCACGATGCCGCCGTCGAGCTGATCGAGAGCGCACTCGTGGGTCAGGGCATGTCGGTACTGGGATGGCGAGTCGTGCCGACGGACGCCGCGGTGCTCGGCCCACTCGCGGCCGCCAGCCAGCCCGCGATTCGCCAGGTATTCGTCGGCCCGCCGACGGGTCCTTGCACCGCGCAGGTGTGGGAACGTCGCCTGTATCTCGCGCGGCGGGTCATCGAGCGACGCGCCGCAAGCGCCGGCCTCGCGCTATTCGTCTGCTCCCTCTCGTGCCGCACCGTGGTCTACAAAGCGCTGCTCGTCGGCACGGAGCTGGCCGGATTTTTCGCCGACCTGCGCTCGCCGCTCTTCGATACCGCGATCGCCGTGTTCCACCAGCGCTACTCGACCAACACGTTGCCGAGCTGGCCGCTCGCGCAGCCATTCCGGATGCTCGCGCACAACGGCGAAATCAACACGCTCTGGGGCAATCGGAACGCGATGCTGGCGCGCGAGCCCGCGCTTGCCGCGCCGGCCTGGGAAAAAGATGTCGAGCTGCTGAAGCCCGTGATCTGGGAAGACGGCAGCGACTCGACCAGTCTCGACAATGCATTGGAGCTATTGGTCCGCTCCGGCCGCGACCCCGTGCACGCACTCATGATGCTGCTGCCCGAAGCCTGGGAGCGCATCGCCGACCTGCATCCCGCGCTGCGCGCGTTCTACGAGTATCACGCCGGGTTGATGGAGCCCTGGGACGGGCCCGCCGCGATCGCATTCAGCGATGGCGTGCTCGCCGGCTCCGCCCTCGATCGCAATGGACTGCGTCCCTGCCGTTACAAGGTGACGCGAGACAATCTCGTGGTGGCGGCTTCCGAAGTCGGTGTGGTCGATTTGAATCCCGCCGATGTCGTCGAATCGGGACGCCTCGGTCCCGGCGAGCTGCTGGTCGTCGATACGCAGCGGCACCTCGTGCTCCGCAGCGCAGCGGCAAAAATGGAAGTGGCGCAGCGGTGTCCCTATCGGCGCTGGACGGCGCGCATGGTGCGACAACTGCCCACGGACGTCTCTGCGCTCGGCCCCTCTTTGCCGGCCGAGGAGCTCACCGCGCGCCAGCACGCGTTTGGATACAGCCACGAAGATCTGCGCTATGTCATCGCTCCGATGGCCACCGCGGGCCACGACGCGATCTGGAGCATGGGTGACGACACGCCGATTGCGCCGCTGTCGCGCGTACCGCAGAACCTCTACGCCTACATGCGGCAGCGCTTTGCCCAAGTGACGAATCCCGCCATCGATCCACTGCGCGAAGAGCTCGTGATGTCCCTCGTGATGTACCTGGGGCGGCGCGGCTCGTTGCTCGCGCAACGCCCGGGCCGGCGCACGCTGTTACGACTCGAGCATCCCGTGCTGCTGACGGATGAAATGGCGGCGCTGCGGCGCTCGGGCGGCGCGGACCTCGCGACCCTGAGCGCCGTGTGGGAGGCGGCGGCCGGTCCGGACGAGCTGGTGCGCGCCGTCGAAGCGCTCAGCCGTGAGGCGGTGAAGGCGGTCCGGCGCGGCGCCACGATCCTGGTGATCAGCGACCGCGACGCCGACAAAGCCCGGGCGCCGATTCCCATGTTGCTGGCGATCGGCGCGGTGCATCACAGTCTCGTCCAGGCTCGCCAGCGCGTACGTGTCGGGCTCGTCGCCGAAGCAGGCGATGCCTGGGACGTGCATCACCTGGCCACGTTGTTCGGGTACGGCGCGGAGGCGGTGCACCCCTGGCTCGCCCTGCAGTGCCTGCGCGATGCAGACTCCTCCGCCGAGAAGTACCGCGGCGCGGCAGAGAAGGGCCTCCTCAAGGTCCTGTCGAAGATGGGAATCTCGACGCTGCAGTCGTACGCCGGTGCGCAGATCTTCGAAGCGCTGGGCCTCGGCCCCGAAGTCGTGGACCGGTGCTTCAGCGGCACGGCCTCTGTGATCGGTGGGATCGGGTTCAAGGAGATCGCCGAGGACGTGCTCACGCGCCACCAGCGCGCGGAGAGCGCGCTGCCCGACCACGGGAGGGTGCGCTACCGCCGTGACGGCGAAGACCACGGCTGGTCGCCGCCGCTGGTACGCGCGCTACAGGACGCCGATTACGGCACGTTCGGCGATCGCGTGCGGGCGCGCGCCGCGGCCGGTCCCCGCGACCTGCTCGCTTTCCGCGCGCAGACGCCCGTGCCGATCGACGAGGTCGAACCCGCCACGGAGATTCGCCGCCGCTTCATCTCGAGCGCCATGTCGCTCGGCTCGTTATCGCCGGAAGCACACACGATGCTCGCCATCGCGATGAACCGGATTAACGCACGGTCGAACTCGGGAGAAGGCGGCGAAGATCCCGCGACCTACGTGACGCGCGCGGATGGTGAACGCGCCGATAACCGCATCAAGCAGGTCGCGTCGGGCCGCTTCGGCGTGACCGCCGCCTACCTCGTCCGAGCCGACGAGCTCGAGATCAAGATCGCCCAGGGCTCCAAGCCGGGGGAAGGCGGCCAGCTGCCGGGCCACAAGGTCACCGACCTGATCGCGCGGTTGCGGCACGCGGTCGTCGGTATCCCGTTGATCTCGCCGCCGCCCCATCACGACATCTATTCGATCGAGGATCTCGCGCAGCTGATTCACGATCTCAAGCAGGTGAATCCGACGGCGCGCGTGGGTGTGAAGCTCGTCGCCGAGGCGGGCGTCGGCACCGTCGCCGCGGGCGTCGCCAAGGCGTATGCCGACTACGTGCTCATCTCGGGGCACAACGGCGGCACCGGCGCGTCGCCGCTCTCGTCGATCAAGCACGCCGGATCGCCGTGGGAGGTTGGCCTGGCGGAGACGCAGGCGATACTGATGCAGAACAAGCTGCGCGAGCGGATCGAGGTGCGCGTAGACGGCGGGCTGCGCACGGGGCGGGACGTGGTGATCGCCGCGCTGCTTGGCGCCGAGTCATTCGGGTTTGGCACGGCGACGGTCGTCGCCCTCGGCTGCGCCATGGCGCGCCAATGTCACCTGAATACCTGCCCCACCGGCATCGCCACGCAGCGCCCCGATCTGCGCGCCAAGTTCCGCGGTACGCCCGAGCAGGTGATCGCGTACTTCACGTTCATCGCCGACGACGTCCGGTCCATTATGGCTTCCCTCGGGGCGCGGAAGCTGGATGACCTCATCGGGCGGGTCGAGCTGCTGGAGCGCATCGCGCGACCCGAAACGCCGCGCGCGCAGCTGCTCGATCTCTCGGTGCTGCTCCAGGCGCCCGCGAGCAGCGCCGACGCGCGGCGCCGCACGGTGCAACGCAACGTCCGTCCCGGTCTCGTGTCGCTCGACGCGGAGATTCTGGCAGACCGAGGCCCGACGCCACGGATCTTCACGATCGGCAATCATCATCTCACCGTTGGCGCGCGCATCGCGGGGGAGCTCGCCCGGACCCATGACGGCGCCGGTCCGGGCGCGCCGCTGCGGCTGCGTTTCCGCGGCAGCGCGGGTCAGAGCTTCGGCGCGTTTACCCTGCCGCGCATGCATCTGCAGCTCGAGGGCGAGGCCAACGATCACGTCGGCAAAGGACTGTGCGGCGGCGAAATCGTCATCCGGCCGTTCCGCGGCGCCGCCTACGCTTCC
Organism: Gemmatimonadales bacterium; assembly: GCA_046262715.1. Lineage (GTDB taxonomy): Bacteria > Gemmatimonadota > Gemmatimonadetes > Gemmatimonadales > GWC2-71-9 > 20CM-2-65-7. The sequence goes on from JBHEMG010000162.1 coordinate 10,488, forward strand.
GGCCAGCACGTCCTGCTCGGCAACACGGCCTTGTACGGCGCCACCTCGGGCCGCCTGTTTGCGGCGGGCAGCGCCGGTGACCGGTTCGCGGTGCGGAACTCGGGAGCGGTGGCGGTCGTGGAAGGCGCGGGTGACCACTGCTGCGAATACATGACCGGCGGCGTGGTCGTCGTGCTCGGACCAGTTGGTAGGAACTTCGGTGCGGGGATGTCGAACGGCATCGCCTACGTGCTGGACGAGCGCGGGCAGTTGGAATCGCACTGCAACCGCGAAATGGTCACGGTGAGCGCGCTGAACACGATGGACGAGCGCGTCGTGCGCAAATTGATCCAGCAACACTTCCACAAGACCGGGAGCGCGCGTGCGCGGTTGATACTCGGGCACTGGGACGTGTATCGCGCGAGCATCCGCAAGGTGGCCCCGCCCGCGGCGGTCGCAATCGAGCCGGTGGCGCAGCCGCAACCCACCGGGAGCCGGGCATGAGTTTGGTCACGACGATCGCCACTGTCGTTGCGCTGCCCTTCATGCAAGCCCCGTCGCCGCACGCGCTGTCGGGCAACCTCACGCTCGTGGGTGACTACCGGTTTCGTGGTTTGTCACAAACGTATCGGCAGCCAGCAATTCAGGGCGGCGCCGAGTACGGGGCGGTGACGGGGGCCTATGCCGGGGCGTGGGGCTCGAATGTGAGCGGAAATCAATTTCTGAATGGCGGATCGCTCGAGCTGGACCTGTACGGCGGATATCGCTGGTCTATCGGTACGGGCGGCATAGACGTTGGCGCGCAGTATTACTGGTATCCCCGCGCGCGTTACAACATCGATCCCGGCGACCGGTACAACACGACCGAGCTCTATCTCGGCGTGCGATACGATCGCTTCACGGCGAAGTACTCTCATGCCCTGTCTGACCTCTTCGGCATGAAAACGCGCACCATCGGCGGGTACTGCGGCGTCGGCGCCGACGGTACGCCCGCAACCACGAATTGTCTCGGAACCGGCGCGTCGACGGGGTCCGGTTACCTCGATTTGCTGGCCACGTTTGGCGCTCCGAAGGTACTGAGCGTGGCGCTGCACTACGGATATCAATCTGTGCGCCGATACGAGCGCCTTTCCTACTCCGACTACAAAATCGCCCTCGCGCGGGCGCTCGGCCCGGTGACGTTGGGCGCTGCGGCTGTTGGTACCGACGCGGAGGCGCGCTTCTACCGGTTCGCGCCCACCACCGCGGGGTCAGGTGAGACCGAAAACGTGGCGAAGCTGGGCGTCGTGTTGTCAGCGAGCAGAGCTTTCTGAGTTATTCTTCAGCATATGGCCACACCGTTGCCCGTGAAGTTCAAAATCGGCCTCGTGCAAATGCGCATGAGCGCCGATCCCGCCGCGAACATCGGCAAAGCTGTCACGCGCATTCGGGAGGCCGCGCAACAGGGCGCGGCGCTGGTATGCCTGCCTGAGCTGTTTCGCACGCAGTACATCGGGCAGCGCGAGGACCACGCGCTGTTCGATCTCGCCGAAGCCGTACCGGGACCGACCACCGAAACGCTGGGCAAGATCGCCAAGGAGAACGGCGTCGTCGTGATCGCATCGCTGTTCGAGCGCCGCGCCGCGGGGCTGTACCACAACACCGCGGCGGTGATCGATGCCGACGGCACCGTCAAAGGCATCTATCGCAAGATGCACATCCCCGACGACCCCGCGTATTACGAGAAATTCTATTTCACGCCTGGGGACCTCGGGTTCCGCGCGTTCGTTACGAAGGTGGGGCGCATCGGCGCGCTCGTATGCTGGGACCAGTGGTATCCAGAAGGCGCCCGGCTCACAGCGCTGCAGGGGGCGAACATCCTGCTCTACCCGACGGCGATCGGCTGGCATCCCGCGGAGAAGGCGAAATACGGCGAACAGCAGCTCGACGCCTGGAAAACGATTCAGCGCAGCCACGCGATCGCCAACGGATGCTGGGTGGCGGCGGTGAATCGCGTCGGCTTCGAGCAGCTGGACGGCCAGGGCGCGGGCATCGAATTCTGGGGCCACTCCTTCATCTGTGATCCGTTCGGTGTGATAGTCGCTGAGGCCGCGGAAGACGAAGCCCTTGTGCTCGCCGAAGTCGACCTCGCCCGTATCGAGGAAGTCCGCCGCAATTGGCCGTTCCTACGCGATCGTCGGACCGACGCCTACAGCGGCATCCAGCACCGGTTTCTGACCGATTAGCGCCGTGCGTATGCCCGCCGAATGGGAGCCGCATGCGGCGACCTGGATCGGCTGGCCCCATAACGTCACCGACTGGCCCGGGAAATTCCCCCCCGTTCCCTGGGTGTATGCCGAAATCGTCCGCGCGCTCGCGCCCGGAGAGACCGTCCGGATTCTCGTCAACTCGGGCATCCAGCAGGCGCAGGCGAGCCGGATTCTCAAACGGGTCGGCGTGGATTTGAAGCGCCTCGATTTCTTGCGCTTTCCTACCAACCGCGGCTGGACGCGGGACTTCGGTCCGATTTTCGTGCGCGCGGACAAAGGACTCACGATCGCGCGCTTCCATTTCAACGCCTGGGCGAAGTACAAGGATTGGAAAAAGGACGACAAGATCCCCGCGCGCGCCGCGCGTCGATTCAAGCTCCCGCTGATCGAGGGGGGGATCGTACTGGAAGGCGGCAGCATCGACGTGAATGGCCGCGGCACGCTGCTCACCACCGAGGAATGCCTGCTCGATCAGCGGGTGCAGACGCGCAATCCCGGGTTGTCGCAGGGGGAAATCGAAAACGTGCTCCGCGATACACTCGGCATCACGAATACGTTGTGGCTCGGGAAGGGCATCGCCGGCGACGACACGCACGGACATGTGGACGATCTGTGCCGCTTTGTAAACCCGACGACGGTCGTGCTATGCCGGGAAGACAATCCGAAGGATGTGAACTACAAGCCGCTCGCCGAGAATCGCGAGCGGCTGCAGGGAATGCACCTGGAAAAAGGCGCGGGCATCGAGGTGATCGACCTCCCAATGCCCGCGCCACTCTACTTTGACGGCGTCCGGCTCCCAGCCAGCTACGCCAACTTTTACATCGCCAACGCCGCCGTGCTCGTACCGACGTTCAACGATCCGCATGACCGCGTCGCGCTGGGCATTCTGGCCGAGGTGTTCCCCGATCGCCCCATCGTGGGAATCCATGCCGTGGATCTCGTCTGGGGACTCGGCACCCTCCACTGCCTCACGCAGCAAGAGCCTACCGCAGCTGCCAGATCTCCACGCGATTCCCAGTAAAGACGGGAATAAGCACGCGATTGCGTTTGGCGTCATAGCCGATGTCGGCGGGGCTCGCGACGTTGCTGATCAGCTTGGCGCCCTGACCGTTTGCAAATCGGTAGACACTCGAATCCGCCCATGACGATACCAGCATTGCGCCGCGCGCGAACTCTACGCCGTCATATCCCCCCGGTCCACTCCCGATGATCGACGGCGCCGCATCCCCGGGCTTCCAGGCAAAGAGGCTCTTGGTGCCCCCAATCGAGACGACGATGAATCGCTGGTTCGCCGCATCCCACGTAATCCCATTGGGGCGTGACAGCGAGTCGTTCTTGATCGCCGAGCTCACCTTGCGATCCGGCCCGACCCGGAAGATCTGATCGGTTCCGACATGCTCCTGCCCCTTTGCGCCAAAGCGAATCGCGCTGTCCGTCACGTACAATGATCCATCCGGCGCGGCAGTGATGTCGTTGAGAAAGACAGCGCCGGAGATCGGCACGGTCGCCACTGGGGCGCCGGTGCGGGCGTCGAAGCCGCGCACCACGTCAATGTCCGTTACCCAAAGGGTGTCGTGCACCAGCGCCATGCCTTTGGGCGCATTGAGTCCCTTGATGAACGCGCTGTCGCGAATCGCACCAGCCGGATCGACGATGCTGATGAACCCGTTGCCGTCCTTGGCCGACGGGTTGCCGTTGATGTTGGACACGAAGTAGACGTCCTGGGCCGAATCCCAGCGAACGGACTCCGGCGTTTGAAAGCCGGTGATCGTCGCCACTTTGGCCGGCGTACTGTCGTTGGACGTCTTGCTCTCGTTTGGCTTTGCGCCCGGCTTGCACGCGCACGCGATTGCGGCGACCGCCCACAGATACCTCGTACTCATCGGTTCCCTTCCTCCTCGGCCAGCATTTGAATGTGGTGCAACATACGGGCTTACCTCCGTCATTGGTGGCGCTTGCGCGAACCCTTACGCTCTCGTTTCCTCGATCTCCTTCTTGCGTGATTCCGTCACTTTGGCGGCGACGTCGGGCGGGGCGTCCTGGTAGATGTGGAACTTCATCTTGTACGTTCCGCGGCCGTGTGTGATCGAGTGCAGCGTCGTCGCGTAGCGATCGAGCTCGGCTTCGGGCACGAGCGCTTTCACCTTGGTCAGCTTGCCTTCTTTTTCCGTCCCCACGATGTGCCCACGGCGCGACGACAAATCGCCCATCACCGCACCCTGATAGTCGTCCGGCGTCCAGACCTCGACGTCCATGATCGGCTCGAGTAGCACGGGCCGCGCGCCGGGGCTCACGTTCCTGAACGCGAGAATGCCGGCCATCTTGAACGACATTTCGTTGGAATCGACGTCGTGATAAGAGCCGTCGTACAGCTCCACCTTGAAATCCACCACGGGATAGCCGGCAATCGGCCCTTTGTGCGCCGCTTCGACCACGCCGCGTTCGACAGCCGGGATGTACTGGCGCGGGATCACACCGCCCACGATCTCGTCGACGAACTGCACGCCTGAGCCGCGCGGTAACGGGGCGATGCGGATCCAGCAGTCCCCGTATTGGCCGCGGCCCCCCGTCTGCTTCTTGTGCTTCCCTTGCCCCTCTGACTTGCCGCGGAACGTCTCGCGGTAGGCGACCTTGGGTTTCAGCGTTTGCGCATGCACGCCGAACTTCCGCGCTAGGCGGCCGACTACGATCTCGAGGTGGCGCTCACCCAATCCGCGGATCAGCGTCTGCGCGAGCTCCGCGTTGTACTCGTGATGGAAGGTGGGATCCTCTTCGTGCAGCTTGTGCAGCCCGGTCGAGAGCTTGTCTTCCTCGCCGCGCTGCTTCACTTCCACGGCGACCGCGATGACCGGCTCGGGGAACGGGATCTTGGGGAGGACCAGGCCTTTGTCCCTGGTCGAGAGCGTGTCGTTCGTGTGCGTGTCCCGCAGCTTCGCGACCACGCCGATATCGCCCGCGTGCAGCTCCGGGATTTCGGTCCGTTCCTTGCCGATGCTCACGCAGAGATGGTTCAGTTTTTCCGCCGCTTCGCGCGGCGCGTTCCAGACGTCCTGGCCGTTCTTCACCCGCCCCGAAAAGATGCGGAACAGGGTGACGTCGCCGACGTGCGGCTCGGAGACCGTCTTAAACACCTGAGCGACGAGCGGACCGGCATCATCCGCCGGAAGCGACAGGCGGTCCGCGCTGCCCCATTTTTGCGCGTCGACGGGCGGCCGTTCCTGCGGCGCCGGGCACAGCTCCACGATCTTGGTCAGCAGCGCCCGCGTTCCATAGGTCAGCTCGGCGGCGCCGCAGAACAGCGGGATCAGCTCGCCTTTCGCCATGCCGGCCTTCATGGCCGCGATCGCCTCGTCCCGGCCGATCTCCTGGCCGCCGAGATAACGCTCGAGCAGCGTATCGTCCGTTGCCGCGATGCTCTCGATCAGCTCCTGCGAGTATTTGTCGAAGCGATCCTGGTATTCCGGCGGCACGTCGACTTCGTCGTACTCGCCGGCCTTCGTGCCTTTCTTGTAGAGATGCGCCTTTTTTGAAAAGAGATTGATGATCCCGTGGAATTCCGCCCCTTCCCCGACCGGAATCTCCACCGGGATCACCTTGGGCGTCAGCCGATTCTTTATCTGGTCGAAGACGCGCTCGAAGTCGGCGTGTTCCTTGTCCATCAGCGAGACGAAGAAGAGCCGCGGCAGCGCGCGGCGCTCGCAATAATCCCACACCTTTTCCGTCCCGACCTCGACGCCCGCGGTGGCGGACAGCACCACCACCGCCGAGTCGGCGGCGTACACACCGGCCAACGCGTCGCCGGTGAAGTCGAGGTATCCGGGAGTGTCGATGAGGTTGACCTTCACGTCCATCCACTCGGCCACAGCCAGCGCGAGGTTGATGGAGTATTTGCGTTCGATTTCGTCGGCGGTGTAATCGGTGAGGGCGGTGCCGTCTTTTACGGATCCGTGCCGTTTGCTCGTTCCGGCCACGAACGCCAGCGCATCGACCAGGGAGGTCTTGCCGCTCGCTCCGTGGCCCACGACGGCCACATTCCGGATCTCCGGAGTCTTGAACACGCGCATCTGTCCACCTCCTGCGGGGGGGACAGAAATATGCCGGCGGGAGGGACAAGACGGCTAGACGGCCAGGGAGACGCGTAGCCGCCGAGCCGTCTTACTCGACGTCTAATACCCGACGGCGTTCATCTCCGCGTCTGCAATCTCATCATGATCTCGATGATTCTCCCGAACATGCTCGACCAGCCTGTGCAGGATCTGACTCCCTCGCAAATTGAGCGCGAGCGTCGTCACCTTATCTCCCGCCACGAATGCCTGGTCCGCCTCCACTCTCAGCTCTTTGACGTGCGCCAGAATAGCACGAATCCGCGGCGCATCCCGCCCGCCCAGGAATGTTTCGATCCGGTCGATTGCATTATCCACCGCCAGTCCCGTGCGCTCGGGCGCATTTGGGAACAGCTCGATGATGGCCGCCAGTACGTCACGGAATGCCGTTCGCGCATAGCCACGCGCCGCTGCGGTATCGCCCGCCTGCCGGGCCGTCAGCGCGGAATCGCGGTTGGCGCGCGCCGCGGCGAGGTCGGCGCGGGCTTCGGGATCATCAGTCGTGCGCAGCGTATCGACCACGCGCCGGAGCCATCCTTCGTAATTCGTGCCGGCGGCTGGGGTCGCCGCCACGTTGTCCGCAATGACCTGGGCGCGCTGCGCGAGCACCAGCTCATTCGTCGACGCCCCGGTGGGGTCCTGATTACATGCCGCCGCGAGACAGAGTGCGGCCAGCGATATCACCATCCGATTGTGCATCACAAGCTCCGTGAGAAAGTCCGGTGTTTGACGCTACAGCTTAGACCCCGTTAAGGCTCAGGAGGAGCCGGTGGGGGAGGAGCGGAGGGGACCGGAGGCGAAGGCGGGACGGGGGAAGCCGCGGCGTGAGACGGACGCGGTAAACGGAATGCCGCCAAGCCCGCGGCGACCATGATCAGTCCCGCGAGCAGAAAGGAGGTGATTGGGCTCACAGCATCATAGATCGTGCCGATCAACGGAGGCCCCGCCGTGCGCCCCAACGCGCCGATCGCCTGCGCGGCGCCCAAAATGGTGCCCTGCTCCGTGCGATCGGCGTATACGGACACGAGACCGGTCGCGGCCGGAGCGAAGACGCTGTTCGCGAAGGCGAGCACGAACGTCCAGCCGTAGAGCAGCGCGGACGATGGCAAGAACGGCACGGCGGCGATCGCGAGCGCCATCCCGAAGGTCCCGATGATCACGAGCGCCCGCTCTCCGGTGCGGCGCACGATCTTCCCGAAGAAGTAGCCCTGCACGGTCGCGGCCGTCACACCGATGATCGTGAAGAGGATCGCCAGCTCCCGCTCGTTCCACCCCAGCGCGGCATGCGCCCACAACGGGAGCGCGACGGTGTAGCCGGCGAATGCCAGCGGCACCAAGGCCCATACCCACAGCAGCGGCCGCAGCTTGGGCCGGGAGATCGCGTCGCCGATGTGCCGCAGGTCGAGCAGTGAGCGCTGCACGCGATGCTCGTGCTTCAGCGACTCGGGCAGGATGAAATAGGCGGACACGAAGTTCGCCAGCGACAAGCCGACCGCGACCAGCCCTGGCGCGGTCGATCCACCGTAGTGCGCCGCGAACCCGCCGATCGCGGGCCCCAAGCTGAACCCGATACCGAACGCGGCGCCCACCATCCCCATGCCGCGGGAGCGCTCCGAGGGCGTCGTAATGTCGGCGATGTAGGCCTGAGCCGCGGAGATGTTGCCGCCCGCGAATCCCGACACCACGCGGGAGAGAAACAGCACCCAATACGACCCCGCGAAGGCGAACAGCGTATAGCCCACCGCATTGATCAGCATCGTGGTGAGCAGCACGGGCCGGCGGCCGATGCGGTCCGACACTTTGCCGAGCAGCGCGGTCGCGACGAACTGCATGAGGGAGAAGACGCCGATGACGGCGCCGTAGCCGAGTCCCGCCGCGCCAAACCGTTGCGCGTAGAACGGCAGGATCGGCAGCACGATGCCGAAGCCGATCAAATCGATGAGGACCGTGAAGAAGATGATGCCGATGCGTGAGCGGGAGGCGGGCATGGAGGGGTGAATATAGTGTGCACCGATCAGCGGGTCGCAATGCGAATCCACTCGCCGTCCATCGACTCGTCATGCCGCCATTCACCTTGCGCGCTTTTCAAATCGTGGCGACCGTTTTGCCCACGATGACTTCTACGGCGGCGGGCGCGTCAACGCACTCCGCGCAATTCAGTAAATAGCGTAACCGCCTTACGGAACCACCGGGCCCGCCACAACGGCGGGCCCGTTTTTTTGCCGCACATCGACCAGCATGCGCACCGCCGTCGCTCCGAGGATGATCGCTCCGCCCACGAGCGTTGCCGGACCAGGCATCTCCCCATGCACCAGCCAGGCCCAGATCGGATTCAGGACCGGCTCAATCAGAAGGAACAGACCCACTTCGAGCGCTCTCACTTTAGGCACGGCGCGAGACAGGAAGAGATAGGGAATCCCGAGCTGGCACGTGCCGAGCAGCGCGACGACGGCCCAGTCGACCGGCCGTCCTGGCGCAAGCGGCTGCGCCATCACCAGCGCGATGAGGCACGCTGTCAGGTTGCCGGCGACCGCCGCGGCGGCGATCGACGCACCGCGCGTGGCGAGCCAGCGATAGCCCATCACCGTGAAGGCCCAGGTGACGGCGCAGATCGCCGCGAGCAAGTTGCCCAGCGCGGGATTCGGGGCCGTGATGGACGGCCGATCGGAACCGAGAAAGAACAGCCCGAGCCCTATCGCCATGGCGGCCATCTGCCACATATCGCGCCGGGTCGCGTGCTCACCCAGCAGCAGCGGGGCGAGCAGCAGAATGAAGAGCGGGCTCGTGGACTGCAGAAAGATCGTGCTCGCCGCGGTGGTATGCTTGTTCGCTTGCACGTAGAGCAGTGTGGTGGCGGCGTAGACGACGCCGACGATGATTGTCCGCCAGGTCCATCCGCGCCGCGACTCGGGCACCAGGATGAAAATCGTGAGCAGGGCGAACAGCGCGCGGAAGGCAGCCAGCTGCCAGGCCCCGAAGCCGCAGAACTTGATGGCTGCGCCGCCCGTCGAGAACAGCAGCGCCGCCGCGATGATCTTGGATCTGGGGCTCATGGTGGCGAGGAATATATTACGCCCGCATGGAAGTTCAGATCTTCGGCGTACGCAAGAGCGCGGACACCCGGGCGTCGTTGCGCTACTTTGCCGAGCGGCGCATCAAAGTCCACTTTGTGGACCTGCAGGAGCGCGCGGCGGCGGTGGGCGAGCTGCGCCGCTTCGCGCAGAAATTCGGGATCGCCGCGTTGATCGACCGCGAGTCGCGCCGCTTCTCGGAGCTCGGGCTCCGGTCGGCCATCCTCGGCGAGGAACGCTGGCTCGAGAAGCTCAGCTTGGAACCGTTGCTGTTGCGGATGCCGCTGGTGCGTAACCAGCAGCAGCTCACCATCGGCGCCGCGCAGGAGACCTGGGACACATGGGTTGCCGCCTCGAAGTCCTGACGCTCGCCCTGTGCGCGGGGTGCGCCACCGCGGCAGGAGGAGGATCGCGCGTGACAGCCGACGACCGCAGTGCTATCGATTCGCTCTTCGTGGCCTACGGCGGCTCCGCCCCCGGCGCGAGCGTCATCGTGATCCACAACGGCAAGGTGGTGGTCCGCCGCGCCTACGGCACGGCCGATCTCGAGCATCGCGTACCAGCTACGGTCGAGACCGACTACCGCCTGGCTTCCGTGTCGAAGCAGTTCACCGCCATGGCATCATGCTGCTCGCGCGGGACGGGAAGCTGCGGTACGATCAGCTCGCGTGCGATTTCCTCCGCGAACTGCCGCCACGGGCGCAGGCCGTCACCATCCGGCATCTGCTCAATCACACATCCGGACTGATTGACTACGAAGACCTGATCCCCGAATCTCGCACCACGCAGCTCTACGACGGGGACGTGCTCAGCATGCTCGCGTCCAAGGACTCGGTGTATTTCCCGGCGGGCACGCAGTATCGCTACAGCAATTCCGGCTACGTGCTGCTAGGCATGATCGTGGCGCGGGTGTCCGGCATCTCGTTCCCCGAGTTCCTCCGCACGCGGATCTTCGCGCCTCTCGGCATGAGCGCCAGCGTCGCGCACGTCGAGGGAACGGACACCGTTCCGCAGCGCGCGTACGGGTACTCCCCGCGCGGTGGATCGTTCGAGCAGACCGATCAGAGCGTCACGAGCGCGACGCTTGGCGACGGCGGCATCTACACAAATGTGGACGACCTGGCGCGCTGGGATGCGGCGCTATATGGCACGCAGCTCGTCGATTCGGCGACGCTGCTGCAAGCGACCACGCCGCCACAGCTGCCAGCGGGCGCCACCACGGAGTATGGATTTGGCTGGTTCGTGGACAGCTACCGCGGGGAAACGCGCTGGCGCCACACCGGCGAGACGAGTGGCTTCCACAACGCCATCATGCGGTTCCCGGCGCGCCGGTTGACGATCGTGGTCCTGACAAACCGCTCCAGCGGCGAGCCGGACGCGATCGCGGAGCGTATCGCGGACCGGCTGCTGTTCCATTGAGGGTGATACGAGGCGCGCTACGTCCCCGTCGCGAGGTCGAGACGGATGACGCCGTCGCCCGCGCCGTCGCGGATGGTCAGCCAATCGGTGCGCACCCGGTCCCATTCCTGGATGATGAGGCCTTGATCCTCGAACAACGCGCGAATCTGGCTCGGTCCGAAGCCGGCGATTTCTTCGAGAATCGGGACCAACACCGACAACGCGTCGTCGCTGATGACGGTGCGCTTGGCGATGTGGGCGACCTCGCGCGCCTCAGACGCCGCGATGGTGAAGCCGTCACCCCGGTTCACATGCAGCATCACCGGAATGTCCGATTGTCCGTCGCCGACGTACACGACCTGATCTCGCGGCACCACGTTGCGGGTGCGAATTTCTTCGACTGCCGCGACCTTTCCGTAGCCGGCTGCAACGCGCTGCAGCGCTCCGATTTGCCCACCTTCGGGCTCGAACTGGAATCTGGTGCCGATCACATGATCGGCCGGCACGATGCCCTCGAGCGCCGAGAGCACGACTTCTTCCGGCGCGGCGGAGATCACGTAGAAGTCGAAGCGATGCCCATCGATGCCCTGCGCGAGTAGCCGCGCCAGCAGCTCCACGTTCCGCTTGAGCCGAACCTGCCGGCCGACTTCCAGCAGGTCGGTACGGGTGACTCGGCGGTATTCGGGATCGTGTGCGAGTAAGTACGCCAACTCGGCGCCTTGCTGCACGAGGTTCAGCCGCGACAATGCCGCGACCCGCTCGCGAAAGCTCGTGATGCCGAGCATCTCGCTCAGCACGATGCCGGAATCGTTGAAACTCAGCGTCTGATCGAAGTCACTCGCCAGCAGGTAATGCCTCTTCATCCACCGCTCCGTTCGTTGTGCATCCACCCACGAAAAAGGCCCGCTCCATCGAGGGGCGGGCCGTTCCGTGCGTTGCGATCAGAATTGCATCGCGTCAGGTAGCGCCCACCCACCCAGGAGAGTCCCCGGTGTGCATCGTATTGATCGTGCAGGCGCTCGACATCATGCCGTAATGGTACGCACGACGGCGGTCGACGGTCAACAGGGGAGGCTGTCACAGGGGCGTCACAGTCGTAAACCGATATATTCGTGCCTGCATGCGCGACGCTCTGCAGGCGCTGCTCCGCGAAGCCAGCGACGCCAAACGCTCCGCCGACTTCTGGCGTGCCGCGGCCGGCATTCTCAGCGACTGGGCCGGCGGCGGCCGGCTATCCATCCGCTATCAGGGCATCAATGAAAGCGGGGCGGTACACGCGGGTGCCGACGACCGCTCTGGCAAAAATCTCACGGCCCAGTGGCGCGATGGTGATGGCCGGCACGTCGAGGCAGTGCTCGTCGGGGCTCCGGCGATGATGCCAGTGTCGGAGCTCGAAGCGGCGGTTGAATTCTCCTCGCGCCTGGCGGTGATGGTGGGGCGGCGTGCCGCCCTCGAGCGCGAGCGCCGGTTGGGCACCTTTGTCGTCGAGCTGGCGCGCTGGCTGCTGGCCGCCCCCGAGACGCACCTGCTGCTCCGCTACACGCTCCAGAGCCTGATGGAGCTGGTCGAAGCGCAGGGCGCGTTTGTGGCACTCAAACAGCCCGACGGCGAAACACTGCGTCTCTCGCCTGCGCTCGGCGAGGCAGCGACCGTCGAAGGTCTCGTGCTCGGGCTCGACACCAGCGCCACCGGCAAGGTCGTGCGCACGGGCGAGGCGCTGATCACGCCCGATTTGCGAACGGAAGCGAGCGCCAGTCCCATCGCGACGGCACTCGCCGAAGGCGTCCGTGCGGCGTTACTCGCGCCACTCCGCACGTCCCAGGGGACGGTGGGCGCCGTCGGTTTGGTGCGATTCCAAAAAGGCGCCGAGGCGCCACCGCCGTTCAGCCTGCACGACCTCCATTACGTATCCGCCGTTGCGGCCCACATCGCGGGCGGCATCGAATTGTCCGAGGCCGTCGCGGCGACGCGCGCCGCCGCCGACCGCGCTCACGCCATGGTCGACGCCAGCCCGTTGCCCATGGCGCTCGTCGACGTCGCCGGCACCGTCAAGCAGGTGAACGAGGCCGCGATTCAGGTCTTCGGCGTCGAGACGAAAGACGCTGCGCTCGGCCGGCACCTCGAGAAACTCGGTCTCTCCCCCAGCGGTCTCACCGTCCGGCTCATGCTCACCGGCAGACAGGAAGGTCAGCCGTGGCATGGCCGCGTGCTCGTCACCCAGCCGGGCGGCGACCGGCGCATCTGCGATTGCACCGTCACGGATCTCCGCGGGCTCGGCTCCCAGGACCTGCTCGTCGCGTTGTACGACCGCACGGAGGAATTGCGCGCGCAGCGCGAGCTCATCGCGCGCGAGAAGCTCGCCACGGTCGGTGAGATCGCCAGCGGCGTGGCGCACGAGGTGAACAACCCGCTGACCGCGATTCGGATGGAGGCGGAACTGTTGGGCCGCTCGACGCAGGACACCGAAGCGAGCACGGCCGCCGCGACGATCGTGCGCGAGGTCGATCGCGCAGCGCGCATCGTGCGCAGCCTGCTGCGCCTCGCGCGCCGGGCGGACATCACGCCCGTGCGCATCCAGCTCAACGAGCTGATTCGCGACGTGGCCGAGATTCGCCAGCGCGTGCTGCGCGCTGACAGTATCGAAGTGCGTACCCGCATGGATCACGGCGCGGAGGCCGTGCTGGGGCTCGGCCAGGAGCTGCAGCAAGTCGTGATCAATCTCATGACCAACGCCGAGCACGCCGTGAAAGGGCGGCCCAAGGCGGTCATCGAGCTCGCGACGGAAGCGCGCCAGGATTGGGTCCGGCTGACGGTCGAGGATTCCGGTCCAGGCGTCCCACCCAACGTGCGCAGTCGCATCTTCGATCCGTTCTTCACGACGAAAAGCCCCGACGAAGGATCGGGGCTCGGGCTATCAATTTGTCAGCGCGTGGTGGCGGAGGTCGGCGGGCGGATCTGGCTGGAAGAGTCGGAGGCGCTGGGTGGCGCGAAATTCGTGGTCGAGCTGCCCGCGGCCCCAATCCGCGACGATACGATCGGGTGACTTAGGCTTCGAGAATGTGGCGCCGGTAGAGGGCGAGCGTGGCCAGTCCGTAGACGCCGATCGCCAGCAAGAGCGCTCCGAGCGGCCAATGCGGTCCGAGCTGCCAGATCCCGGCGGCGATGTAGCCAAGGCTCGCAAGCAGACCCATGCCCAACACTTCTTTTCGCGCCATCAGAATGCCCAGCACGTAACCCCAGCTGAACCCCGCGAGGCCCAGGAAAATGACGGCGTTGGGGAAGATCTTCGTTGGATCGATGAGATTGAGCCCGCCCGCAAAGGCGCAAAACAAACCGATGACGGTGTAAGTTGCGAGGTGCAGCGCCAGCGGTAGGGGCAGGGTGCCCATTTTGTTGAAAGTCATGCGCTAAATAATAGAGGCGAAGGGTTAGAATACGCCATGCAGGCGACCCGGACCTACCTGGAGCTTATGGCTCCAGGCCAATTCAAGGCGTCATTCGGGGATTTTGCCGATGTGCCCATCGCCCAACCGTCCCACCCGCTACCGGATTTGTACCGATTGTGCTACCGGACCGTCGGCGAAGCGTTTCGCTGGTTCGACCGCTGGGACTGGAGCGACGACGAGATCAGCAGGCATCTCGCCGACCCCGCGATTCAGCTCTTCGTGGCGACCCGCCGCGATGGCAAAAAGGCGGCGACGCTCGCCGGCTGGTATGAGTTGCGGAGGGTTCCCGAGGACGACTCGGTCGAAATCGCCTATTTCGGGATCGTCGCGGCGGAGTTCGGACGGGGCTTAGGCAAGCACCTCCTGTCGAGCGCGGTGGGGGCGGCGTGGGCGCTCCGCCCCCACCGCGTCTGGCTGCACACCTGCACCCTCGATCACCCCAACGCGCTGCCCAATTACCTCAAACGCGGCTTCGTGCCTTATCGCACCGAAACGTACGAGGTAGATTCACGGCCGTGAATTTGAAATGGAATTTCCAACTCACCCGCAAGCGCAAGCTCATAATCGCGGGAATCTTGCTCCTGCCGATCCTGATCTTCTTCTTCTATACATGGTCTGCGCTCAACTGGAGCTACTCGGAAGGAGAACGGGCGGGGTTCGTTCAGAAATTCTCCAAGCGCGGCTGGCTGTGCAAGACGTGGGAGGGTGAGCTCGCCATGGTCTCGATGCCGGGCACCAATCCCGAGAAATTCTATTTCTCCGTCCGTGATGACGACGTCGCGGAGCATCTCAATCAGTCGCTGGGCCAGCGTGTCGCCCTTACTTACCAGCAGCACAAAGGGATTCCAACGAACTGCTTCGGCGAGACGGAGTACTTCGTGGTCGCGGTCAAGGTCCTGCCGCAATGAGCACCAACAGCTTCGGCAGCCGCGCGACCCTACGGGCGGCCGGCCGGGAATACGAAATTTTCCGACTCGATGCGCTGGAGAAGCGCGGCTTGCCTGCCGCGCGCCTGCCGTATTCGCTCAAGATCCTGCTCGAAAATCTGCTGCGGCGCGAAGACGGCCGCATAGTGCGCGCCGCGGATATCGAAAAGTTGACGCGGTGGGAGCCGGGCACGCTGCCCGATGCGGAGATCGCGTTCATGCCGGCGCGGGTGCTGCTCCAGGATTTCACCGGCGTGCCCGCCGTGGTCGATCTCGCCGCGATGCGCGATGCGATCGTGCAGATGGGCGGCGATCCTAAGCGGGTAAACCCGCTGCTCCCCGCCGAGCTCGTCATCGATCACTCCGTCATCGTGGATGAGTTCGGGACCAAGACCGCCTTCCAGGTGAACGCCGACCTCGAGTTCCAGCGCAATCGCGAGCGGTACGCGCTGCTGCGCTGTGCACAGAAGACCTTTACCGGCTTCAAGGTCGTGCCGCCCGATACCGGCATCGTGCATCAGGTGAACCTGGAGTTCCTCGCGAATGTCGTCATGACCGACCAGCGCGACGGCGAGACGATCGCCTACCCCGACACGCTC
>JBHEMG010000163.1:0-2511 GCA_046262715.1 Gemmatimonadales bacterium
GGCGAAGACCGCGGCAGCCACCGCGACCCCGAAGACACCGCCGAGCTCGCGCATCATGCTGTTGGCGCCGGCGGCCTTGCCGACCTCCTCGAGGGAGAACGAGCCGATCACCGAGTTCTGCGCCGACGGAATCGCCATCGAAACGCCGACCCCGGCGACGATCGACGGCAACAAGAACTCAGAGTAGGTGAGTCCGGAGTCTGCGATCAGCGAGATCCAGCCCATCCCGAGCGCCTGCAGCAACAGTCCGGCGACCATGAACGCACGCTCGCCGAAGCGGTCCACAAGGTTGCCGACGAGCGGGGCAACGGTGATGAAGGTGACGGTCCAGGGCATCAGCCGCAGGCCGGCATCGAGCGGCCCGTAGCCAAGCGCCGTCTGCAGCATCTGCGCGAAGAAGAAGACGGCGCCGAACAGCTAGGCGAAGGTGAGGAAGATCGCCGCGATGCCCGCCGAGAAGGCGCGGGAGCGGAAGAACCGCATCGGCACCATCGGCTCCGCCGCCCGCAGCTCCCGGGCGATGAACGCCACCACCAGCAGCAGGCCGGCCGCGAGCGCTCCGACGATCTCGAGGCTGTCCCAGCCGGCGGAGTTCCCGCGCACCAGCCCCCAGACGATCGCGAAGGCGGCTGCGCTGATCAGCGCCAGGCCGGGAAAGTCGAGACCGGTGTCGCCGCCGAAGCTCTCCTCGATCCGGGCGAGGACGAGCGGGATCGCGACCACGCCGATCGGCACGTTGAGCCAGAAGATCCACGTCCAGTCGATGCCCTCGGCAATCGCGCCGCCGACGAGCGGGCCGAGCGCGACCGCGATCCCGGTGACCGCGCTGAACAGGCCGATCGCCGCTCCTCGCCTCTCGGGCGGGAACGCGGCGGTCAGCAGCGCCAGACCGAGCGTCAGCACCAGGGCCGCACCGGCCCCCTGGACTGCCCGGGCTGCGATCAAGAAGCCGACGCTGGGCGCCAGCGCGCTCGCCGCTGACGCCGCGGCGAACACGCCCAACCCGATCGCATAGAAGGAGCGGCGCCCGTATCGGTCGCCGAGCGCGGCGGCGGTGATCAGCAACACCGCGAAGCTCAGGTTGTAGGCGTTCACCGTCCACTCCAGATCCTCGATCGAGGCACCGAGATCGAGTCGGATCGTGCTCAGCGACGTTGACACCACCAGCGTGTCGAGGGCGGCCATCAGCGAACCGATCGCCGTCAGGGCGACCACCCATCCAGTAGCCGTCCTCTTGCTTGTCTGAGTGGATCCCGAGCTCATCTGACTTCTCGCCTCCCAGTCGCTCGGCGGCGGAATTGCCGCTTCGTGAGTAGGGATACGTCGGGGGTTGGAAATCCATCGCTCGGCGGACGAGTCCGATCCTTCAATCGCCGGGGCAGACTCGGGGGCACCGAGGCCGCGCCCCCGACCTCCCCGCATGCGCGTTCGCGGGCGGTCATGCGGACCGCGCGTTCCCGCTCGCGTGCGCGAGGCGTCTGCTCAGGACGACAGGGAGTCCGCGGGCATCCGTTGGAGAGTGCTGCTTCCGCGTGCGAATCCGCTAATGCGACCCCCCTCGCTGCGGGCGACTCCTTCCGGCGCAGAGGCGTACGGGCGCCTCGCTATCCCAACGCGCCGCAAGGAATACCGCGACCCGTCGAGCAGGGGGTTATCGGAATCGAATGAAGAGCAGGCGCGGTGCGAGCATCAGTCCGTAATCTCGGCCAGTGCGAAACGCTATGGCCTAGTCCACGAGCAAGCGTTCAGAGCGGTTGAGGATCGCCGCGCTAGCATGGCCACGCCGGGTTCACCGGTCCCGTGAACGAGCGCGGGACGACCGAGCGTTACGTCGGGCCAAGTTACATCCACGCCTTCGGAGCAGACTGGACTCCAGGTTGCATAGGGATCGTTGCCGAGATGCTTACTGACACCGGCGCGCCAGCCGTGAAGAGCCTCCGGGGCTGGGAAGCTTGGCGCGACGAGTGAGCGCCACACCCGTCATAGAGTGGGTGGTCGCCTGGCGGAAGAGGCGCAGCCGGGCGCTCGTCGTCGGGTTCGCCGCGTCCCTTTTTGCGGGCATTCTCGGACTCCGGTTCGCGATCACGAATCCAGCCGAGGCGATCCTTCTGCTGTTCGCTCTTCCGATCGCGCTGCTCGCCGTCAGCTTCGACGAACGGACGGGGATTGCGGCCGCCGCGTTGAGCGTGTCTCTAATGTGGCTGTGGTCGAGGCTCCGAGACGTGGAGATCGGCACCGTCACCTACCTCGCACGTGGAGTCACCTTCTTCGTCCTGGGTGGCCTGCTCGGAAGATTCTCCCGGCAGCTACGGAGACAGAACGAAGCTCTTCACGAGCTTGCCCAGCGTGACCCCTTGACGGGACTATTCAACCGCCGGCGTTTCGAGGAGGAGCTTGCCCGAAGCGAACACTATGCGAAGCGCTATGGCACCGAATCGGCCTTGGTGCTGCTAGATCTCGATGACTTCAAGGCGATAAACGACGCCTCCGGTCACGCGGTCGGCGATGAAG
>JBHEMG010000164.1:0-3346 GCA_046262715.1 Gemmatimonadales bacterium
ACCGGCTCCATCGTGACTGTTGCGGTCGTCTCGATCGATTCGGCGGTCATGCCCGCGTTGCCGAGCTGTCCCGACAGCGCCATCGAAAAGCAGGCGGCGTGCGCCGCGGCGATCAGCTCTTCCGGATTTGTCCCCTTTTCGTTCTCGAACCGCATCGAGAAGTTGTACGGGGCATTTGATAGAACACCGCTTTCCGCCGAAACGGTGCCGCGTCCATCTTTGAGACCGCCCTTCCATACTGCGCTCGCGCTTCTTTTCATAGGCCCAAGACGTTATCACGACAACCTTTTCTCTTAGAATGGATCGCCCGTGCAGCCCGCTCCCCTGCTGGCAGTCATCGCGTTCGCGATGCTTGTCATCGCCCTCGTCGTGCTGATTGCCACCGCGAAAGCGCGCCGGCAGCACTTCCCCGCGCTGTCCGAGCCCACCGTTCCTTCGCAGCCTGCGGGATCAGTTGAACAGGATGAAGACATTGCCTGGCAGCAGCGCGTGCTCGCCTTCGCGGTGGAGCTGCGCGGATCGCTGACGAGCGCCGAGCTGCACGAGACGATCGCGAAGAAGCTGCCGCCGCTGCTCGGCGTCGATCAGCTCTGGATCGAAACCACGATCGGCGGGCGCCGCAAGGTCATTGCCTCGCCCTTATCGAGCGAAGGCGCGCCGATGCACCCGCTGCTCGAGTCGGCCGGCGAGTGGGCGACGTTCCCGCTGCGATCGGCCGATGCGGTGGTCGGCGTGATCGGGGTGCCGATTGCGCACCGGCCGCTCGCGCCCGCGGCGAGGCGCGCGGTCGCTTCGCTGGCGCCGCTGCTCGGCGACAGCCTGCAGACGGCGCAGACCATCGCGCAGCTGCGCGAGCTGAGCACGATCGATTCGGTGACGGGCTGCGCGACGCGGCCGGACGGCATCGAGCGCCTGCGCGCGGAGCTGAAGCGCGCGCATCGGGCGAACCAGCAGGTCGCGGTGCTGATGCTCGACCTCGATTACTTCAAGAGCATCAACGATCGCTACGGCCATCAGTGCGGCGACTCGGTGCTCGCCGCGATCGGCCACACGATCATGCAGACGCTGCGCGTCAGCGACTTGCGCAGCCGGTGGGGCGGCGAGGAGTTTCTCGTCGCGCTACCGGAAAGCGGCCTCGACCAGGCCAAGCGCGTCGCCACCACGCTCGCCCGGCGAATCGCCGCGACGGTCACCGAGTACGACTCGGCGCGCATCCAGCTGACGACGAGCGTCGGGATCACGATCGCGCTGCCGGGCGAGGAAGATCTGGAGGCGGTGCTCGCGCGCGCGGACGCGGCGCTCTACCGCGCGAAGGCCGACGGCCGCAACTGCATCCGCGTGGTCCTCGCGCACCCGGAGGAGGGGACAACCGACCTCACGCCCGCGCCGCTGCCATTCAGGGATCGACGCGATCCGGATCAACCGGATCGACGCCAATACCGCGGCCCGGGACGTCGCTCGACCGATTTCGCCTTGCGCGGCCGTCCGGCCTCTACGACAGATGTTTCAGATGCTGGCGGGGCGCGGGTCCGCGCCACCCCTGTCTGAGCAGCCGTCCCTCGACGTCCACCCAGCGCTTGTTGAGCGCTTCGGCTCCGCTGAACCGTTCGACCTCCACGACCGAATCGGGCCGGTCGATGACCAGCTCGTAACCCTCGCCGTCCCTGGCAGGACGCACTTCGCAGCGGATGAAGCCCTCGGCTCGACTGAAAAAGCAGACCACGCCGCTCTTATCGGAGACGGATCTTGGAAGCAGTAGGGTGAGGCGAGTGGGGCACCCGCCTTATCCGCCTGTTACAGTGCGAACGGCAAATCGATCGACAGCCGCGCTCCAGTGGGCGTTTTCACCACCGTAACCTTGGCCTCGGGAGCCGCCGCAGTCAGCCGAAGAGCGGCAATCGCGACCTCCATGACGGATGCGGAGGCCTGCTCCGCCGGCTCGCCAGGTTCGGCCTGCACGACGGCCTCCACGACGGCCGGCGCGGGAGCCGGCGCACGCAGCAGCTCGCGCAGCGCCTGCGCACGCTCGTCGGACACGTGATGCACCAGGCACGGCACGTCGCGCAGCCCCGCCGCGCGCGCGGCCGCGAGACGCTTCTGCCCGGTGATCGTCTTGTAGGTTCCGTTGTTCCGCTGCACGACGAGCGGTTCGAGCACGCCGTGCCGCTTGATGGATTCGACCAGCGCGGGTAGCGCATCGGCCGGCGCGTCGCTGACGTCGATCGCGTGGACCGCGATGAACTGCACCGTGACGGCGGGCAGTGCGCCATCGAGCTGCTCGACGTAGTGCGCGTCGGCGCGCATCCGGAAGGCGGGCGGCAGCCCTTCGCGGAATCCGCGCGGCGAGTCGGCTGGCGTATCGGTGGCGGTGAAGGGAGCGAACGAGTCGGATGAACCTGCGGGGAGGAAATGGTTCCGATCGGACACTAGGAACCCCACCAAAAAAGTTTTAAGTTGGAGTGGAACGAGTCGCCCGAGTGTAACTGAAGTTTGACGTCAGTTGTTAGTGGTTAGTGGCTGGTGGTGAAAAATTTTTCAGCCACCAGCGACCAACCATCAACGACTCACCGGGTCGAGGGCACGCGCGCGATGTCGCTCAGCCCCCAGGCGGTGAGCGTCGTGCCGGCGGGTACGAGGATCTGTTGCCGTCCGTCCATCATGTAGGTGATGGGCGACGTGCCGTGCAGCGCGGATCCCATCTGGAAGTGCCACAGGAGCTTCCCCGTATGCGAATCGATCGCGAGGAAGTTGCCTTCCGCGTCGCCGGTGAACGCCAGCCCCGAGGCGGTCGTCAGCACGCCCGACGTCGACGGACTGATGTAGGGGAACTCCCACTTGCGTGCTCCGGTCACGGGATCGATCGCGCGCAGCGCGCCCCACGCACGCTGGTCGGGGCCGGTCGCGCGCTGCCCGGCGCCGCCGGTGTACCGCTCGCCCGGCACGTATTCCTGCTTCCACGCGTAGTACGTCGCACACACCTCGCGCGCGTTGACGAAGAAGAGCCGCTGTGACGGATCGTAGGAGGGCGGCCAGAAGTTGGTCGCGCCCGTCACGTCAGGGCACGTCAGCGAACCTTTTTCGTCGGGCACGTACCCTGGGAGGATCACCGGGCGCCCGTCGGCGCCGACTTCCTTCGCCCACGTCGTGACGACATACGGCTTGCCGACGATCAGCCGTCCGTTGGTTCGATCGAGCGTGTAGAAGAAGCCGTTGCGATTGGCGAGCATCACAACCTTGCGCGGCTGGCCCGCGATCGTCAGGTCCGCGAGGATCGGGACCTGCGTCGCATCCCAGTCGTGCAGGTCGTGCGGCGTGAACTGGTAATGCCAGCGCAGCGCGCCCGTGT
>JBHEMG010000165.1:0-8685 GCA_046262715.1 Gemmatimonadales bacterium
GGGATTACCCGACAGTCCCGGCGTCCCCGCCGCGCTCGCCAGTCTCACGCTGACGGCGCCCTTCAACGATGCGACCGCGGTTGCCGAGCTTTTTGCCGCGCACCCGGGCCGCATCGCCGCCGTGATCGTCGAGCCGTACATGGGCAACGTCGGATTCATCGCGCCAGGCGCCGAGTTCCACCCCGCGCTGCGGGCGCTGTGTGACCGGCATGGAGCATTGTTGATCTTCGATGAGGTGATGACGGGGTTTCGCGTCGCCGCGGGAGGCGCGCAGGAACGGCTGCAGATCCGCCCCGATCTCACGACGCTGGGCAAGATCGTCGGCGGCGGCTTTCCGGTCGGGGCCTATGGCGGACGCGCGGATCTCATGCGGCGTATTGCGCCGGAAGGTCCGGTCTATCAGGCGGGCACACTCTCGGGGAATCCCGTTGCCATGGCCGCCGGACTCGCCACGCTGCGGGAGACAGACGCACCAGGATTTTACGAGATGCTCGCGGCGCGCACCGCCCGGTTGGTGGATGGATTACGGGCGTCGGCACGTCGGCACGATGTGGCGTTGACGGCCGACCATGCCGGTTCCATGTGGGGCGTCTACTTCACACGTGGGCCGGTGCGCAACTACGCAGACGCAAAGACTTCCGACACCGCATTGTTCGCGCGCTGGCACAAGGCGGCGCTTGCCCGCGACGTGTTTCTGGCGCCGTCGGCGTTCGAGGCCGGCTTCGTCTCGAGCGCCCATACGGACGCGGACATCGACTTCACCATCGAGCAGCTCGATGCCGCGCTTGGCGAAGCACGCGCTCGTTAGCAGCGCGCTGCTCCTGGCGGCCGCGGCGTGCGGGGTCCGTCCGGTTGGCGCACCCGCGACGCCCAGCGCGGAACCCGAGCTGCGCGTGGGGCTCGCGGTGGGATCGGCCAACGCCTCGATCGGCGGGCCGGACGGCGGCGAGCTGTTCATCTCGGACGCCACGAGCGGCGTCGCCGTCGGCTCCGTGCCGGCGGGTGTGCGCTGGGTGGCCGAGCCCGATTCCGCCGACCGCTCGCGACTGCGGCTGGTGCGACCAGACGGCAGCCGTACCGAGCCGCTGCGTGGCATCGCCGTCGTGAACGTCACGGAGAACCGCTTCGTTATCGCGAACGGCCGGCGCTACCGCGGCCGGATCGGCATCTCGTCCGGTCCCGGCGGGCTGACGGTGGTGAATCGGGTCGCGGTCGAGAGCTATCTCGCCGGCGTGGTCGGTCCAGAAATTGGATCGCGCCGATCCGACGAGCTCGCCGCCGTGCTCGCGCAGGCGGTGGTCTCCCGCAGTTTCGCGATCAGGAATCGCGGCCGGTGGGAGGCGTTCGGCTTCGACGCGTACGCGGATACGCGCGATCAGGTCTATCTGGGCGTGGCGGTGGAGACGGCGCAGGCGTGGGATGCTGTGCGCCTCACTGTGGGTCAGGTACTGCGCTACGACGGCGACGTGATCGACGCGTATTTCCATTCAACCTGCGGAGCCAGCACCGCGGGCGTCGAGGAGGCGTTTGCGACCGCGCGCGGCCGGCCGTATCTGCGACCCGTATCCGACGCCCGCGGCGGCGGTCGTTACTACTGCGACATCTCGCCCCGATTTCGCTGGCGCGAAGAATGGGACGCCTCCCAGCTCCGCGCTATATTGTCGCGGACATTGGCCCGCGTGACGCCCCTGGCCGGCGATGGCATGCAGCGCATCACCGATGTGACCGTCAGCCGGAAGACGCGGTCCGGACGTGTGGGAGAGCTGCGAATCGTGTTCGAGCGCGGCGACGTACGCGTTCCGGGGCCGGAGGTTCGCTCGGTGCTACGTCCCGATGCGGACCGGCTGCTGCAGAGCGCCGCGTTTCAGTTGACGGTCTCGAAGGCCAATGGCGCGGTCACGAGGCTCGTCGCGGCGGGGGCGGGTTCGGGACACGGCGTGGGGATGTGTCAGTGGGGCGCGATCGGTCGCGCGCGGGCGGGCCAGGACTATCGGGCCATTCTCAGCACGTATTTTCCGGGGACGAAGATTGAGAAGCTCTACTAGGATGGACGGATGGGCGGATGGGCGGATGGGCCGTTGGGCAATGCTCGTGGTTGTGTTGCTGACCATCCGCCCATCCGCCCATTTGTCCGCCCAAGGCGTGCTCAACCAATTCTCCTACGACGATCTCCGGCTCTCGGGGATACAGGTGGACTTCGGCATCCTCGGCGCCTCGGAGCTCACCGGCACCACGGTGGGTGGGCTGCGTATCGACTATGGCCGGATCGCGCCGCGCGTCCGACTGCTGCTCGGCCTGTCGTACTTTCACTCGCAGTTCGATCAGCAGGCGCGCCGCCGTTTCGAGGATCGGCTCGACAGCATCATCATCGACCCCTCCGGCGACGATAGCATCAGCGTGGGGAAGATTTCACTCGGCGACCTCATCGGCGATGTCGATTTTCAGCTCGTCTTTCCGCAGGGGCACGGCATCACCGCCTATATCGGGACCGGCGTCAGCATCCACCTGCGCAACGGCAGCGGGAGCGCGATCAACGGAACGTTCGTCGAGGACGCGCTCGACGTCATCACGGCGGGACTCAACGGCACCATGGGGTTCGAGTTCAATCTGTCCCCGGCGTGGCGCTTCACGGTGGACGGGCGCGGCGTGCTCTCCAGCGGCTTGCGCACGGCGAGCCTGCGAACCGGCATCATGTACCGGTTGCGGGGAAGCAGGGAGCCGGGAGCAGGGACGAGAAAATGAACGATCCGATTCGCGTCGGTGTGATCGGGGCGGGCGCGATCTCCCAGGTTGCCCATTTGCCGGTGCTGCGGCGACTGCCCGGCGTGGAGGTCGCGGCGATCTGCGACAACGACGTCGGCAAGGCGCAGGCGCTGGCGGCGCGCTTCGAGGTGAAAGACACCTACGACGACATCGAGGAAGTGCTGCGGTATGCCAACGTCGACGTCGTGGTGATCTGCACGCCCAATCACCTGCACGAAATCCACGTCGTGTCGGCGCTCGCGGCCGGGGCGCACGTGCTGTGCGAGCGGCCGCTGGCGTTGACGCTTTCCGGTGTGGAGCGTGTGCTCGCCGCCAGCGACAAACACGGCAAACGCGTGATGGTAGGGATGAACCATCGCTTCCGCTCCGACGTCCAAGCGGTGCGCGGCTTCCTCGCCGGAGGCGACCTGGGCGGTCTCCAAGCGGTGCGGGGTGGCTGGTACACGTTCCAGCCGAGCCGCCAGATGCTCGGATGGCGCCTGCGGCCCGAGCAGGCCGGTGGCGGCGCCGTGCTCGATCTGGGGCTGCCGTTGATCGATCTCGGCATGTGGCTCGCTGGCTGGCCGACGCCCAAGCGCATTTCGGCGCATCTCACCCGCCCCGCGAAAGACGCCCTCGAAGACATGGGATCGGTGTTGATCGTCTGCGAGAACGGAGTCTCGATCGCCGTGGACGTAAGCTGGCGGCACCTCGGTGAGGGCGAGCGCTTTTGGTTTGATATCCTGGGTGCCAAGGGCTCTGCGATGATCCAGCCGTTGCGCATCTTCCGCGAGCAGCATGGCCAGGTACAGGACGTGACTCCGACGGGCGGCACCGGTCGTGAGACCCAGTTCATTCAGTCGTATCGGGCCGAGTGGATGTACTTTCTCGCGGTGATCAAAGGCGACGTGAACGCCGCCCCTCCGCGCGATCAGCTGGCGTTGCAGCGGGTGCTGGACGCGATTTACCGTTCGGCGGACGAAGGACGCGACGTCTTGCTGTGATCCTCGTAGCGCTGGGCGCGCTCGCGCTGTTTTTCAGTTACCCGCCGTTTCCGCTTCCCATCCTCAGCTTCTTCGCGATTACCCCGGCGGTCCTGCTGCTGCGGCGGTCGGTGATCGCCGCCGATCCTCGCGGCGCGTTCCGGTGGGGATGGTGGTATGGGCTCGCGACCAATGCGCTCGTGCTGTACTGGCTGGTCGTCGCGCTTTGGCACTTCACTCCATTCTCGGCGCTGGGCTATCTCGCGACCATCGCCATCCTCGGCCTGTTCACCGGCGTGATATTCTGGTTCGTCGTACGCGTCCGGCTCGCGGCGCCCGTGGTGCCGGTGTGGGTCGTCCTGCCCGTTGCGTGGACCATGCTGGAGTGGCTCATCGGGCATCTGGGAGACGTGCGCTTCCCATGGCTGGGACTTGGCACGTCGCTCGCAGATGCGCCCGTGCTGGTGCAATGGGCCGACATCGCGGGGGCGCGAGGCGTCACGCTGTGGTTGGCGTGGTGCAATGTCGTCATCGTCGAAGCGTTCCTGAGCACGGGAGACGAGGGAAGGGGAAAGGCTTGGGGAGTCGCGCGACGACTCGCGCCTGTCCTGCTTTCGATCGTGATCGCGTGGGGGTACGGCGCGTGGCGGATGAAGACGTTGCCGCTGCGCAATGTCGGCGTCGTCGGGATGGTGCAGCCCAACGAAGGATTCAACGAAAAATGGGATCCCGCGCACGCCGACAGCGTGGTGGGGACGCTGATCGGACAGTCGCAGCGGCTGCTCGCACAGACGCCGAGGCCGCAGCTGCTGATCTGGCCGGAAGCCGCGATTCCCGACTTTCTCTGGCGGCGCCCCAAGTGGGAGGCGGCCATCACGGCGGTGGCGCGCGACGCGCGCGTCCCGGTGTTCACGGGAGTGGTCTGGTCCGATCCCACCTGGCGCACCCAGCTCGATCCTTATTACAACGCCGCACTCCTGATCGATTCGACTGGTCAGTGGCGCCCGTTCCCCGTGTACGCGAAGCACTATCTCGTTCCCGTGACGGAACGCGTGCCATTCGTCCCGGTGCGCGTCTTCCGCGCCCTTCCCGGCCTGGCGCGCTGGTCCGGCGGGTTCACGCCCGGCACGACAGAGCCGTTGTACGCGACCGCGCTGGGCCGGTTCGGCGTGGTCGTCTGTTATGAGTCGGCGTTCGAAGATCTGCCCAGGAAGTATCGCGCGCATGGCGCGAATTTCTTCGTGAACATCACGAACGATGCCTGGTTCGGCCACACCACGGCGCCGCGACAACACGCGTCGCACCTGGTATTGCGGGCGATCGAAACACGCATGGGCGTCGCGCGCGCGGCGAATTCCGGGATCTCGGAGTTCGTGGATCCCTTGGGCCGCAGCTACGATCAGACCAGGCTCGATGCCGACACGATCGTCAACGGGATGTTGATTACCAGCGATACCGTGCCGCTGTACGTGCGGTGGGGCGACTGGGTGGGGACACTCGTCGTCGTGCTCACGCTCGGCGGCGCCGCCTTGCTGCTCCAGCGTCGCTTCCGTCCATGATGCGAGTGGGGGTGGACGTCGGTGGCACCTTCACCGACCTGGTCGCGGTCCATCCCGACGGCACGCTTTCCATCCGCAAAGTCGCGAGTACGCCAGACGACCCAAGCGTCGGGCTGCTCAGGGCGCTCGATGCCTTCGGAGCGGCCGTCCCCATCGATGTTCTCGTTCACGGGACGACGGTGGCCACCAACGCGCTGCTCGAGCGCCGAGGCGCGCGCGTGGTGCTCGTCGCCACCGCCGGCTTCGAGGACTTGCTCTGGCTGCGTCGCCAGGATCGCGCGGCGTTGTACGATCTCGCCCGCGATCACGCGCCGCCGCTCGTCGCCCGCGAGGACGTGATAGGCGTGCAGGAGCGCATGGGCCCGGACGGCGTAATCGAGGCGCTGTCCGGGGCGGAGGTCGCGCGGGTCATCAAGGAGGTGCGCGCGCGCGCGCCCGAATCGATCGCCATCGCCTTGCTGTTTGCGTTCCGACATTCCAGCCACGAGCGTACACTGGCTGATCGCTTGCGTGCCGCGCTCCCCGGCATCCCGGTTGCCGCCAGCCACGAGGTGTTGCCCGTATTTCGCGAGTACGAGCGCACCAGCACGACCACCGCCGAGGCATACCTCAGGCCGAAGGTCAGCTCCTACGTCGCCAGCACGGCGTCGGTGGGGAAGGACCGCGGCGTGCGATCGTTCCGCATCATGACGTCGAGTGGTGGCACGCTCGATCCGGAACAGGCGGCGCAGCGCGCGGCGAGTCTCGCGCTGTCGGGCCCCGCGGGCGGCGTGGTGGGCGCCCAACTCGTGGGGGAGGCGGTGGGAGAAACCGAGCTCTTGACGCTCGACATGGGTGGCACGAGCGCAGACGCGAGTCTCGTGATCGGCGGCGCGGCCGTGAGCGAAGGAAGCGAGACGGTCGCGGGTATCCCCATCGCATTCCCGTCCATTCTCATCGAGACTGTGAGCGCGGGCGGCGGCAGCATCGCCGCGATCGATGAAGGAGGCGCGCTGCGTGTCGGGCCCCGCAGCGCCGGCGCGCAACCCGGGCCGGCCTGCTATGGCCGTGGCGGCACGGAGCCGACGGTCACGGACGCATGTCTCGTGCTCGGCTGGCTCGATCCGAGCCAGGCTTTGGCGGACACTGTGCGACTCGATCCCAAAGCAGCCCGCGAGGCACTGGCGCGACTCCCCGTGGCGGGCATCATCGCCGTGGCGACCGCGCTGATGGCGCGCGCGCTAAAGCGCGTGAGCGTCGCGCGCGGGATCGATCCGCGCGGCATGGCGTTGCTGCCGTTCGGCGGGGCCGGGCCGTTGTTTGGGTGCGCACTCGCTGATGCGCTCGGGATGTCGCGCGTGGTCATTCCTCCACATCCCGGCGTCCTCAGCGCCCTCGGTCTCGCCGCCGCCTCGGAGCGCGTGGACGTGCTCGGCTCGCTGCACCGCGCGACGACGGATCTGGACGCGCACACACTCAGCCAGCGCTTTGCTCCGCTCCTCGCCGCGGCGTCGGGCACGTTGGCCGGCGCCCGCCTGACCCGCTATGCGGACTGCCGTTTTGCGGGGCAGGGCTACGAGGTCACGGTTCCCGCGCCGACTGACGATCCCGCCGCTCTCGGCACTGCCTTTCGCGCGCAACACCAGCGGCGGCACGGCCATACCGATCCCACCCAGCCGGTCGAAGTCGTGAACCTGCGCGTTGTCGCGGAGCGCCCAGCGGGTCGCTCCGCCCTCGGTCGAGCTGGGGTGAGCAAACCATGCGCCGGGCGTCGCAAGATCACGTTACGCGACGGCCGCATCGTCGTGGCGGATGTCTGGTCGCTTGACGAGTTGCCGCCGGGGCAGCAGATCAGCGGCCCCGCTGTTCTCACGGGTCACGATGCCACCGCGCTGATCGAACCGGGCTGGCGCGGTGTGGTGCATGAGTCGGGCGCCGTGATTGTGGAGCGCGCATGAAGCTCGACGCCGTCGGTCTCGAGGTGATATCGCAAGCATTCGCGTCCGTCGCGGAAGAAATGGGACTGGTACTGATATACAGCGCGCTGTCGGCCAACATCCGCGAGCGGCGCGATGCGTCGGCCGCATTGTTCGCCGCCGACGGTGAAATGATCGCGCAGGCCGCACACATCCCGGTGCACCTCGGCGCCCTGGCCGAGGCGGTCGCGGCCGTGCGCGCGCTCGAGCCGCTCCCCGGCGAGATGTTTCTTCTCAACGATCCCTATGCCGGCGGGAGCCACCTACCCGATCTCACGTTGATCGGCGCGATCGACATCGAGGGACAGATCGGTGGCTATAGCGTCGTCCGCGCGCATCACTCGGACGTAGGCGGGATGACCGCGGGAAGCATGCCGGCTGGGGCGCGGGAGCTGTACCAGGAAGGCCTCATCATCCCGCCGATGCGCTACACGCCCGACCTGGAGCGTCTGCTGCTGGCCAATGTGCGGACGCCGGGGACACGGCGCGGGGACCTCGCGGCGCAACGCGCGGCTGTCGAGCGTGGCGCCGAGGGACTGCGCTGGCTCGCCAACCGGTACGGCTGGAACGACCTTTGCGAGGCGGTACGCGAGCTGCTCGACTATGCCGAGCGTCGCACGAAAGCCGGCCTGCGCCGCCTGCCACTCGTGCAGCCGGCGACGGCGGCCGATTACCTGGAGGGCGACGGCATTACGGATCGAGATATCATCATCCGAGTGAGTCTCGCCATCAACGACGGCGTCCTGCACGCCGATTTTACCGGCTCCCACGGCACCGCGGCCGGAAACGTGAACTGTCCGCTCGCAGTAACGCGATCCGCGGTGATGTTCGTCGTGCGCACATTGCTCCCCGAGGATGTGCCGATGAACGGAGGCGTGGCGCGCGCGATTCGAGTGAGCGCGCCGGAGGGATGCCTGGTCAACGCGCGTGCCCCGAGCGCAGTCGCCGCGGGCAACGTCGAGACGTCACAGCGCATCGCCGACACCGTGTTTCGGGCGCTCGCGGCCGGCGGTTGTCCGGTGCCCGCGCTCGGGCAGGGAACGATGAACAACGTGACGTTCGGGAGCTCGGCATGGACGTATTACGAGACGATCGGCGGTGGGCAGGGGGCGAGCCGGGGCGCGAGCGGCCCGTCGGGCGCGCACGTGGGGATGTCGAACACGCGGAACACCCCGATCGAGGTGCTGGAGATGGAGCACCCGCTGCGCGTGCGGACATACGCGCTGCGCCGCGGGAGCGGCGGAAATGGCAAGCGCACCGGGGGGGACGGCGTTGTGCGCGAGTTCGAAGCGCTGGACGAGATGGAAACCACGCTTCTCACCGCGATTACGGCCGGCCTTCTGGGGATGCTCGGGTGGGGATGCGCTGACTTTTTTGCCAAGAAAACTATCGATAAAATCGGCGACTTACCGACGCTATTCTGGGGCCAGCTCTTGGGCCTCATCC
>JBHEMG010000166.1:0-12069 GCA_046262715.1 Gemmatimonadales bacterium
CAAGCTGGCGCTCGATGCGGGCGTGAAGATCGCGCTGGGCACTGACGCGGGCGTGATGCGGCACGGCACCAACGCGCGCGAGTTCACGCTGATGGTGCGCTACGGTATGACGCCGATGCAGGCGATCGTCGCGGGCACCGCAAGCGGCGCGACGCTGCTGGGCGTCGAGCGGGATGTCGGCACCATCGTGGTGGGGAAACGCGCCGATGTCGTCGCGGTGCAAGGCAACCCACTCGACAATATCCAGGTGCTCGAAACCGTCTCGTTCGTCATGAAGGACGGGCGCGTCTTCAAGCGCGATGGACAGGTCCTCGGCCGGAGTGCCGCCGGCGTGCCGTGAAGCGGTTCCCCGCATTCGACCCACCGGAGTACGTAGCCTGGAAGCCGGACCCCGCCCTCGTCCGGCGCTTCCGCGCCACCATCGAGGCAAATCCCGAACGCGCGCAGATCATTCAGGCGCTGTCGCCTGACGCGAAGGTCGAGCTGTATCGCGGGCTGTTGCGGGCGCGCCTGCACGACATCGAGCTGAAGCGTTGGGTCCGCACCGGCGTCATTTCCAAGGCGTGGCTCGGCACTGGGGAAGAAGCGACGACGGTAGGTCCCGTCCAGGCGCTCGAGCGCGGCAAGGACATCGTCGCCCCGATGATTCGCAACGCGGCCGCCTGTTGTGAGATGGGGATGTCGATCGCCGACATGCTGCGCGCCTATCTCGCCACCGCCGATTCGCCCAGCGGGGGGCGCGACCTGCACGTCGGATCCTTCGCGCAGGGCGTGCTCCAGCCGATCTCGCACGTGGGGGACATGGTGCCGGTCATCAGCGGCATCGCATTGACCTTCAAGATCAAGCGCGAGCCGCGGGTGGCGCTCACCTGGGTCGGCGACGGCTCGGTGAATACCGCGGCGGCGCACGAGGGCACCAACTTCGCCGCAGTCCAGCACGTCCCCGCGATCTTCATCATAGAGAACAATCAGGTCGCGCTCGGCACCCGTCTGGAGCAGCACCATCTGCCGGCGGATTTCAGGGACTGGCCCGCGAGCTACGGGATCTGGGGCACGGGATTCGACGGCAACAACGTGCTGGATGCGTACGCCGCCACACGGATCGCGGCCGACCGGTGCCGCGCGGGAAATGGGCCCGCCCTGCTGCTCGCGGACACATTCCGCATGGGTGGACATGCGACCCACGACGAGCGCGAGGCCCGCGAAACGTTTTCGGCCGAGTTGTTTACCACATGGGGTCAGCGTGATCCCATCGGGCAATATGAGGAGTATTTGAAGGAAGAAGGCGTCTCCGCCGCAACGCTCGAGGAAATAGAGCAGGAGATCACTGCGCGGGTGGAGCGCGCCGCGGCCGAAGCGCTGGCCAGCCGCGAGCGCATGCCCGAAGGCCACACTGCCCTCGAGGGAGTATATGCGAGCCGCAATTAGTGTCGTCTTGATCGCCATCGCCTGCCGCAGTCCCGCGCCCGCGGCAGGGCAGGATCGCGCGCTCCGTGTGCCCCCCGGGTTCAAAATCTCGGTCTACGCGCAGCATCTGCAGGGCGTGCGCTACCTGGCGCTCGGCCCCGGCAACGCGGTGTACGCGTCGCAGCCGGCTTCGGGCCTGGTCGTGAAGCTCACCGATGCGAACCATGATGGCGTCGCCGATACCGCCGTCACGATCGCCCGCGGCATGCACGGCCCATTCGGCCTCGCGTTCCGGGGCGAGACGTTGTACGTCGCCGAAGAGCGCGACGTGAAGCGCTTCGATCCGAACGGCGGCCCGCCGGTCACCGTCGTCCCGCAGATTCCCGCCGGCGGACACGCGACACGGACGATTCTCTTTGGCCCGGACGGCAAGTTGTATCTCGCGGTCGGGTCCTCTTGCAACCTGTGCGATGAGCGCGACTCGATGCGCGCCGCCGTGACCCAGTTCAATCCCGACGGCTCCGGCGGGCGGATATTCGCCAAGGGACTCCGCAACACGGTCGGCATGGCCTTCAATCCGGCGACGGGCGAGCTGTGGGGCGGCAACAATGATCGCGATGACCTTGGCGAAGACATCCCGCCCGAGCACATCAACATCATCAAGGACGGCCGCATTTACGGCTGGCCGCAGTGCTATCTCCCCGGCAAGCCCAATCCGGAGTACGGGTCGGCAGACTGCTCGCAGATCGAGCCGCCCGCCATCACCGTGCAAGCCCATTCGGCGCCCCTCGGGCTCGCCTTCTATACGGGCACACAATTCCCGCGCGATTATCGCGGCGACGCGTTTGTGACGCTGCACGGCTCATGGAACCGGTCGGTGCCGACTGGCGCCAAGGTCGTGCGCGTGCAGGTGGACTCGAGCGGGCGGCGCGCGAGCGGCGTCGACGACTTCATCGTCGGCTGGCAGCTGCCCGACGGCTCGCGCTGGGGCCGTCCGGTCGGGTTACTTGTGCTTCCGGATGGATCGCTGCTGGTCAGCGATGATATGGGTGGGAAAATCTGGAGAGTGACGTATGGGCGCTAAGAACGATAGGCGGATGGGCGGATGGGCAGTTGGGCTGTTTGGCGTGGCGCTCGTTGGTGCCGTGGCGTTTCTGCCCATCAGCCCACCGGCCCATCCGCCCTTCGACATCCACGCCGAGTACGTAAAGTACACCAGCGGCCCCGACACCGTCACTGCCTACATCGCCTATCCCGAGCGCCCGCAGCCCGCGCCCGCGGTAATCGTGATTCATGAGATCTTCGGCATGTCGGACTTCATCCGGCAAACGACGGAGCAGCTCGCGAAGGACGGCTTCGTCGCGATCGCCCCGGACCTGCTGTCGCGGCGCGGCGGCACGCCCTCCTCCCCCGATTCCGCGCGCAAACTGATCGCGACGCTGAATCCCGATACGGTGACGGCAGACCTCGAGGCGACCCGCGCGTATCTCAAGACCGTCCGTTCGGCGCGCGCCGACGCGATCGGCGTGATCGGCTTCTGCTGGGGTGGCGGTGAGAGCTTCCGCTACGCGACGAACGTCCCGGCGCTCAAGGCGGTCGTCGTCTGTTACGGGCCGAGCCCGGACACAGCGGCCATGGCGAAGATTCGCGCTACGGGACTGGGCGTGTACGGAGAGAACGACGCGCGCATCAACGCGGGGTTGCCTGATGCGGCTGCCGCGATGCGGGCCGCGCATAAAGACTATCGCTACACCATCTATCCGGGCGTCGGGCACGGTTTTTTGCGCACGCGCGAGAAGCCCGAGGTGGCCGACAGCGCGTGGCGGGCGGTGATCACGTTTTTCCGGGCGCAGCTCGAGCGCTAGCGGCGCGCGATCTCGCTCAGGTAGGCACGCGCGCGCTCCAGCGCCGCGTCTCGTCCCGCGAGAATGTCCTCGACCCGCACTGGGACCGGCAGATCAGGCACGATGCCCGTCCGCGCGAATTCCTTGCCGCTGGGGAACGCATCGCGCGACACCGTGACCCGCAGGTGCCATCCCGCCCCGAGCGGTACCACGATGGTTTGGCCCGTGCTTCCCGCCGACGCCTCTCCGATGATCGGACCGCGCTTGCCGGCGTGGAACGCCACCAGAAAATCCTCCGCCGGCCCGGCGGTCCGTTCCGACACGAGCACCACGACGGGACCCGTATACGGCACGCGCTCTCGCCGGGCTGGCGGCCAGATGGTGTCGGACGGCGCGCTCGACCACGCGCCTGCCGAATCGGGAGAATCGTTGCCGCGATAGGCAGGCCGATACTGCGGTGTCTTCCGCTCCGACGTCAGGAACGGACGGTCGATCAAGCGGCCGAGCAGCGTATAGCCCAACGCGCGGCCGCCGGCCGTCCAGGCCGCTTCGCGCAAATCGATGATCAACCCGCGATGCCGCGGCCCTTCCAGTGGCGCGTCGCCCAGCGCACGGTCAAACCGCGCCACGATATCGGGATCGACAAACGCGTTCACACGAATCCACAGCACGCCGTCGGGCAGCGTATCGGCTTCGAGCGCGGGCTGCTCGATGGGCCAGCGCTCGGTGAGGGCCACGCTGCGGGTGACGCTCGCCCCGCGTTCCGCCCCGCCGGGAAGGCGGAGCAGCAAGTGCAGAGCGGTCCCGCGCTCACCCCCCAGCATTCGGGCCACGGCGCGCTCCCACCGGCTACCTTCCGTTGCGGCGGAAATCCCCGGGAGCACCGAGTCGCGGATCCAGTCGGCCGCGGGGATGCTTTGCACGGCGAGGATCTCCGCTAACCGCTCCGGACGCGCGACGCGCATCTCATCGTTGGTCGCGTAGTCCATGATGAACGGCCGGCGCTCGATGCTGCGAATCTCCAGTGGCGGGCGAGCGACGCGGGCGCCGACGGTGGGCGGCGGAAGGATTTCGAGCGCGCCGTCGTTCAATAGCGCGGCCCAGCGCTGCAGCTGCTGGAAGAACTGGAGATCCGTGTGTCGCGCGCCGGCAAAGGTGACTGTTGCCGCGAAGGCTGAGTCCCAATTCGCACGCGCCGCGTCCCAGTAGGCATAGTTGTAACGGGCCTCCGCCCAGAGACCTGCGGCGACGATTTGGCGATCGACTGGCGCGGGCGCGTTCCGTTGCGCGGCGAGTGACGCGGCGCACAGCACCGGGAACGCGAACAACCACGTACGGGGTGACATGGCTCTAATTTATCTGTTGCTGTTCGCCGCGCCTCAAATCCTGCTCTATCTCTACCTGCGCGAACGGCTTCCGGACCCCGCGCAGCCGGCGCGGGCACGCACGATTCGCCGCGCGCTCGCCGTCGTGTTCGTCGTCTGCAACATCCCATGGGTCATCGTCGCGGTGCGGATGTTCTCCGGGACGCTGTGGGCGATCAGTCGCGTTCCGTATATCGCACCGTGGATCGCCTGGCAGTTCTTGGGCTGGATATTCTGCGGCCTGGTGACGGTCTATGTGCTGATCAAGGGCCTGTGGCGCGTAGGCGCGTGGACGGTTCGTAAACTGCACGCTCCTCCTACCGCCCAACCGCCTTACCGCCCAACCGCCCTTTCTCGCCGCCAATTCCTCGCCCGCGCGACGTACACCTACGCCGCCGCGGGGATCGGGCTGTCGGCGTACGGCATTTGGAGCGCCGAGCGTCTGCCCTCGGTGACACGGCGAACTCTAGGGTTCCCCGATCTGCCCCTTCCACTGGATGGGCTGCGAATCGCGCACCTCTCCGACGTCCACGCGGGCATCCACATGTCCGAGACGAAAATGCGCGACATCGTGGCCATCACGAACGCCCTGGGCGCCGATCTCATCGTCCAGACGGGAGACATGATCGATATCTCCCAGTCCTTCATCCCGGATTACGTGCGGGCATTCCGCGACCTGCATGCCCCGCTCGGTGTGGTGACGGTGCTCGGCAACCACGATCGCTATACCGGTCAGGACGCGGTGATCAAAGGCGTTCGCGACGCGGGGCAAGTCTTCGTGAAGAATGGGTCGCACGTCATCGAGCGGGGCGGCGCGGCGTTGGCCCTCGTCGGCATCGACGACCCGCGCAACTGGCGCGCGGACGATCCGCAGCATGACGACCTATCCGCCGCGCTGCAACTGACGCCCCCGGCGCGGGACGCGTTCCGGATTCTGCTCGCCCATCGTCCCGGCGCCTTCGATGGCGCCGCGCCCCGCGGCATTCCCCTCACGCTCGCCGGCCACATTCATGGCGGCCAGTTCTATTTGCCGGTCGTCGGGTGGTCACCGGGACGCCTGATCACGAAGTACGTCATGGGACATTTCACGCAGGGGACGAGTCAGTTGTACGTGAGCCGCGGCATCGGCGTGGTGGGCGTGCCACTGCGCGTGTTCGTGCCGGCGGAAATCGCATTGTTCGAGCTCCGGCGGGCCGCCGGCGCCTGATCAGACGCTGATGGCGCGCCAGGCTGCTTCAATCACCAGCCGCACGCTCGCGTCGCCCGGTTTCCAGTCGGTGGACACGATCTTCTGCAGTGCGTGACTGATCGTCGCCAGCCACACCCCCGCCCACACTTCCGCCACGCCGGCGCGCACCGCGCCCTGCGCTTTTCCCTCAGCCACGATCCGCTCGATCGCCGCGCGGAACTCGCGCTCCGTCTTGCGGCTGTCATCGTCCAGCACCGGGCCCAGCGTTTCCAATAGACCGAGCTTCACGATCGCCGTCTCATGCGCCGCTCCTTCCACCAGCCCGTGCGCGACCGACGCCAACCGCGCCCGCGCGGTTTCGGCCTCGGCGTCGCGCGGCGTGTCCTGTGCGACCTTGGTCGCCCAGCGCTGCGCGGCCCGATACAACTCGTTGAGGAGCTGCTGCTTGCTCGCGAAATGCCGATAGATCGTCCCTTCCGCGACGCCGGCTTTCTTCGCGATCTGTGCCGTGGTCGTGTCGTGATAGCCGCGCGTCGTGAACAGCTCGAGCGCGGCGCGAATCAGGCGTTGGCGCGTAAGATCGGCGGTACCCGGATGCGACACGGGGGCGAATCTACTAGCTTTCGGCCGCTTCACTTCCCCAACAATCATCGGAGTAGTCTCGCATGCGCATGCTTGTGCTGGGCGCTGGGCTGCAGGGTTCTGCCTGCGCGTACGATCTCCTGCAGCGGCCCGAGATCGAGCGTGTTACGCTCGCCGACCTGCACCCGGCACGCGCGGCGGCGTTTCTGAAAAAGAAGAAACACAAGCGCCTCGTGACCGCCCGGCTCGATGCGAAGAAATCCCCCACGCTGCGCGCGCTGATGCGCGGCCATGACGCCGTCATGAACGCGCTGCCGTACTACTTCAACTATCCGGTCGCCAAAGCCGCGGTCGCGATGGGCTTGCATTGCGCCGATCTGGGCGGGAATACCGAAATCGTGCAGAAACAAAAGACGCTGCACGCCGCCGCGCAAAAGAAACACGTCTCCGTCATCCCCGATTGCGGACTCGCGCCCGGCATGGTCAACATCATCGCGGCCGAGGGCATTCGGCGCGTCGGCGACGCCGAGACGGTTAAGATCTTCGTCGGCGGACTGCCGCAGAGCCCCGAGCCCCCGCTCAACTACCAGATCGTCTATTCACTCGAAGGCGCCCTCGACTACTACACGACGCCGTCCTGGGTGCTGCGCGAGGGCCGGCCGGAGCGCGTGGACGCCCTCTCGGAGCTCGAGCAAGTCGCCTTCCCGAGTCCCGTGGGGACGCTCGAAGCGTTCCACACCGGCGGCGGCATCTCGACCATGCCGTGGGCGTACCGCGGCAAGGTCCGGACGATGGAATACAAGACGCTCCGCTACCCCGGCCACGTGGCGATCATGCGGCCCATGCGCGAGCTGGGACTGCTCGCCAACGAGGCGCTGCGCGTGAAGGGCGTGGATGTCGTGCCGCGCGACGTCTTCATCGCCGCCGTGTCGCCGCATCTCACCAAGCCCAACGGCCGCGATCTCGTCGCCTTGCGCGTCGAGGTCACGGGCCGCAACGGTCACCGCGTCGCGTGGGAGCTGCTCGATTACTTCGATCCGCAAACGGGAATCAGCGCGATGATGCGGACCACCGGCTACTCACTCGCGATCACCGGTGTGATGCAGGTCGATGGCCGGATTCGCTCGGCGGGAGTCTATACGCCGGACGAGGCCGTGCCCTTTCAGGCGTATGTGGAGGAGCTCAAACAGCGCGGCGTGGAGATTCGCGAGCTGCCGCTCTAGTACGCCCACGTGGTCGCGAACGTCACCTCGGCGCCTTCTGTGCCTTTCCCGCCGAAAAACGTCACCAGCGTGTTGCGCATCAACGCCATCGCGACTCCCCCACCCATCGCGGCATGCAAGCCCTGGCGCGTGAGCCGCACGGTCTCACCCGGACCGAACACGCGGCCCGCATCGTAGAAAGCGAACAGCTGTATCTCGAGCAGTCGCGGCGCCCAGATCAGGCCGTACCGCGCCTCGACGCCACCGATCAGCTTTCCCGGCCCCACGAAGCGGTCGTCATGATAGCCGCGCAGCGAGTGGTAGCCTCCCAGCGCGACCACCGGCCCCTCACTCGATTCCATCGTCAGCTGCGCCGACAGCGGCGGATCCCCGGTCATGGTTTCACCGGCGACGCGCGCCGCCACGATCAAGCGCTCGAGAGGGTGCGCATAGACTCGCAGCGCCGCGGTCGTACGGGTGTACCCGCGCCCCTGGGCGATCAGGGCTTCGGCGAA
Organism: Gemmatimonadales bacterium; assembly: GCA_046262715.1. Lineage (GTDB taxonomy): Bacteria > Gemmatimonadota > Gemmatimonadetes > Gemmatimonadales > GWC2-71-9 > 20CM-2-65-7. The sequence goes on from JBHEMG010000166.1 coordinate 8,104, forward strand.
CACGCCCGTGTGTGGGTCCACCTCCAGGTCGCGTGAGTCGAAGACGAGTCCCGCGCGGGCGACCGCATCATTGAACGGCAGCTCGTCGGGCCCGATCGTCCCCGCGATGCGATCGCGCTGGAAGACGCTTTCCCCGGGCAGCGCCCGGAAGTCGGTGTGCTCGAACGTCCCGCCGACGAGCACACGCAGCGGACCCTTCACCTGCCGCTGCACCGTCACGCGCGCGCCGTGCGTGCGTCTGCTGACGCGATAAAAGAAGGACCGGCCGCTGGTACTGTCGCGATCGTAATGCGTGTAGTTGCCCTGGCCGTAGTAGCCGAGGCGGTTCGCGCGCGTCAAGCCGAGCGTCGCGCCCAAACGCCAGCCGTTCCAATAGGCGGGCGCCTGGGCATCGATCACGAACATGTAGCTGCCCTGGGTGCTCGCCCCGATATCGAGGCCGATCCGCCCAAAGTTCGGTTCGGGGCGATCCGCGAAGCCCATGGGGCTCGACCAGTCGTAGTGCCCGGCCAGCCAGAAGCCGTCGATCGAGCTGTAATAGAAGAAGGGATAGACGTGATCGACCCAATTCTTTCGCGGATCTGCGTCCCCGGCCGATTGCGCGGCGAGCGGTGAGACGAGCAGCGCGAGCAGCGCGAGGCTTAGGCGCGCGGGAATAGGTAGGCCGTGTCGCGAATTTTGGCGTCCGTGCCGTCGTGCGCCGCGTAATGGCTCGGGAACAGGGAGGCCGAGCCGAATTCACCGCGCTTGTTCACCGCATAGAAGCTCAGGCTGAACCTGGGTCGGCCCTGCGGATCGAGCAGCCGCGGCTCCGTGGCCGCCACGACGCGCTTCAGCGTCTCGAGGCAAGCGTCCGTGGGCTTCATGCCGCGCCGCATGTGCTCGACGGTCAGGAAACCGCCGCACACCTTGATGTTGGATTCGCCGCGGCCGGTGGAGCCGGCGGCACCGACCTCGTTGTCGCAGTACTGTCCCGCGCCGATGATCGGGGAGTCGCCGACGCGCCCCGGAATCTTCCATGACAGCCCGCTGGTCGTCGTGACCGAGGAGATATCACCCTGGGGCGTCACCGCGTCGCAGTTGATCGTGCCGGTTTTCGGAATCGTCATGTGGTCGGAGTCGGGCACGTCGATGAAGTTGTCATCGGCGTTCAAATTTGCGCGCCAGCGCAGCCAGGCTTCGCGCGAGTGCTCGGTCATCAGGTCTTCTTCCTTGAAGCCGTACGACAGCGCGAACCGCTTGGCGCCTTCGCCGACCAGGAAGATGTGATTCGTGTACTTGAGAATTAGCTTGGCGACTTCGGACGGCGTCTTGATGTTCTCGAGGCACCCGACGGCACCGGCGCGCTTCGTCGGGCCATGCATGCACGAAGCGTCGAGCTGCACCACCCCATCCGCATTGGGCAGCCCGCCGTAGCCCACGGAGTCGTCGGCGGGGTCGAGCTCCTGGATCTTCACGCCTTCGATGACGGAGTCGAGCGTATCCGCGCTCTGCATCAACATGTCGAACGCCTTCTGCACGGCGCGCAGACCGTTCGCGCTCGCGATCGCGACCGGCTTGGCGGCCCAGCGCGAGGACGGTGGCAGCGGGCGCGGCGGGCGCATCGGATGCGGAATGCCCAGGACGGCGCCGGCCGCGACGCCGCCGGCAACAGAGACAAAATCCCGACGCGACACGGAATCGGACACCACGGCCCCCGAAGTTGAAGAAGTGTTAGGGTTTTACCCACTCGTCTAGCGGCTGTCAACTTGCTATCGTTCCCACCCCGTGGAGCTATCGCTCGTGGTGCCCGCGTATAACGAGCGGGAAAACCTCGCGCCGCTGCTCGCTGAAATTGCGGCCGCCCTCGCGGGCTCCCCTCGGTCCGCCGGGAGCTACGAGGTGATCGTCGTGGACGACGGTTCGACCGACGGAACGCTCGACACGCTCAAGGCGCTGCGATCCCACTACCCCCAGCTGCAGATTATCTCCTTCGAGCGGAATGCGGGGCAAACCGCAGCGTTCGCGGCCGGCTTTCGCGCGGCGCGGGCGCCGATCGTCGTGACGCTCGATGCCGATCTGCAGAATGACCCCGCCGACATTCCGCGGCTGGTCGAAACGCTCGAGCGGACGGGCGCGACCGCCGTGGCGGGCTATCGCGCCGCGCGCCGCGATACGACGTGGAAACGGCTGCAGAGCCGCATCGCCAACGGCGTGCGCAACAAGCTCAACGGAGAAGTCATCCGCGACACGGGCTGCTCGCTCAAGGCGTTCCGCACCGATGCTGTGCGCGCCCTGCCGTTCTTTGCCGGCATGCACCGCTTCCTGCCCACACTCATCAAGATGCAGGGCGGCACGGTGACGGAGGTCGCCGTCACGCACCGGCCCCGCAAGCATGGTGTCACCAAGTACGGAATGTGGAACCGCGTGCTGCGCTCGCTCGTCGATGCATTCGCGGTGCGCTGGATGCAGCGGCGCGCGTTGCGCTATCGCGTGCGCGAAGTGGAAGGGGAGGGGGAGGGGGATCGTTAATGGCAGAGACGACGACGCATGAGCAATGGCTGGTCCAGATCGACGCCGAGCTCGACGGCGAGCTGTCGCTGGTGGAGCGGGCAGCGCTGGCCAAGCATCTCGCGACCTGCGCCCACTGCGCCGGCGCGCGCGCCAGCCAGCTCGAGGTGCGCGTCGCGCTGGCGCGCTCCGCCGGCAATCCGCACGCGTTTGTGGTGCCCCGTCCCGCAATTCGCGCCGGCACGCTGCTCGTGTGGGTGATGCTGGCACTCGGCGTCGGGCTGCTCGCGGGCTGGGCGGCGTCGCGGCGCTGGGGCGGGCCCGGCGCGGGGGCCACGCTCGACGAGACCCGGGGGACCATCGTTGTTCAGTAGCATCCTCCTCATGGTCGCGACCCTCCAGGGGCCGGGCACCCGGCTCACCTATCGCGTCCGCATCATCGAACCCTCCGCCATCGCGCCACGCGTGCTCGCGAGTGGCGCGGTCAGCGGCCCACTCGACAGCGACATGCGCCTCACCATGCGCACCGATACCGCCGAGGTCGAAGCGCTGTTTCAGCTGTCCCCGATCGGCGACACCGTCAGTCTGAGCGCGGAATTTTTCACGCGCCGCAACGTGGGGCGATCGCGACGCGGACTGCCGCTGTGGGAAGAAGACACCTACCGGCGCATCGTGCGACTCGCCTGGAGCGATACGGCGCGCATCTATCCGTTCGGCTCGAGAATACGCCAGCGCGGCGTCCGGCAGCGCGGCGCCTGGGTCGAGCTGATTCTCGACCGCGAATTTGCCGGTGGCGAAGCGCGTCCGGCCGAGGAATTCGATCTCGTCGATTCGACCCGCGACTTGCGCATGGAGGCGGTGTTGCGGCCGCGGCGCGCGCGGGTGACGCTCAACCTGGTCCGCGGCGATACCGTCAGCGCGCCTCGGCCCATGGACCTCATCATCGAAGAGCCGCCGCGCGTAGTGCAGCTCGTGCTGAAAAGCCGGGCGACCACGCTGGTCGTGAGCCTCATCCGTCCCGATCCGGCGCGCGGCACGCGCGAGCGGGTGCTCGCGCTCGATGCCGACGTCATCTGCCTGCGGGTCTCGCCGGCCGACGCGCCCGAGCCGCTGGGCACGATCTGCGGGCGACTCAACAACGTCGGGCGACAGCTGCCGCTGCCGACCGGCGACACGCTGGCCGCGACGTTCGCGTGGCCGGGCCCGCGCTGATGACGCGACGCAAGCGCCTCGATCCTTCCATCTTCCACCTGCCCGCGGACAAAATGCGGGAAGGCTATTACTCCGATAAGTATTTCGTGCGCGCCCGCGAGCTCGTGCGCAAAGATCACCACCGCCCCCGCGTCACGATGCAGGTGTTCGGCAAGGCGCACGCCTATCTGGGCGGGATCGACGAAGCCATCGCGATCCTGAAGCTGTGCGCCGAGGACTGGAACGAGCTCGTCGTGCACGCGCTGTACGACGGCGATGAGATCC
>JBHEMG010000167.1:0-37786 GCA_046262715.1 Gemmatimonadales bacterium
GGCCAACGATGCATTCGTTGGCCCTCGCTCTTTCCACCCTCTGCCCGCAGCCCGAAGTGCCGAAGGGGGGACTCGAACCCCCACGGGCTTGCGCCCACTGGCTCCTGAAGCCAGCGCGTCTACCAGTTCCACCACTTCGGCTGGGACTTTTGAGGAACGGCAATCTAGAACGTTGTATAACCCCAAGTCAATGCGTATCTTGCCCACGTCATCGTGGAAAAAATCTCTATCGCGAGGAACCCGCGCGCCCGTCACGATTACCACCTTCTCGAAACGTGGGAGGCGGGTCTCGTGCTCACGGGGACGGAGGTCAAGTCGCTGCGCGATCGCCGGGCAAGCCTGAACGAAGCGTACGCCCACGTGCGCAACGGCGAAGTGTGGCTCGAAGGCATGACGATCTCCCACTACGCACCGGGCAGCTACAACAATCCGCCTACCGCCCGTTCCCGTAAACTTCTCCTGCACAAGAGCGAAATTCGGAAACTGCTGGGGGCCACGACGCAGAAGGGCCTCACGGTGGTGCCGCTGGAGGTCTACTTCAAGGATGGGCTGGCCAAGGTCGCGATCGCGCTCGCCAAAGCCAAGAAGGCACATGACAAGCGTGAAGACCTGAAACGCCGCGTGGCCGAACGCGAGATGGCACGCGTTGTGAAGGGTAGACGGTCATGATGCTCCTCTGGCTTCTCGCCACGTTGGTGCCCCAGCAGGTCCTGATCGCCACGCCGCGCGGCCAGGCGAATGTCCCGGTCACCACCGAGCAGGGCGCGGCCGCCGTCGCGGCGGTGCTGCTCGGGCGCCCGCTTGGCACAACGGTATTGCTGGACGGTTCGGCGGTGCGCGTGACGCTCAGCGAGCGTGTGTTCGAATTTGATCTCGGGTCGCCGTTTGTGCGCTACGAAGGCGCCGCGTACCCGCTCGTCGGCGCGCCGTATGTGGCGCGGGATACCGTGTTTTTGCCGCTGCAATGGCTGACCGGCCAGGTTCCTCGTCTGTTGTCGACCCGCTACCGCTGGGATCCCTGGCTGGCGCGGTTGGATGAGCTCGCTCCCGCGGCGCCGCCGCCGCCGCCCGTTGTCACGACGACCGCGCCGGCACAACCCAACGCCCTGACCGGTCTGCGACAACCACACACGATCGTGGTCGATCCCGGACACGGCGGCATCGATCCCGGTAATCCGGGACTCACGCTCCCGCGCGGCGTCACGGAGAAAGACATCACACTCGGCATCGGCCGGCTGCTGCGCGCCGAATTGCTGCGGCGCGGGTTGAACGTCGTCCTGACGCGCGCGACGGATACGCTGATCGACCTGGCGACTCGGCCGCTCTACTGCCGTGCGGAGTGCGATCTCTTTGTGAGTATCCACGTGAATTCGATGCCTGCGGGCCGCCGGCAAACGCTCGTCAACGGCGTCGAAACATATTTTCTCTCGGACGCCAAAACAGAAGATCAAAAGCGTGTGGCGCAGATGGAAAACGATGCGCTCCGCTTCGAGACGGCGCCGATGGAGGGCCCGCTCGGATTTATTCTGCGCGACCTGCAGCTCAACGAATACCTCCGCGAGTCCGCGCGGCTGGCGGAGCTGGTCCAAGGAAAGGTCGCCGGCATTCACCCGGGCGAAGATCGCGGCGTGCAGCAGGGACCATTCCTCGTGCTCGCCGCCGCGCGACGCCCGTCCATTCTGGTGGAAGCGGGCTTCGCGACCAATCGCACGGACGGGGCCTTCATCGGCTCTGCGCAGGGACAGCACAAAATCGCCACTGCGATCGCGGACGGGATCGTTGCCTACCTGCTGGAATTCGAGCGGAAGCTGGCGATCGGCACTGGAAGTGGAGGCGGTCAGCTCCGATGACGAGCCGGCGCCGATGGAGCGCGCTGCTACTGATCGCCAGCGTATCCGGTTGCGCCTACTACAATGCGATGTGGAGCGCCGAGCACTTCGCGAAGGACGCCCGCGATCTTGAGGCGCATGGCCAGGATGCCGAGGCGCGCTCGCAATGGGCGCGCGCCGCGGAGAAGGCGGAGGCCGTCGTCGCGCGGCATCCCAAAAGTCGCTGGGCGGACGACGCGCTCGTCCTGCAAGCGGAAGGACTCGCTCGCTCGGGCGCCTGTGAGGAAGCGGCCCTCGTATTGGCGCGGGCGCGCGAGAGTGTGAAGGAGCTGGCACTGCGCGAGCGTGTGGCCCTCTCCGACGCGGAATGCGCCGTCGCGGGCAGCCATCCCATTCAAGCGGACGTGGCACTCGGGCTGCCACTCGCGTCCGGCGATGCTGGCCGGCGCTCACGGGCCGAGTATCTCGCCGGCCGCTCGGCGGCGTTGCGGTTCGACTACGGGTCGGCAGTCGCGCATTTCGATCGCTCGCGCGAAATCGCCGCGGGGCCGGCGCGGGTGCGGGCGCTGCTCGAGGCCGGCGATGCGGCCAAGGCGGCCGCGGCAATCGACGGGTTGGGCGCCGAGCCGCAGCTCGAGACGGACCGTGCGGATCTGCTGGCGCGGTTGGCCGCGGTCGGCGGAACGCAGGCCGCGTCCGCGTCGCTCGATCGCATGCTGACGCGGCGCATAACGTTCCTGGAGCAGGCTCGGCTCCTGACCGCCGATGGGGACCGGCGGTTGGCTGCCGGGGAGTACGACGCGGCAGCGGCGCAATATCGACGCGCGATTCTCGTCGCGCCGGTCGCCTCTGCGGAGGCAGGCGCGACGCTGGTCGGGTTGCAACGCGTGCAAATCGCGCGCGCCGCGGGGCGTAGCGATCTTGCACCAGTCATCGAAAGTCTCACGCGTCTCGACGCCGAGCCCGGCGCCGGGGCCGCAAAACCGCTGCTCGATCTGGTGCGGCGGGCGTCGGTCATGGCCGAGTCGCCAGGTGCGCGGTTCCGAATCGCGGAGCTCGCACGCGACTCGCTGAACGCGCCCGCGCTGGCGGGCCAGCTCTTCCTGGATGCTGCGGCGTCCGATAGCGCCTCGCTCTACGCGCCGAAGGCGTTGCTCGCGGCACTCGCCGTGCTGCCCGATCGTCGCGACTCGATTGCCGCAATCCTGGAAAGTCGCTACCCGGCATCGCCCTACACCCGTGCGTTTCACGGCGAGGCGAGCGTCGCCTATGCCGCGGCGGAGGATTCATTGGCGCGCGAGCTCGGCGTGCAGATTTCGCGCGGCGTGGCCGCACCGCTTGGCGTCCGGGTCGATCTGCCGGTGCCGGGTCCGCGAGGGCCCGGACTCGATGACCCCGAGAGCGCAGCGGCCGCCAAGACTCGCGCGCGGGTCACGCCGGCTCGTCCAGTGAATCGTCCGGCACCGGCCCGCGATCGCCCCGTGCAGACGGAGCGTCCGTGAGCGCGATCGCGCTATTCGGCACGACTTTCCAAAATCCAATTCTGCTTGCCGCCGGCACTGCCGGCTTTGGGCGCGAGCTCGATCAGGTGATCGATCTCGATGCGCTCGGCGGCATCGTGACGAAGGCGGTGACGCCGGAACCGCGTCAGGGCCACGCGCCCCTGCGCGTCGCGGAGTTCCGGGGCGGAATGCTGAATGCCGTGGGACTCGCCAATCCCGGCGTGGAGCGCGTGGCCGAGCACGAGCTGCCGTGGCTGGCGCAGCGGCTGCGGCGCGCGCGCATCATCGTGAACGTCGCGGGTGCGCGCGTCGCCGAGTATGTCCGCGTCATCGAACGGCTCACGCCGCTCGAAGGCATTACGGCCTTCGAGGTAAACGCGTCGTGTCCCAACACGAACGCCGGCGGACTCGAGTTTGGAGCGGCGCCGGAAGGGCTCAACGAGCTGGTGCGCGCCTGTCGTGCCGCCTCGACACGGCCGCTCACAGTCAAGCTGTCGCCGGTGTTACCCGATATTCCCGCCATGGCACGCGTCGCGCGTGATGCGGGGGCCGAAGCGGTGACGCTCGTCAACACCATGCCCGGTCTGCTCGACAAGCGACTCGGCAACGGCAGCGGCGGGTTGAGCGGCCCCGCGCTGTTGCCCATTGGTGTTCTGGCCACGCGGCGCGTCTGCGAGCAGGTCGGCATGCCGGTGATCGGCGTTGGCGGGGTGCGGAGCGCCGCCGATGTCCGGGAGTATCTGGCTGCAGGCGCGTCGCTCGTCGCGATCGGAACCGCGGCGCTCGCCAATCCGCGGTTGCCCGTACGCATCGCGCGCGAGATGATGCATGCCTGAGCTGATTGTCGCCTTCGACCTGACCAGCGGCCGCGACGCCCTGGCACTGGCGGCGCGGCTGTCCGGTCTACGATGGGCGAAAATCGGGTCGGTGTTGTACAGCCGGGAAGGTCCCGCGCTCATAAAGGAATTCACACAGCGGGGCATCCGCGTCTTTCTCGACCTCAAGTGGCATGATATCCCCAACGTGGTCGCCGGCGCGGTGAGCGCTGCCCGCGAGATCGGGGTGTCGATGGCGACGGCACACACCCTCGGCGGGCGCGCGATGTTGTCCGCCGCGCGCGCGGTCGCCGGAGAGGAGCTGGCGCTCGTAGGTGTGACGGTCCTGACGTCGCACGACGCCGGCGAGCTCGAAAGCATCCTCGGCCGGGGCGTGCCAGATGTGGGATTCGAGGCGGAGCGTCTCGCGCGTACGGCCCTGCAGGCAGGATTGCGCGGCGTCGTTGCCTCCGGCCGGGAGCTCAGCCTGCTCCGGGAAGCGCTCGGGCCGGAGCCATGGATCGTGGTGCCAGGAATTCGCGCACCCGACGATCCCGCCGGCGATCAGATCCGCACGGTTGCGCCGCGCGACGCGGTTCGTGGTGGCGCGACGCATCTCGTGGTTGGGCGCCCCATCACCGCGGCCCGCGATCCGGTCACCGCGTATCGGCGGATGGTCGAAGCGCTCGATGCAGGGGATTAACGCCCCCATGCGCGTTTCCCTCTGGGTCCCCCTGAGCATCCTCGCGCTGCTCCCTGTGCAAGCAAGCGCCCAAGCCACTCTTCCCGATGTGGCGGAGAGCGCTAAGCGGGCCGTCTTGGCGCACGACGCGGCGGCGCTTGTCGGCCAGAGCTCGAGTCTGGTGCTGCAAATTCCCGGCGCGGATGCCTCCTCGCCCCTGGGCCGGGCGCAAGCCGTCGAGCTGCTGCGGCGCTATTTGCGCCCCGCCGAGGAGCGCAGCCTCGATATCACGGCAATCCGCGAAGTGGAGGCGGGGCAGGGGTTCATCGAACTCACACGCCGCTATGTCGTTGCGGGGACGACAGAATTGCGACACGAAACGTTGTTCTTGGGATACCGGTTCGTGGCGACCGAATGGCGACTCGTTGAACTGCGGAGTGCCCCGTAATCGATTGTAGGACGGCCCCTTGCGATAAGTTATGACCCCGTCTATTGTTCACGGCTCAGCACGAATATTTTCACTTTTCCGGAGCAGCCTGTTGAAGGTACGTTCGAGCGTGCGCCCCATCTGCGAGCACTGCAAAGTCGTGACGCGCCGGGGCGTCATTCGCGTGATCTGCAAACGCAACCCGAAGCATAAACAGCGGCAGGGCTAAGGCATGGCTCGTATTGCAGGCGTGGATTTGCCACGCGATAAAAAGATCCAGTACGCGCTTCCGTACATCTTCGGCATCGGTCCCAGCAATTCGATTCGCATCCTCGCGGAAACAGGCATCAGCCCGGACGCGCGCGTGCGTGATCTACGAGATGCCGAAGTCGCGCGGCTGCGGCAGGTGATCGAGCGGGATTACAAGGTGGAAGGCGCGCTCCGCACCGAGACCGCGATGAACATCAAGCGATTGATGGACATCGGAACGTACCGCGGGACCCGTCATCGCAAGAATCTCCCGGTGCGCGGCCAGCGCACGCACACGAATGCGCGTACGAAGAAGGGGCCGCGGCGCGCCATTGCGGGCAAGAAGAAGCCCGTCTTGAAAAAGTAGAGGCACATGGCGGAAGAAAAGAAGCCAGCACCAGCACGGGCAGCCGGCGCCAAACGGACCAAGAAGGTCGTCGAGGCCGAGGGCGTCGCGCATATTACCGCGACGTTCAACAACACGCTCATCACGATCGCCGATATGCAAGGCAACGCGATTACGTGGGGCTCTTCGGGCAAGGCCGGCTTCAAGGGCTCCAAGAAGTCCACGCCGTTCGCCGCGACGGTCGCAGCGGAGCAGGCCGCGCGTGAAGCGCTGAACCTCGGCGTGAAGCGCGTCCACGTGCGCGTGCAAGGCCCCGGCTCGGGCCGCGAGTCCGCGATTCAAGCGCTCGCCAGCGCCGGTCTCCAGATTCGTTCGATCCGTGACGTGACGCCAATTCCGCACAACGGCTGTCGTCCGCCGAAGAAGCGGCGGGTCTAGCATGGCGCGTTATACGGGACCCGTGTGCCGGCTGTGCCGCCGTGAGAACACGAAGCTGTTCCTCAAGGGCACACGCTGCCTCACCGAGAAGTGTGCGGTCGAGCGCCGTGCGTACGCGCCGGGACAGCACGGCCAGTCGACCGGCCGGCGCCGCAAAGCATCAGAGTACGCCAAGCAGCTGCGTGAGAAGCAGAAGGTGAAGCGGATTTATGGCCTCTCCGAACGCCAATTCCGCAATCTGTTCGAGCGCGCGATCAAGGAACCGGGTGTGACGGGCGAAGCGCTGCTCGTGGCGCTCGAGAGCCGGCTCGACAATTTGGTCTATCGCATGGGCTTCGCGACATCGCGCAAGCAGGCGCGGCAGCTCGTGCGCCATCGCCACATTCTCGTGAACGGCAGCGTGCTGGACATTCCGTCCTACCGCGTCCGGATCGGGGATGAGGTGCGGGTCGCCGACGCGAGCCGCGAGATGGTGCAGGTAAAGATCGCGCTCGAGCAGTTTGGGCGTGGGCAACCGGTTTCGTGGATCCAAGTAGACACTGACAAAGTGCTGGGCAAGATGATGGAACGGCCGACTCGCGATGCTATTCCGCTTGCCGCACAAGAACAGTTAATCGTCGAGCTCTATTCCAAGTGATCAATACTCTTGATTTGACGGGGCTGGTCCGGCCGCATTTGGTCGAGATGACCAAGCGCGAGGACAATCCAAATTCCGCCGAGTTCCGCCTCCAGCCGCTGGAGCGGGGTTACGGCTATACGCTCGGCAACTCGCTGCGGCGGCTGCTGCTCTCTTCGTTGCGCGGCGCGGCCGTCTGGGCGTTCCGCATCGACGGCGTCGTGCACGAGCATCAGACCATCTCGGGCGTCGTTGAAGACGTGCACCAGATCATCCAGCGTCTCAAGCAGCTGACGCTGGTGCTCGCGCCCGAAGTCGACGAGGCCGTGCTCCGCTTCAAGGTGGAGAAGGCTGGCCCCGTCTATGCCCGCGATCTCGAGCAGCATGGCTCCGTGTCGATCGTGAATCCCGACCAGCTGCTCTTCACGGTACAGGACGACCGGGACATTGCCGGCGAGCTGTACGTGAACAAGGGCCGCGGCTACGTCGAAGCGGAGCAGCATCCGGTCGACCGCACGCTCGCGGTGGACGTCGTGCGCGTGGACTCGATCTACAATCCCGTCCGGCGCGCGAACTTCACCGTGGCGGAAACGCGCGTTGGCCAACGCACCGACTATGACCGCCTCACGCTCACCGTCGAGACCAACGGCACGATCTCGCCCGAGGACGCGGTGGCCTATGCGGCGGCGCTCGCGCAGGAGCACTTCCGCTTCTTCGTCGATTTCGGCAAGGTGCCAATCGTCCAGGGTGACGCTGACGGGACCGGCGGGACCGAAGGCGGCCGGCTGCGCGACGTATTGGACCGCGCCATCGATGACGCCGGGCTGTCGGTGCGCTCGGTGAATTCGCTCAAGAATTCGAACATCCGGACGCTGGGCGACCTGGTCCGCTACAAGGAAGACGACCTGCTGAAGGTCAAGAACGTCGGCGAAAAGGCCCTCGGCGAAATTGCCGAGTTGCTGCGCCGGGAGGGCTTGAATTTCGGCATGCAGCTCGAGGAAGCGGCCGGCGGCGAAATGCGCGTGGTCGATCCCGGCAGCGCCCCGCTCGCGCAGCTCACGGGGACCGAGGAAGAGTAATGCGTCACCGCGCCAAAGGCCGTCAGCTCTCGCGCACGTCGAGCCACAAGAAGGCGACGCTGAACAACATGGCGACGAGCCTGTTTCAGCACGGCGGCATCCAGACCACAGTCGCCAAGGCGAAAGAGCTGCGTCCGTTCGCCGAGCGGCTGATCACGCTCGCGCGGCGCGGCGATCTGCACGCGCGCCGGCTCGTGGAGCGGCGTCTCAAGGACAAGAGCGTCACGACCAAGCTGTTCGCCGAGATCGGCAAACGGTTCGCGGCGCGGCCCGGCGGCTACACGCGCATCGTGAAGCTGGGGCATCGCGTCGGTGACGGCGCCGACGTGGCCCGCATCGAACTGTTGGCTGAGTGAGAAAGCGACGGCAAGAGCGGGGAAGCACGACATCCAAGGGGGCCCCGGCGGGTCCCCTTTTTCATATCCGTCAGGAAGCTTTGGCCACTCGGTTCGATTTGATGCACTGCGTGCAGACGCGCATGCGGCGCACGGCGCCGTTCACCGCAACCCGCACGCGCTGTAGGTTTGGATACCAGCGCCGGGGAGTCTTGTTGTTCGCGTGGCTGACGTTGTGTCCCGTGATGGGACCCTTGCCACAGACTTCACACACTCGAGCCATAACTCATCCGACTGGAAAATGAGGCCGAAACCTACGCACGACGCTGAAATCTCACAACCCCGACCGTCCCGCAAGACCGCGGTCATCACGGGTGTGACGGGGCAGGACGGCTCCTACCTGGCGGAGCTGCTGCTCGAAAAAGGGTATGAGGTGATCGGGGTCGTGCGACGCACCTCGCACGACTCGTACGAGCGCATCGGGCACCTCCTCGAGCGCGTGCATATCGTCGCGGCCGATCTGCTCGATCAGCACTCGTTGACCACCGTGATTCGCGACGCCAAGCCTGACGAGGTCTACAATCTGGCGGCGCAGAGCTTCGTGCCGACGTCCTGGAACCAGCCGGTTCTGACCGGCGAATTCACGGCGTTGGGCGTGACCCGGCTGCTCGAGGCGATTCGCCTCGCCCATCCCGCCGCCCGCTTTTATCAGGCCAGCTCGTCGGAGATGTTCGGCAAAGCGGTCGAGACGCCGCAACGCGAGACGACCCCATTTTATCCGCGCTCGCCGTACGGGGTGGCCAAAGTGTACGGGCACTGGATTACCGTGAATTACCGCGAGTCCTACGGGCTGTACGCGGTCAGCGGCATTCTCTTCAATCATGAATCGCCGCGGCGCGGCCTCGAATTCGTCACGCGCAAAGTCACCAACGCCGTCGCACGCATCAAGCTCGGCACGGCGAAGGCGCTGCGCCTCGGCAACCTCGATTCGGGCCGCGATTGGGGATTTGCCGGCGATTATGTCGACGCGATGTGGCGGATGCTGCAGCAGGACGAGCCGCAGGACTATGTGGTCGGGACCGGCACGATGCACACGGTCCGCGATCTGTGCGCGGCGGCCTTCGGCCATGTGGGGCTGGACTGGCAGCAGTACGTCACCATCGATCCCCAGTTCGTGCGGCCCGCCGAAGTGGACGTACTGCTTGCCGATGCGACGCGCGCTCACCGCGAGCTGGGGTGGCAGTCGCGCGTGACCTTTGAGCAGCTGATCCAGATGATGGTGGACGCGGATCTCGAGCGCCTGGCGTGAGAGTACTGGTCACCGGGGCCAACGGCTTCGTGGGTCGCAGTGTGGTGCGGCGGTTGCTCGCCGGGGGCCACAGCGTCGTCGGCGCCGTCGGTCCGGGCGCCGCGGGCGAGGCTGCTGATAAGAACTTCACGACCGTACCGTTGGACCTGACGAACGACCTGTCCGTGCGCGGTTGCTTCGCCTCGCCCGTCGATGCCGTGATTCATCTCGCGGCGATTGCGCTGAGCCGTACCGCTGACCGCGACCCCGCGATGGCCTGGCGGATCAACGCCGAAGGAACAGCGAAACTGAGCGCCGAGCTCGCCGCCGGCGCCGCGCGGTGGAGAGAGCAGCCCCTCTTCCTGCTGGCCTCGACGGCAGACATCTATGCGTGGCAGCAGCGTGCTATTAATGAAGAGGACTGCGTACAACCCTCGACGCCGTATGCCTGGAGCAAGCTCGGCGCGGAGCTCGCGCTCGAGCAGGCGTCGCGCTGCACCGGGGTACGGACCATCGTCGTACGGCCGTTCCCACACTCCGGCGCGGGGCAGGATGAGAGCTTCTGGATTCCGGCGCGCTGCAAGCTATTGCGAGAGGTCAAACGGAACGGGTGGGCTGTGGTGCCGGTCGGTGAGTTGTCGGCGGTGCGCGACTATCTGCATGTGGACGACGTCGCCGATGCCTACGCCTTGCTCCTCGAGCACGGGACCGCGGGCGAGGTATACAACCTCGCGTCCGGCCGGGAGCTGACGTTGGACCAAATCCATACCCGGATGGAGCAGCTGCTCGATATCGCCCCGAAGCGGGAGGTCGATGGCAGCCAGGTGCGGAAAGAAGCGCGGCCCTATCTGGTCGGAAATTCCGCGAAGCTGCGTGCGGCGACGGGCTGGACCCCCCATCGTTCGCTCGACGACATCCTGCGCGACGTGCTCGATGCCCAAAAGAACTGATCTCCGGCGCATTCTGCTGATCGGCTCGGGCCCGATCGTGATCGGCCAGGGAGCGGAGTTCGACTACTCGGGGACGCAGGCGGTGAAGGCCCTGAAAGAAGAGGGGTACTTCGTCATCCTCGTGAATTCCAACCCCGCCACGATCATGACCGATCCGGAGCTGGCCGATCGGACCTACATCGAGCCGGTGACGCCCGAGTGGGTCCGCAAGGTGATCGAGCGGGAACGACCCGACGCGCTGCTGCCCACCATGGGGGGCCAGACGGCGCTGAACGTGGCGATCGCCCTCGCCAATGACGGCACACTCAAGACATACAACGTCGAGCTGATCGGGGCCAACGCGCGCGCCATCAAGATGGCCGAGGATCGCGCCGAATTCGCCGCCGCGATGCGGCGAATCGGTCTCGCGACGCCGGCGGGCCGCACCGTGACCACGGTCGCCGAGGCGGTCGCCGCGGCGCAGGAGTCGGGTTACCCCGCCGTCATCCGTCCCTCGTACACGTTGGGCGGCACGGGTGGCGGCATCGCCTACAATCGTGCCGAGTTCGAGGAAATGGTCGAGCGCGCGCTCGAGCTCTCGCCCGTGCATTCGACGCTGATCGAGCGCAGCGTGCTGGGGTGGAAGGAGTTCGAGCTCGAGGTGATGCGCGACCACCGCGACAACGTGGTGATCGTCTGCTCGATCGAGAACCTCGATCCGATGGGCGTGCACACGGGAGATTCGATCACCGTCGCGCCGGCGATGACCCTCACAGACCGCGAGTACCAGCGCATGCGGGACGCCGCGATCGCGATCATTCGCGAAATCGGCGTCGAAGCCGGCGGCTGCAACATTCAGTTCGCCGTCAATTCCGCGGACGGCGAGATGCTTGTTATCGAGATGAATCCGCGCGTGTCGCGCTCGTCCGCGCTGGCCTCGAAAGCGACGGGATTTCCGATCGCGCGCATCGGCACGAAGCTCGCGGTCGGCTATACGCTGGACGAGCTGCCCAACGACATTACGAAAACCACACCCGCCTCATTCGAGCCCGTGCTCGACTATGTGGTCGTGAAAGTGCCGCGCTTTGCGTTCGAGAAATTCCCGACGGCCGATTTCCGCCTGACCACGCAGATGAAGTCGGTGGGCGAGGCGATGGCGATCGGCCGCACGTTCAAGGAGGCGTTCCAGAAGGGATTGCGTGCGCTCGAGATCGGCCGGCCGGGTTGGGTGACCGGCGCCGTGCTGGCGGATGACCGGCTGACCAGCGCGTCGCCCGAAGATCTGCGCGTCGCGCTGCGCACCGCGACGCCGGAGCGGATTTTCCAGGTCAAGCACGCGTTGCAGGCGGGGCTCAGCGTCGACGACATCGCGAAGGCCTCCGGCATCGATCCCTGGTTCCTCTATCAGCTGCGCGAGCTGGTGGACGCCGAGCGCGCGTTCGCGGCCCTGGCGGCGGTCAGCGCGCCGGAGCTCAAGCGGATGAAGCGCCTGGGATTCTCCGACCGGCAGCTGGCGACGCTGCGCGCGACGACCGAAACCGCGATGCGGGAGCAGCGGTGGAGCTTCGGGATCCACCCCGCCTACAAGACCGTCGACACCTGCGCCGGAGAGTTTCCGTCCGCCACGCCGTATCTCTACTCGTCCTATGACGAGGAGAACGAGTCCGAGCCGTTAGGTGAGCAGGGCATCGTCATTCTCGGCAGCGGGCCCAATCGCATCGGCCAGGGGGTCGAGTTCGACTACTGCTGCGTGCGCGCCGGCCTCGCGTTTCGCGAGCTCGGGTTCAAGACGATCATGATCAACTCCAATCCGGAGACGGTGTCGACCGATTTCGACATCTCCGACAAGCTGTATTTCGAGCCGCTCACCTTCGAAGACGTGTTGGAAATCACGCGATGGGAGCGTCCGCGGGGCGTCGTCGTACAGCTCGGTGGGCAGACGCCGCTCCAGCTCACCAAGCAGCTCGAGGCCGCCGGCGTGAAGATCCTGGGGACCTCGCCCGATGCGATCGACATCGCCGAGGACCGCGAGCGCTTCGAAGCGCTGGCCCGGCGTCTGGGCGTGATGCAGCCGCCCAACGGTATCGCCCGGTCCGTAGACGAAGCAGTCGCCATCGCCCAGCGCATCGGGTATCCCGTCCTGGTGCGGCCATCCTACGTGCTCGGCGGCCGGGCGATGGAGATCGTGTACGACGACGGGTCGCTGCGCGACTACTTTGTGCGTGCAGCGCGGGTCGCGCCCGAGCATCCGGTGCTGATCGACCGGTTCCTCGAGGACGCGTTCGAAGCGGATGTCGACGCGATCGCGGACGGCACGCGCTGCGTGATCGGCGGCGTGATGCAGCACATCGAGGACGCCGGCGTCCATTCCGGCGACTCCGCCTGCGTGCTCCCGCCCTACCTGATCGGCGACCGGCAGGTGGAGCAGATGCGTCGCCATACCCAGGAGTTCGCCGCGGCGCTGGGTGTGATCGGCCTGATCAACGTGCAGTATGCCATCAAAGGCGGGGTGGTTTACGTCCTGGAGGTGAATCCCCGGGCGTCGCGGACCGTGCCCTTTGTGAGCAAGGCCACAGGCGTCCCGCTCGCAAAGCTGGCCGCGGCGGTCATCGTCGGGGGGGCGGGGCGGACACTGGACGATTTGGGCCTTCCCGATGAGCTTCCCGTCGCCGGGGTAGCCGTCAAGGAAGCGGTCTTCCCCTTCACCAAACTGCCCGGCGTAGATACCGTGTTGGGGCCTGAGATGCGCTCCACCGGGGAAGCGATGGGCCTGGCGGACAGCTTCGGCATGGCATTCGCCAAGGCGCAGATAGCGGCGGAGGGCAGCCTGCCGCTCGAGGGCGCGATCTTCGTGACCGTGAACGATCACGACAAGCCGACCGTGCTGCCGATCGCGCGCCGGTTCCACGAGCTGGGATTCCGTATCCTGGCGACGGAAGGAACGCAGCGTTATCTCCGCGGTCGGGGCGTGCCGGCGGAGCTCGTGCGAAAGGTGCACGAAGGCCGGCCCAATGCGATCGATCTGATCGTATCGGGCGACGTGCATCTGCTGATCAACACGCCGCTGGGAAAGTTTACGCAGGTGGACGATTACGCCATTCGGCGCGCCGCGTTGGTGCACCGGGTGCCGTACACGACGACCATGTCCGCGGCGAGTGCCGCGTGCGACGCGATCATTGCGCTCCGCAGCCGGACCGGGAGCGTCAGGAGCCTACAGGAATGGCACGAAAAGGCGAACGGCGAAAAGGCAGCGAGCGGCGGACAGATAGCGGCGGCAAGCGCGTAGCCAAGGCGGTGAAGGCGCCGCCTACTCCGCCGCCTCCTCCGAAGGTCAAGTTCCGCGGCAAGCTGCTCGAGAACGAGCCGCTGGCGCGCTACAACACGTGGCGCATCGGCGGACCAGCGCGCTACCTCGCGCTGCCCGCCGACAGTGAGGACGTCGCGCGCGCCCTCGAGCTGGCACAGGACCGTGGGCTTCCCTGGATCGTGCTCGGCCTCGGCTCCAACGTGCTCATCAAGGATGGTGGGTTTCCCGGTATCGTGATCCGCCTGGGGAAGGGGCTGGATCGCTTCGAGATGAAGGGGGCCACGGCCATCGTGGGCGGTGGCATGCCCACGCCCATCCTCGCCCGGCGCACCGCGGAAGCGGGATTCGCGGGCGTCGAACGCTTTCTCGGCATTCCTGGCACCGTCGGCGGCGGCATCTTCATGAATGCCGGATGCCACGGCGCTGAATTTTCCGAGGTCGTCACGGAAGTGACGGTGATGGACGCGAAGGGAAAGGTGAAGCAGCTCTCGCGCAAACAGATCTCATTCAAATACCGCTCCTCCAATCTCGAGGGAATCGTCCTCGAGGCGAAGCTCGTGCTTGGCGAGGAGTCGCCCGCCAAGCTGAAAGAGCTGCAAGCCAAGCTGCTGCGCTGGCGGAAGGTGGGCACACCGTTCGATCAACCCTGCTGCGGGTCGACGTTCACGAACCCGAGCGGCACCAAGACCGCGGGGATGTTGATCGACGAGTGCGGGCTCAAGGGCTATACCGCCGGCGGGGCGCAGGTCTCCACGCTCCACGCCAATTACATCATCAACAAGGGCACCGCGACGGCCAATGACGTCCTCAAGGTGATCGAGCATGTGCGCAAGACCGTTGCGAAGAAAACGGGCGTGACGATGGAGCTCGAGTGTAAGGTCATCGGAGTCTAGATGGCCGCGACGAATTATTTCGCGCACGAGTCCAGCTATGTGGATGACGGCGCGGTCGTAGGCAGCGGCACGAAGATCTGGCACTTCTCGCACGTGATGCCGGGAGCCGTCATCGGCGAGCGCTGCAATCTCGGCCAGAACGTCGTGATCATGCCCGGCACGAGAATCGGGAACAACGTCAAGATTCAGAACAACGTGTCTATTTACGAAGGCGTCGAGCTGGAAGACGACGTCTTCTGCGGGCCCTCCTGCGTCTTTACGAACGTCATGAATCCGCGCAGCCACGTGCCGCGCAAGAACGAGTACCGCCGCACGCTCGTGAAACGCGGCGGGTCGATCGGCGCGAACGCGACGATCGTGTGCGGTGTGACATTGGGCGAGTACGCGTTCATCGGCGCGGGCGCCGTCGTCACGTCCGACGTTCCCCCCTATGGTCTGATGGTCGGCGTTCCCGCGCGGCGCGTGGGATGGATGTGCCAATGCGGGGAGCGGCTGCATAGCAGCGCGGGGCGTGCGGCGTGTGGCGTATGCGGGGCCACCTATGAGGAGTCCGAAGGAATGCTGCGACAGACGGTGCCTTCTCGTGCCCGCGCGGGTGCCTCATGACCGTCCCCATGCTCGATCTGGTGGCGCAGTACGCCGCGATAAAAGACGACGTCGTGCCCGCCATGATGAAAGTCATCGAGGCGCAGCAGTTCATCATGGGCTCGTCGGTGCCGCAGCTGGAGGTAGAGATCGCCCGGCTCTCGCACGCCAAACATGGGATCGGGTGCGCCAGTGGCACCGACGCCCTGCTGCTGCCGCTGAAGGCGCTCAATCTCAAGCCCGGCGACGAAGTCATCACGACGCCGTTCACCTTCTTTGCCACCGCGGGCACGATTCACAATGCGGGCGGTACGCCGGTGTTCGTCGACATTCAACCGGACACATTCAACATCGACCCCGCCGCGGTGAAACGCGCAATCACGTCCCGTACCAGGGCGCTCATGCCGGTGCACCTGTACGGGCAGATGGCGGACATGATGGAGCTGCTGGCGATCGCTGCCTCCCGGGGGCTCAAGGTGATCGAGGATGCCGCCCAGGCGATCGGCGCGCGCCGGAACATGGATGGCGAATGGCGGGCGGCGGGCGAGCTCGGCTGGGTCACCGGCTATTCGTTTTTCCCCAGCAAGAACCTGGGCGCCTGGGGTGACGGCGGCATGATGGTCACCTCGGACGACGCGGCCGCCGACCGGCTCAAGAAACTGCGACTGCACGGGGGCGCCAAGCAGTACCATCATGATGAGGTCGGCACCAACTCGCGGCTCGACACGCTGCAGGCGGCAGTGCTCCTCGCCAAACTACCGCATCTGGCCCAGTGGTCCGCCAGGCGCCGGCAGCATGCTGCCTATTACTCCAGTGCGCTCGCCGACCTCCCGCAGGTGCAGCCGCCGGCGATCGATCCCGCCAACGAGCACATCTTTCATCAATACACGCTGCGTGCTCAGCGGCGCGACGAGCTGCAGGCGCATCTAAAGAAGGAAGGGATCGGGCATGCGGTCTACTATCCGGTGCCGCTGCACCGCCAACCCTGCTTTGCGCACCTCGGTTACAAGGAGGGAAGTCTCCCTCAGGCCGAGCAGGCATCCCGCGAGGTGATCTCGCTGCCGATTTACCCGGAGTTGACGCGGGCGCAGCTCGACCGAGTGGTCGGGGCGATTCGCGGGTTCTACCGGTGAATCCCCCCCGGCTCAAGGTCGGCGTGATCGGCGCCGGCGCCTGGGGGCGGAATCACGTCCGCACCGTTGCCGGCCTCGCGGATGCCGAGCTGGCAGCGGTCTGCGATACCGACGCCAAGGTCCGTGACCGGGTCGCCCGACAGTATCCCGGGGCGCTCGTTACCGGGGACGTGCAGACGCTCCTCGGCGCCGTCGATGCCGTGATCGTTGCATCCCCGGCGGCTACCCATGCGACGGTGGCGCTTCAGGCGATCGAGGCGGGGAAGGCCGTCTTGGTAGAAAAGCCCTTCGCCCTGAACGTGCGCGATGCCGAGGCGGTGGCACGTCTGGGCGCGGAGCGGCAGGTGCCCGTGCTCACGGGCCACCTGTTGATCTACCACCCCGCGGTGGAGCGGCTGCGCGATATGGTGCAAAAGGGCGAGCTGGGGAAGGTCTTCTATTTGTACGGGCTGCGCGTCAACCTGGGGCAGGTGCGCAAGGACGAAAACGCGCTCTGGAGCTTCGGACCGCACGACGTGTCAGTGGCACTTTACTTGCTTGGTGAGCTACCCGTACGAGTTGCTGCGCATGGCAAGAGCTATCTGCAGCCCGCGATCGAGGACGTCGTGTTCCTGACGATGGAGTTCGCGAGCGGGGTGCTGGCGCATGTACAAATGTCATGGCTCGATCCCCACAAGGAACGGAAACTCACCGTGGTAGGCGCCAAGAAAATGGTGGTATTCGACGATATGGAGCCGCGCGAAAAGCTGCGGATCTACGACAAGGGCGTGGACCGCCCCCCGGAGTACGGGTCGTTCGGCGAGAGCTTGGCGATTCGCGAAGGCGATATTTTCATCCCTCGGATCCCGGCCGTAGAACCGCTGGCAGCCGAATTGGCACACTTTGTCCGCGCAGCGCAGGGGCGGGAACAGCCTCGCGCGAGCGCGGAGGACGGCGTGCGCGTCGTTCGTGTGCTGGAAGCCGCTTCGCGGTCGCTGGCACGGGGCGGCGCCCCGGAGGCTCCATGACCGCTACTATTCCCGTACCTACTGTGGTCGACACACTGCTCGCAAAGGCCAAGGACCGCACCGCCATCTTCGGTGTGGTCGGCCTCGGATACGTGGGATTGCCGCTGGCGATGGAGATCGTGCGGGCGGGCTACCGCGTCATCGGCTTCGACGTCAATTCCCGCGTGGTGGACGCGCTCAACGGCGGGCGCTCGCACATTCAGGACGTCCCGGCAAAGACCATCGCGGACGCGGTGCACGCAGAGAAATTTTCGGCCACGGCCGATCTGTCGCGCCTGAGCGAGCCTGATGTCATCTCGATCAGCGTGCCCACGCCGCTGTCGAAGACCAAGGACCCCGACGTGAGCTATGTGCTCGCGGCGACCGAGTCGGTCAAACGCGCGCTGCGCAAAGGCCAGCTCATCGTCCTCGAGTCCACCACCTATCCCGGCACGACGCGGGAGCTGATGCTCCCCGCGCTCGAGTCGACCGGGCTCAAGGTGGGCGAGGACTTCTTCCTCGCCTTTTCGCCCGAGCGCGTCGGTCCGGGTAACGAACGGATCAACACGCGGAACACGCCGAAAGTCGTCGGCGGCATCACGCCGGCCTGTTTGCGGGCTGCGCTGGCGTTGTATCAGCCCGCCATCGACACGCTCGTACCGGTGTCGTCGCCCGAAGCCGCCGAGCTCGTCAAGATTCTCGAGAACACCTTCCGCAGCGTGAACATCGGGCTCGCCAACGAGATGGCGATCGTGTGCGACAAGCTGGGCGTCGATGTGTGGGAAGTGATCGAGGCCGCGGCCACAAAGCCGTTCGGCTTCATGAAGTTCACGCCCGGACCGGGCGTCGGGGGACACTGCATCCCGCTCGACCCGCACTATCTCGCGTGGAAGATGCGGACGCTCAATTACAAGACCCGTTTCATCGAGCTGGCCGGCGAGGTGAACGCCGAGATGCCCGTATTTTGGGTCGGGAAAGTCGTGGACGCGCTCAACGAGCAGGGCAAATCGGTCCGCGGCAGCAGCGTGCTACTGGTCGGGGTGGCCTACAAAAAGAATATCGACGACATCCGCGAAAGCCCGGCGCTCGACATCATCCGGCTGCTGCATCAGCGCGGGGCGGACGTCACCTATCACGACCCGCACGTCGCGGTCCTGAAGGAGGACGGTATTACGCTCAAGTCCGTGCCGCTCACGCCGGAGACGCTCAAGAAGGCCGACTGCGTCATCATCGTCACTGACCACGCGACTGTCGATTACAAACTGGTCGCGCGCCACGCGCGCGCGACGGTCGATACGCGGCACGTCTTGCCCAAGGCAGGCGACCGGGCGTGAAGGTCGCTGTCGTCGGCACCGGATACGTAGGTCTGGTCGTGGGTGCGTGTCTCGCGGAGACGGGCAACGACGTCGTCTGCGCCGACGTCGACGCCGACAAAATCGCGAGCCTCAAGGCGAACAAGCTCCCGATTTACGAGCCGGGCCTTGAGCCCATCGTCGTTCGCAACCAGCGCGACGGCCGCCTGACGTTCACGACCGATGTCGGTGACGCGGTCGAGCACGCCGAGGTGGTTTTCATCGCCGTGGGGACGCCTCCGGATGAAGACGGCTCCGCCGATCTGCAGCACGTGCTGGCAGTCGCCACGACGATCGGCAAGCACATGAATACGTCCAAGGTTGTCGTCACCAAGAGCACGGTCCCCGTCGGCACGGCAGAGAAGGTGCGCGCCCAGATCGCACGCGAGACCAAGACGCCGTTTCATGTGTGCTCCAACCCGGAGTTCCTCAAGGAAGGCGCGGCGGTCGACGATTTCATGAAGCCGGACCGCGTCGTCGTAGGCGTCGATTCTCCCGATGCGGCCAAAGTAATCGAGGAGCTCTACACGCCGTTCGTCCGTACCGGCAATCCGCTGATCGTGATGGATATTCCTTCAGCGGAAATGACCAAGTACGCGGCGAACGCGATGCTCGCTACGCGGATTTCGTTCATGAACCAGATTGCCCGGCTATGCGAGGCGGTGGGCGCGGACGTCACCCAGGTGCGGCGCGGCATCGGCTCCGACCGGCGTATCGGCCAGGCTTTTCTGTTTCCGGGTCCCGGATACGGCGGCTCCTGCTTTCCGAAGGACGTGAAGGCGCTGATCCGCACCGGCAAAGAGAAGCAGGTACCGCTCGATATTTTGACGGCGGTGGAAACCGCGAATCAGCGCCAGAAGAAGCTCCTGTTCGAGAAGCTGGAGCGGCATCTCGGCTCGCTGCGCGGCAAGGTCATCGGGGTGTGGGGGCTCGCCTTCAAGGCGGAAACCGATGACGTGCGGGAAAGTCCGGCGCTGGTGCTGATCGAGGAGCTGCTCGCGGCCGGCGCCCGCGTGCAGGCGCACGATCCCGCAGCCATGACCACGGCGCAGCATCAGCTGGCGAACCGGGTGACCTACGCCGAGCACGCGTTCGACGCGGTCGCCGGCGCCGATGCGCTCGCGATCGTCACCGAGTGGTTGGAGTATCGCAATCCCGATTTCCCGAAAATGAAACAGCTCCTGAAACGGCCGCTGATCGTCGACGGGCGCAATCTGTATGATCCGCAGAAACTCGGCCGCCTCGGGTTCACCTACGACAGCATCGGTCGCCCGGTCGGATGCGCGTCCTCGTAACGGGGGCGGCAGGGTTCTTAGGATCGCATCTGGTGGACCGGTTCCTCGCGCGGGGACACCGTGTGCTGGCAATGGACAATCAGCTGACCGGGAGTCCCGCCAATCTCGCGCACGTCGCCAATAATCCGCGCTTCGAGTTCCAGCGGCAGGACGTCACGACGTTCATGGAAGTCGAAGGCACGCTCGACGGCGTGCTGCACTTCGCGAGTCCAGCGAGTCCGGTCGATTACCTCGAGCTGCCAATCCAAACGCTCAAAGTCGGAGCGCTCGGCACGCATAAGGCGCTCGGGCTCGCGATGGCGAAGAACGCCAGGTTCCTGCTCGCCTCCACCTCGGAAGTCTATGGGGACCCGCTCGTGCATCCCCAGCCCGAGACGTATTGGGGAAACGTCAATCCGGTGGGGCCGCGCGGCGTCTATGACGAGGCCAAGCGTTTTGCCGAAGCGCTCACGATGGCGTACAACCGCTACCATCACCTGGACACACGCATCGTCCGCATCTTCAATACGTATGGCCCGCGGATGCGACCGAACGACGGCCGGGTGGTGTCCAACTTCATTGTACAGGCCCTCCGCGGGGAGCCCCTCACGGTGTACGGCGACGGGTCGCAGACCCGGTCGTTCTGCTACGTCGACGATCTGATTGAAGGGATCCACCGCCTGTATGAGCAAGGCAACCCGGACCCGACGAACATCGGCAACCCACACGAATTCACCGTGCGGCAGCTCGCGGAGCGCGTGCTGGCCTTGACGGGCAGCAAAAGTAAGATCGTCGAGCGGCCGCTGCCGGTGGACGATCCCCAGGTGCGCCAGCCCGACATCGCGCGCGCGCGCGCTATTCTGGGCTGGGAGCCCAAAGTCACACTGGACGATGGACAGCGCCGCACCATCGAGTATTTCCGCGGCGTGGTGGCACGCGAAGGAAAACCAACATGAACCAGCGCTATCTGGTCACCGGCGCGGCCGGGTTCATCGGGTCGCATTTGAGCGAAGCCCTCATCGCGCGCGGCGATACGGTGACCGGTGTGGACAACTTCGATGCGTTTTACGCCCGCGACGTGAAGGAGCGGAATCTGGCGGGGCTGCGGAAGCTGGCCGGATTCCGGTTCGTCGAGGCTGACGTAGCGCGCGACGCGATGCCGCTCGAGGGCATCACCGCGATCGTTCACCTCGCCGCGAAACCCGGCGTCCGGCCGTCGCTCGAGGACCCCGGCGCGTATATGGAAGCGAATGTGACGGCCACCGCCCGGTTGATCGATGCCGCCCGCCGCGCGGGGATCATGCGGGTCGTCTTTGGGTCATCGTCGTCGGTATACGGAAACGCCACCCCCGCGCCGTTTGCGGAGACAGAGCCCGCGGTCCTGCCCATTTCCCCCTACGCCGCCAGCAAGCGGGCAGGGGAGCTCCTGGCGCACGCCTTCGCCAGCCTGTATCCACTCAAGATCATCTGCCTGCGGTTCTTTACCGTCTACGGCCCGCGCCAGCGGCCCGATCTCGCCATCCATAAGTTCACGGATCTGATCGCGCGGGACCGGCCGGTCCGGATGCACGGGGATGGGTCGAGCGAGCGCGACTATACCTATATTACCGACGCGCTCAGCGGCATCGTCGCAGGGCTGGATTGGACCGCGACTGCGGCGCCCGGCACGGTGGAAACGGTGAACCTGGGTGGTGGCGCGCGGGTGCGGCTCGAGCGTCTCCTGGCGCTCATTGCTGCGGCGCTGGGGCGCGAGCCGCGCATCGAGCGCCATCCCGATCAGCCAGGGGACGTGCGGCTGACGGACGCCGATCTCGCGCATGCGGGGAAGGTCCTGGGGTTTCGCCCGCGCGTCGGAATTGAAGAAGGCATCCGCAAGTTCGTTGACTGGTACGAGGAGGTTCATGGACGTCAGTCCCGAGCGTCTAGTCGAGCAAGCTAACGAGCGATTTCAGCTGCAGGATTACTACGGCGCGATTCACCTCCTGGAGGAGGTGGTCTCGACCGGCCGCGCATTTGCCGACGCCCACCATCTGCTCGGACTGTCCTATTCCCTGGCCGGCCAGCCGGACAAGGCACTCGAGCAGCTCGATCGCGCGCTGTCGCTCAATCCCAACTACATCGAAGCCTTGATCCACCGCGCCCTGGTGCTGAATGAGCTGGGCCGGGAAGAGGAGGCGAACGCCTCACTGCGGCGCGCCCGTCAGGCCGGTTCCGAGGTACGTGCCGGCTTCCATGGGCATCACGCCGCCAAGCTGGCCAACCAGCACGCGGCACTGGGGGAGGCGTATCTCGAGGCGGGCGGGCTGAACGAAGCGATTGCCCAGTACGAAGCCGCGCTGACCCTGGGCCCAGCGTTCCACGACCTGCGCTACAAGCTGGGACGACTGTTGCTGGAAGCGGGGCGCGCCCTCGACGCCCATGAACAGTTCCAAACGATCGTGCGGGAGCGGCCGTCCTTCCTCGATGCCGCGGCCATGCTCGGAATGGCCAGCTACCTCGCGGGAGACGGACTCGCGGCCCGTGCGGTGTGGGAGGAGCTGCGCGCGCGGCGTCCCGAGGATCCGCGCGTCGAAGCCTACCTCGCGCTGCTGTCGCGCTCCGACGTGCAGCCTGTCGGACGCAAGAAAAAGAAAAAGTGAAACGCCTTCCGGCGGTATTGCTGCTCGGGGCCGTGGCCTGCGGCTCGGCCGCCAACCACGAAGAGCTTGGGGATCGGGCCTACGCGGCCGGCTCGTACGCCGATGCGCTCGCCGAGTACCAGCTGGGCCGGCGGGAGAATTCGGGCAACGCGACCGTGCTGGCCAAGGTCGCCGCCGCCGCGATGCATGCCGAAGACTTCGAGCTTGCGGCCGAGTCGTATCGCGCCCTGGGCCGTCGCGACCGCTCGCGGGCGGAAGAGGCCGCCGACGGACTCGATCGCGTGGCGCGGGCGGCACTCGGCGCCAACGACCGCACCGCGCTGGCGAGCGCGTTGACCGGCATGCGCGAGGTGTCCCCTCGGCGTCCCCTCGGGCGCTACGTCGTGCTGGCGGCGCTCGACGCGGTCGACCGCGGCGATACGGCCGAGGCGTCGGCGTTGCTGCCGGTCGCGGCGGCGTCGACGGTCGACGCCGCTCGCGGCGACTCGCTACTGTTCGTGTACGGTCTGTCGTTAGCGCGCGTCAGGGACTGCAGCACCGCGGTGCGAGTCTTCGAAGGGGTGATCCGTCGGCAACGCGCTGCGGTAGTGGTGGAATCGGCCCGCGAGGGGCTGGGCCTCTGCGCGCTCGTCGAAGGGCAAATCGCGCTCGAGCATGGCCGGCCAGCGGACGCGGAGGGATGGTTCCGGCGTGCTACGGCGCCCGGCGCCTCGCCCGACGTCGTCCGTGGCGCGTTCCTCGGTCTGGGCGACGTGCGTATGGCGCAGGGGGATGTCGCGGGGGCAATGGAGAGTTACCAGCAGGCGCTGGCCGGTGGCACACCCGGCGACACGATTTCGCAGCGCGCCCAGGAGAAGCTCAACGCGTTAGGAAAGGCTGAACCGTAATGCGGATGCGAGAGATTGCCGGCGCGTTGGCGCTGTGCGTGTCGCTGGGAGGGCTGGCCGGTTGCCGGCATGGAGCGCGCGTGAAGCCCGCGACGGCGCTGCCGCCGGTGGAACCGGCGGTAGAGCTGGAGCGCGGGATGCGCTTGTTCCGGCGCGGCGACTTTCACCGCGCCCAGCTCGTGTTCCAGCGACTCACGTTCGAGTTCGGACCCAGCCAACCCGAGCTCGCCCAAGCGCGCTATTACCTCGGCGAGTGCGCGTTTCAGCTGGGCGATTACGTGCAAGCCGCCTCCGACTTCAGGAAAGTCGCCGATGAATTCTCGACGACGACCTACGCGCCACTCGCGCTGCTGCGGGCGGGCGATTCGAACCTCCGCTTGTGGCACCGGCCCGAGCTCGATCCGGCGTACGGGGAGACCGCGCTCGCCATTTATCAGGAGCTCGCGGGCCGCTTTCCCGACAGTGACGCGGCGGCGCGCGCCCGCCCGCACCAGCGGCGCCTCGAAAATCAGTTCGCGGACAAGGCGTACAAGAACGGCATGTTCTACCTGCGCCGCAAAGCGTACGACTCGGCAATCATTTATTTCAAAGACGTGATCGCGAATTATCCGAGCGCCGGCCGGACGCCTGACGCATTGCTGCGGCTCGTGGACAGCTATCGCGCGATCGGCTACGCGACCGAGCTGCAGGAGACGTGCGAGCATCTGCGCCGCTTTTATCCGACCACCGCCCGCCTCGCGCAGTCCTGTCCCGCGGCCGCCGATTCCAGCGCCGCGCCGTCGACCTCCTCCAACCCGCCCTGAGCGTCGTGGACGCGCTGTTCGGGGGATCGTTCGACCCCGTGCACATGGCGCATTTGGTCGTAGCGGAGGCGGCGGCGGACGCGCTCGACGCGACCATCCGCTTCCTTCCGGCCCGCGAGCAGCCGTTCAAGCGCGCGGCGCACCAGGGGAGCGCGGAGCAACGGGCCGAGATGCTGGAGCTTGCCGTCGCAGGCAACCCGCGCCTCGGGGTCGAGCGCGTGGAGCTCGGCCTGCCGGCTCCCTCCTATACTGTCCGGACGCTGCGGGCGCTGGTCGCGCGGGACCCGGGGAACCGGTTCACGTTATTGCTAGGGGCGGACGCCGCCCGCGATCTCGCGGCGTGGTGGGAAGTTGAAGCGCTCCCGGGACTTGCCGACGTCGTCGTATTCGCGCGACCGGGTGCCGCGGTGCCTCGCCACCCGCTGATTACCAGGGTTATTCCGGTGCCGATGATCGACCTGTCCGCCACCCATGTGCGTGAGCGCGTCAGTCAGGGGCGTTCCATTCGATATTTAGTGCCCGATGCGGTGCGTGAGTACATCGGCGCCCACGGGCTCTATCGTAAAGGACGAGATGGCTAACAGCCTGTTCACCAAGGTTTTCGGAACGCGCTTCAATCGCGAGCTGAAACGCATCCAGCCGATCGTGGATGCGATTCATGAGCACGAGGCGCGACTCAAAGAGATCGGGAACGCGGAGCTGCAGGCGCAGACCGCGAAGTTCCGCGCGATGATCGCGCAGCGCACCGGCGAGCTGCATGCGGAGGTGGAGCGCCTCAAGCAGGCGAAGCACGACTGTCCCGATCCGGCCGAGCGGGCCAACCTCGGTGATCAGCTGCGCAAGGCGGAGCAGGTGTTCGTCGCGGAGCTCCAGCGCACGCTCGACGATCTGCTTCCGGAAGCGTTCGCGACGGTGCGCGAGGCATCGCGTCGGCTGCTCAACAGCGACGTCGTCGTGACGGGGCACACCATGAAGTGGGAGATGGTGCCGTACGACGTGCAGCTGATCGGCGGCATCGTGCTGCACCAGGGGAAGATTGCGGAGATGGCGACGGGCGAGGGCAAGACCCTCGTCGCGACCCTGCCGCTGTACCTCAACGCCCTCGCCAGCCGCGGCGCGCACCTCGTCACGGTCAACAACTATCTCGCGCGTCGTGACTCGCAATGGATGGGGCACCTCTTCCAGTGGCTCGGCTTGACGGTCGGTTGCATCGACGATTCGCAGCCGGGCAGCCCGGATCGCCGCGCCGCCTATCTGGCCGACATCACGTACGGCACGAATAACGAGTTCGGCTTCGATTATCTGCGCGACAACATGGTTGGTGGTCTCGAGCAGCGCGTGCAGCGCGGCCACGTGTTCGCGATCATCGACGAAGTGGATTCGATTCTCATCGATGAGGCGCGGACCCCGCTGATCATCTCGGGCGCCGTCGGCGCCGAATCGGACGTCAAGTACGCGCAGTTCAACACGCAGGTCGTGCAGCTCGTCCGCAAGCAGACCGCGATCGCCAACGACCTGATCGGGCGCGCCGAACCGTTATTGGGCGACAAGGAGCGGGAGTACGAAGTCGCGACGCTGCTGTACAAGGCGCAGCTCGGCGTGCCGAAGAACAAGAAGCTCCTGAAGCTGCTCAATGAGCAGGGCGTGAAGCAGGCGGTGCAGCGCGTCGAGCTCGACCGGCTGGCCGATCGCAAGTTGCCGGCGCGCGATCAGAAGATGCGCGACATCGAGGACGACCTGTATTTTGTCATGGACGAGCGTGGGCGCTCGGTCCACCTCACCGACAAGGGCGTCGAGGC
The DNA here is from genome assembly GCA_046262715.1 of Gemmatimonadales bacterium. GTDB lineage: Bacteria > Gemmatimonadota > Gemmatimonadetes > Gemmatimonadales > GWC2-71-9 > 20CM-2-65-7. The sequence goes on from JBHEMG010000167.1 coordinate 26,194, forward strand.
GATGTCGCCGCAGGATCCGACGCTGTTCGTGGTCCCCGACATCTCCCACGCCGTGCACGAGCTCGAGCACGACACGGAGCTCTCACCGGCCGAGAAGATCGAGCGCCGCCGCGTGGTCGAGGCCGAGTACGCCACCAAGAGCGAGACGCTCCACATCATCCACAAGCTGCTGCAGGCACACGCCCTGTACGAAAAGGACGTCGAATACGTCGTCCAGGACGGCCAGGTCTTTATCGTCGACGAATTCACGGGCCGGCTCATGCCGGGCCGGCGCTGGTCGGACGGCCTGCATCAGGCGGTCGAAGCGAAGGAAGGCGTCGCGGTCCGAGAGGAGAGTCAGACGCTCGCGACGATCACCATTCAGAACTACTTCCGCATGTACGAGAAGCTCGCCGGCATGACCGGCACCGCGGAAACTGAAGAGACTGAGTTCCACCAGATCTACAAGCTCGAGGTCTCGGTCATTCCCACCAACCGTCCGGTGCGGCGCGTGGACAAGCACGACCTCGTCTACAAGACGCGCAAAGAGAAGTACGACGCGATCATGGAAGAGATCGACCGGCAGCACAAACGCGGCCTGCCCATTCTCGTCGGCACGACCAACGTGGAGGTCTCGGAGACGCTCGCCCGGCTGCTGAAGCGGCGCGGATTGAAGCACGAAGTGCTGAATGCCAAGTACCACCAGCGCGAAGCCGAGATCGTAGCGCAGGCGGGACAGCCGGGCGCGATCACGATCGCGACCAACATGGCCGGCCGCGGGACCGACATCAAACTCGGCCCCGGCGTGAAGCAGTGTCAGGTCTGCGGCATCAAGGCGCGCGAGGCGCCGTTCGGACAGAAGATCGAGCCGCCTGATCTGACTCCCGCCGAGCTGAAGGAGCGCCGCTGCAACGAAGACCCGCCCAGCGGGCTCGTGATCATCGGCACCGAGCGTCACGAGGCGCGGCGCATTGACCGGCAGCTCCGCGGCCGCTCCGGCCGCCAGGGCGATCCAGGCCAGAGCATTTTCTTCCTGTCGCTCGAAGACGACCTGATGCGGCTGTTCGGATCCGATCGCATCGCACGCATCATGGATCGCACCGGCGCCGAAGAGAACGAAGTCATCACCCATCCCTGGGTGACCGCGGCGATCGGCCAGGCACAGAAACGGGTCGAGCTGCAGAATTTTCAGGCCCGCAAACGACTGCTGCAGTTCGATGACGTCATGAACCAGCAGCGCGAAGTGATTTACTCGCAGCGCCTCTACGCGCTCGAGGGCGGGGAGGAGCTCAAAGCCGAAGCGCAGCGCATGATTGACACCGCGTTCGAACGGCACGTCGACGGCCTGCTCGCGGAGTATGACGATCCTGCACAGTGGGATCGCGCGTTGATCGAAACGGAGTTCCTGCAGAAATTCCTGATCACGGTGCCGGACGTGACAGACCCGGCGAAAGTGCGGACCCGCGAGGAGCTGGTCCGCGTCGCGCAACAGGCCGGGCGAGACGCTTTTCAGAAGAAACTGGCGTATCTGCGCGAGGTCGAGACGAAAGTCGGGGCCGCGAACCTTCCAGAGCAGGCGCTCTCGCACATCACGCTCGGCGTGATCGACGAGAAATGGAAGGATCACTTATACGATCTCGACCAGCTGCGCGAGGGCATCTACTATCGCGCCTGGGGCCAGAAGGACCCGCTCGTCGAGTACAAGCAGGAAGCCTACGAGATGTTCGTTGGTCTGATGCAGGACCTGCAGGCGACCTTCGCCGAGCGGTGGTTCAAGCTGCAGATCGAGATCGGGCCGCCTCCCGGCCAGCCCGGCACCGCCCCACGCGCCCCGAGCCGCGGCATCACCGGGCCCGCGGGTGGCCTCCCCGGCGCCAGCCGCCGACAGGCACCGGTTGTCGCCACGAAGGCCGCCGCCGATGGTCTGGTGACCACCGGCGATCCGCCTCCGCCAGCAGCGCAACGGAGGTCCGCGGGCGTCACTGAACCGGCATTTGCCGCCAATCCCTATGCCGGCGTGGGACGCAACGACCCCTGCCCGTGCGGCAGCGGAAAGAAGTTCAAGAAGTGCCACGGAGCAGCCATGTAACGCGTGGGTTCGGTACGGAACCGGAAGCGGCATGGGGTTAGGTTCGCCCCATGCCGCTTCGTCTTTCCGAGCATGCCGAGAATGACCGCCCCCGCGAGCGCTTCTGGGCGGTCGGCCCCGCCGCGTTGACGGGGCAGGAGCTCCTGGCCATTCTCCTAGGAACGGGCGTGCGTGGACGGGACGCCCTCGCGGTGGCCGCGGAAGTCCTGGCGCGTGGAGATGGATCGCTGCGCCGCCTGGCGACCCGGCCATGGGCGGAGGTGGCGCAGATTCCCGGCGTGGGGCGGACCAAGGCGGCGCGGCTGGCGGCGGCGATCGAGCTTGGCCGGCGCGTGGGCGCAGAGGCCCAGCCGGCGCCGGAACGGATCCGTGGTCCTGGGGATGTCCAGCGCTATTACGGACTGCGGCTGCGTGATCTCACTGTCGAGGAGTTTCATGTCCTCGCCCTGGGGAGCCAAAGCCAGGTCCTCGCGGATCTGCTGATTACGCGGGGCATCCTGAATAGTTCGCTGGTGCATCCCCGGGAAGTCTTTCGCGCCGCCATCGCCGAAGCGGCGGCCGGCATCATCGTGGTGCACAATCACCCGAGTGGCGACCCCACGCCGTCGGCGGATGATCGGGCGGTCACACGCCAGCTGGTCGACGCCGGGCGCGTGTTGGATGTCCCGGTGTACGACCACGTGGTGATCGGAGGAGGGGAGCGGTACGTGAGCTTCGCGGAGGCGGGACTGTTGTGACGAGTACGGCGCCGATACTCGCGCCGGAGCTGGCCAAGGCCGTCGCGGCGCAACACGACCGCCTCGACCTGGACGTGCTGTCCCGCGCCTATCGGATCAGCGCGCAGGCGCACCAGGGTCAGAAGCGCATGTCGGGCGACGACTTCGTCTCCCACAGCGTCGCGGTGGCGACCATTCTAGCCGAGCAGCAGATGGACACCACGACGATTGCCGCCGCGCTCTTGCACGACGTCGTGGAGGATTCCGATGTCACGCTCGAGCACTTGCGGCGCGACTTCGGCAACGAGGTCGCCGACCTGGTCGATGGTCTGACCAAGATCTCCACGCTCAACTTCCGCTCGACCGCCGAAGAGCAGGCCGAAAATTACCGCAAGCTGTTGATGTCCGTAGCGCGCGACGCGCGCGTCATCATCATCAAGCTCGCCGACCGGCTCCACAACATGCGCACGCTCGATCCGCTCCCGCCCGACAAGCGCAAACGGATCGCGCTCGAGACCCGCGAGCTGTACGCCCCGTTAGCGCACCGCTTCGGAATGGCCGGTGTGAAGGCGGAGCTCGAGGACCTCGCCTTCAAGTACCTCGAGCCCGACGACTACAAACAGCTGGCGCGGCAGGTCAAAGCGCGCCGCGTAGAGCGCGAGCGCACGATCGAGCGGATGCGGGCGCCGCTGTCCGACGAGCTGCGCCGCGCGGGCATTGCGGGCTGGGAAATCGTGGGCCGGCCCAAGAACCTCTGGTCGATCTTCAAGAAGATGAAGAAGCGCGACAAACCGTTCGAGGAAATCTACGATCTCCTCGCCGTCCGCGTCCTCGTGAACAGCATCACCGACTGTTATCACGTGCTCGGCATCATCCACCACACCTGGACGCCGTTGCAGGAGCGGATCAAGGACTACATCGCGAGTCCCAAATCCAACGGCTACCAGTCGCTGCACACCACGGTGTTCGGGCCGGCCGGGCAGCTGTACGAGATCCAGATCCGCACGCGCGACATGCACCGCACGGCGGAGTACGGTATCGCCGCCCACTGGTTGTACAAGGAAAATGGCAAGGGTGCCGACGAGCTGGATCATCACCTGTCGTGGTTCCGCCAGCTCATCGAGCTGCAGCAGGACGCGCACAGCCCGGAGGAGTTCCTCGAGTTCCTCAAGATCGATCTGTATCAGGATGAGATCTTCGTGTTCACGCCGCGCGGGGATGTGAAACGGCTGCCCAAGGGCGCCACGCCGATCGACTTCGCGTTCATGGTGCATACCGAAGTCGGGCAGCATTGCAACGGCGCGCGCGTAAACGGCCGGATCTCCCCGCTGCATCGCCCGCTGCGTAACGGTGACACGATCGAGGTCCTCACGTCGGCGCAAGCCAAACCATCGCGGGACTGGCTCGCGCATGTCCAGACGGGCCGCGCCCGCCAGAAAATCCGGCAATGGATCAAGCAGGAGGAGCAGGAGCGCAGCATCACCCTGGGCCGGGAGATTCTCGCCCGCGAAGTGCGGCGCCGCCGCTTTGATCCGCCCACCGCCGAGCAGCTCGCCCAGGCATCGCAGAAGCTTGGGTTGGGTGCCGCCGATCAAGTGGAAACCGCGATCGGCCGCGGCGACGTGCAGCTCGGCCAGGTGATCAATGCGCTCTATCCCGAGGTCCCCGCGGAGGAGCAGCAGTCGCCCAAGCCGACGGCGTTCGGACGTGTGATCGAGCGGCTGCGGTTGGGCCGCGGCATCAAGATTCACGGCGTCGAAGGGTTGATGGTACGCTACGCGCAGTGCTGCCAGCCCGTCCCCGGCGATCCCGTCGTTGGGTACGTGACGCAGGGTCGCGGCATTTCGATTCACCGCAACGATTGCCCGAACCTGCTGACGCTGTCGGGTGATGAGGAACGCCGCGTAGAGATCGACTGGCGCGAAGTCGAAGGGGAGACGTTCGTGGTGCGGCTGGCCGTCAGCGGGGAAGATCGCCGCGGGCTGTACGCCGATATCTGCGAGGCGATCAGCGGGACGGGCACCAATATCCGCAGCGCCGAGCTGGCCTCCAAGGATGGCATCGTGTTCGGCTCGGTGCTGGTCGAGGTCGAGAACCACACCCACCTGCACAAAGTGTTGAAGGCGGTCCGCAAGGTGAAGGGTGTGACGGAGATTGCACGACGGGACTCGAGCGGTCCCGCTGAAGTCGTCGTCGGTTAGGTTTCTCTCCTATGCCTTTCGAGCTCGGCAACGCCCCGCTTCCCGCGGGTGATCAGCCTCGCGCCATTCGTGAGCTGACCGCCGGCCTCAAGCGCGGAGACAAATACCAAACGCTGCTCGGCGTCACCGGGTCGGGCAAGACGATGACGATGGCGCACGTCGTCGCCGACTTCGGGCGTCCCACGCTCGTCCTGTCGCACAACAAAACACTCGCCGCGCAACTGTACGGCGAGCTGAAGGCGTTCTTCCCGTCCAGTGCGGTCGAGTTCTTCATTTCGTATTACGACTACTATCAGCCCGAAGCGTACGTGCCGTCTACCGATACGTACATCGCCAAAGACTCATCGATCAACGACGATATCGAACGGCTGCGTCTGCGCGCGACGTCGAGCCTGATGGAGCGCGACGACGTCATCATCGTCGCCAGCGTTTCCGCCATCTACGGCCTCGGCGATCCGGAACTGTACAAAGAGCTGCTCGTAACCGCCGAGAAAGGCGAGAAGCGCGGCCGGGACGCGCTGCTGTCCGATCTCGTCGCGGTGCAGTATCAGCGCAACGACGTCGCCTTCGAGCGCGGCACGTTTCGTGTCCGCGGGGACACGGTCGAAGTCTTTCCCGCCTATGACGAGCAGGGCGTGCGCATCGAGTTCTGGGGCGATGAGATCGAGCGCATCGCGAAGATCGATCCGCTGACCGGGAACGTCATCAAGCAGATGGACAAGTCAGCGATCTATCCGGCAACGCACTTCGTCACCCAGCGGGCCACGATCGAGCGCGCCGTGGGGCGCATTCGCACCGAGCTGACAGATCGGCTGACGGAGCTCCGGGCGCAGAACAAATTGCTGGAAGCGCAGCGCCTCGAGTCGCGCACGAATTTCGACATCGACATGCTGATGGAAGTCGGGCGCTGCGCCGGGATCGAGAATTACTCTCGCCTCTTCAGCGGCCGGCAGCCGGGGGAGCGGCCCGCATGCCTGCTCGACTATTTCCCGGACGATTATCTCTGCATCATCGACGAGTCGCATCAGACGCTGCCCCAGATCGGCGCCATGTACGAGGGTGACCGCTCGCGAAAGCAGACGCTGGTGGATTACGGCTTCCGGCTGCCCTCGGCACTCGACAACCGGCCCCTCCGCTTCGACGAATTCATGGGGCTGGTCCCGCGGATGGTGTTCGTCTCGGCGACACCGGGGCAAGACGAGCTGAAGCTCTCGGGTGGCGTCATTGTCGAGCAGATTATCCGGCCCACCGGCCTCGTCGATCCCGAGGTCGAAATCCGGCCGGTGGCGGGTCAGGTCGACGATCTACTCAACGAGATCCGGCACCGGGAGAAGAAGGGGGAGCGTGTCCTCGTCACCACCCTCACCAAGCGCATGGCCGAGGACCTCACCGATTACCTGCAGCAGCACGGGGTGCGGGTGCGATATCTGCATTCGGAGATCGACGCCATCGAGCGGGTGGAAATCATCCGCGGCCTGCGCCTGGGCGAGTTTGACGTGCTGGTCGGAATCAACCTCTTGCGCGAAGGACTCGACTTGCCCGAGGTGTCGCTCGTGGCGGTGCTCGACGCCGATCAGGAAGGGTTCTTGCGCTCGGACCGGTCGCTGATCCAGACGGTCGGCCGCGCGGCGCGTCATCTCAGCGGCAGGGCCATCCTGTACGCCGATCGGGTTACCGGTTCGATGGAGCGCGCGCTGAGCGAGATGAACCGCCGTCGTGTGACCCAGGTTGCGTACAATGTCGAGCACAACATCACGCCGCGATCCATTGTGAAGTCAGTGGGCGACATTCGCTTCGTCACGCGCGTCGCCGATGCCCGGGTCGCCAAGCCGGCAGCCGGCGCGGTGCGCCGCCCCGTGGATGCGAGCGAACGCGACGCCTTGATCCGCATGCTGGAGCAGCAGATGCAGGCCGCCGCCGAGGAGCTCGACTTCGAGCTGGCCGCGGTGCTGCGCGATCAACTCCTGGAGCTCAAGGCCGATGCGCCTCTCCGCGAGCGAGCTCAGCCGGTTCGGTGAAGGCCTCGGCGCCGAGCTGCGGGCGCCGACCGTGATCGGCCTGTCGGGCGACCTCGGCACCGGGAAGACCACGCTGGTGCAGGCCATCTGTCGCGGCCTCTCGGGGCGCGCGCGCGCGACGAGTCCGACCTACGCCCTGGTCCATCGGTATGACGCCGGCGCGACGCCAGTGTATCACGTCGACTGTTATCGCTTGCGGCATCCCGACGAAGCGCGCGATCTCGGTTTCGACGACATGACCCGCGAGCGCGCCATCGTCTTGATCGAATGGCCCGAGCGCGCAGGACGATGGGCGCCTCCGCTCGATCGCCATTTCCACATGTCGTACGACGCAGATCCGGGGAGTCGTCTACTTGACGAATGACATGTGGCTCGCGCTCGACACGGCCACCGAATACGCCAGCGTGGCGGTCGGCACCGCCGAGCGTGTTGTGCTCGCCCGGATGGTTGGTGCGCGGCAACACGCCGCGCAAATTCTGCTGGTCATTGATCACGTGCTCCAGACGGCCGGCATCCAGCTCGAGGACGTTGCGGGCATCGTCGTCGGCGACGGCCCAGGAAGCTTTACGGGATTGCGGATTGGTTGGGCGGCGGCGAAGGGGCTTGCACACGAGCGAGACCTTCCGCTGGTGGCCATCCCGTCGCTGCTTGGTGCCGCCGCAGCCAGCGGGGAAACGACGGGTTCGGTGGCCGCATGCTATGATGCGCTGCGCGGTCAAGTCTTTGGGGCGATCTACTCCGTCCGGCCCGGTCGCGTTGAGACAATCGTCGCTCCCGACCTGTACACCGTATCGGAACTGGCGAGCCGCGCTCCCGTACGGCCGGTCCTGGCCGTAGGGGACGGCATCGAAAAGTACCAGGCCGAGCTCACGCGTTGGATCGGGCGTGCGGCTGTACCCCTCAGCGATCTGGCACCCATCGCAGGAACACTGCTCGCGCTCGCTTCGATGGAAGGCGCGCGCCGCTTACTCGACGATCCCGCCCGCGCGGAGCCTATCTACGGTCGTCCGGCCGAGGCACAGGCAAAATGGGAGGCGCGCTACGGCCGGCCGCTACCGCATTCGTCCCGCTGAGCTCCGAGATGTTGCCGCGATTCACATGATCGAGCAGGAGGTGTTCAGCGATCCCTGGTCGACCCAGGATTTCCGCGACTGCATCTCCTCGGACGCGTTGCTCTACGTAGCCGAGGCGGACGATCGGATCGCCGGCTATGTGGTGGCGATCGATGCCGCCGACGAAGGCGAAATCCTCAACCTGGCCGTCGCGCCCTCGGGCCGCCGAGACGGAGTGGGGCGGGCGCTGGTCGAGTACATCCTGGACGCGCTGGTCGAGCGCGGTGCCCGGCAGATTTACCTGGAGGTGCGCGAATCGAACGCCCCGGCGCGCGCGCTGTATGCCGCGCATGGGTTCACCGAGGTCGGCCGCCGGCGCGGCTATTATCGCCGGCCGGTGGAGGATGCCATGGTCTTGAGACGTGATGCATAACTTCGGTACAGGTGGCGTATCTTTGATTGACAGAACGACTTGCGACTTATATAGTGTTGGGCACCCTTGGACCCACACCGCATCATCGTTGGGAGGTTGTTGTGAGCCGGAGCCTCAATAAGGTCATGATCATCGGGAATTTGGGTGCCGATCCCGAGGTGCGAAGCACGAATAACGGTTCTCGCGTGGCCACCCTATCCGTAGCGACCAGCCGTCAGTGGACGGGCAACGCGGGCGAGAAGCAGGAAAAGACGGAATGGCATCGAGTTATCTGCTGGAATAACAAGGGATCCGGGTTGGCCGACGTCGCCGAGAAGTACCTGAAGAAGGGCGACAAGGTCTATGTCGAAGGCCGGATCGAGTACCGCACGTGGGAAGATCGCGAAAAGCAGACGCGCTACGTCACCGAGATCATCGCGCGCGAGCTGATCATGCTGGGGTCCCGAGGCAGCGCCGCGGCCGCGCCGGTGGGCGTAGGCGGTGGCAAAGCATCGGAGAGCGGGGCAAAGGCACCAGAGTCGCTCGACGCGTTCCCGGAGGCGCTGGATGAGGAGGACGACGATCTGCCGTTCTAGCCGCGTCGTACTACTGGCCCTGGCGGCGTTGCCGCTCATGTGGCGAGTCCTGCCCGCGCAGGACAGTACGCAACAGGCGCAGCAGCAGGACACGACACAGGCGGCCGCCGCCTTCCAGGGCCAGATTCCCGCCAGCCACACGGTCGCGCGCGGTGAGACGCTCTGGTCCATCGCGCAGATGTATTTCAGCGACCCGCTGCTTTGGCCGGAGATTTATCGCCTCAATACGAACGTCGTCGAAGACCCACACTGGATTTACCCCGGCGAGGTGCTGAACCTCGCCGCCATGAGCACCCTGGCCCAGGGCGGCGATACCGTCTTTGCGGTGCCGCAGGATACGACGACATCAGCGGCGGACACAGTGCGCGCGGCCCCCGGCGACACGATCGCGGCCGTCGTGGCGCTCGACACCTCCACCGCACCGATCGACACCATTCCGGCCGATACCGCGCAGCTGATCGTCGAGCCGCCGCCTCCCACGGTGGTCGAATCGTACGAGACGATGTTCGACCGCCGTCGCACCAACCGGCAGGTCGTGCAGGATGTGTTGCGCGCCTATACCAACCAGCCGTACCGTCCACTCCGCGCCGGCGAGTTCTACGCCGCTGGGTTCCTGAGCGAGAGTGAGCGGCTGCCGTGGGGCCGGGTGCTTGGTTCTACCTCGACGCCGGCGATCCATCGGCTCTCCGACCGTACGTCGGCTACAACCTTCGAAGAAATTGCGGTCCGGCCGCCTAAAAATGCGTCCTATCACGTCGGGGACTCGCTGCTCCTGGCCCGGATCGATCGCACACTCGAGTTCGGACAATGGGGCGACGTGGTCGTGCCGATCGGCATCGCGCGCGTCACGTCCGTCGAGGAGGAGCAGGTGTTGGGCCGGGTCATCGCGCAGTACGCGCGGATTCATGATGGCGAGCTCGCGATGCCGCTCGAGCCGTTCCGGGATCCGGGGCAGGTGCGTCCGACGCCCGTCGAACAAGGGCTGACCGGCAAGCTGCTCGACGCGCGCGATCCGCATCCGATCGCCGGAGCGCAGCAGTATTTCTTCATCGACAAGGGACGCAGCGAAGGTGTGTCCCTGGGCGACGTCTTCGAGATCTACAAGCCGGCGGGCGGTTTCCTGGGATCGGGCTCCGAAGAAGTGCGCGGTGTCCTGATGGTCGTGCACACCCGCGAGCATTCCGCGACGGGCCTCGTGATCCAGATCATGCATCCGGGGCTGGACCAGGGTCTTCCGGTGCGGCTGATCAAGAAGATGCCCTCCTGACAGGCGGCCGGGCCCACCATCGCGGTGGGCCTGGCCGGTATCCGCCGTGATTGTCATCCTCCATCTCGTTGCTCTAGCGCTCTATGCATTGGCCACGGCGCTGGCCTTAGCGCCGTTTATGGGATTTCGCGCGGTGCCCCGGTCCGTGACGATCGCGCTGCCCTGCGCCGGCGCCGCCGTGCACGTGGTCGGCGTTTCGCAGCTCACGCTCGTCGGGCTCGGTCCCGCGCTGTCTATGCTCGCCCTCTGCCTGGTGTTGCTCCAGCTCGCGAGCGAGCGGTTGCTGCGCGGCTCGGCGGTCTCGTTCTTCACCGGCCCGCTCGAGACGGGACTGGTGGGTCTCGCGGTTCTCAGCGGCCTCGCGCCGGGTGCCGAGGTCGCCGCGGGGCGTAACGTCTGGTTCGTCCTGCATGTCGCGCTGAGTGTCCTCGGGCTTGCGTTGATGGCGCTCGCGTTCATCGCCTCTGCGCTCTATCTGCTGCAGTTCCGCGAATTGAAAGCCCGCCGCTTCGGCCAGGTCTTCCAGCTCTTTCCCCCCCTCGAGCGGCTCGACCAGCTCAACCGCTTCGCATTGGTCGCGGGATTTCCCGCGCTCACGCTCGGCGTCCTGCTCGCGCTCGGCTATGGCGCTCGCTTTTCCGGCGGGTTGCACGTCGCCAAGGCGCAGGTGGTGTGGGGCATCTTTACCTGGGTGGTGCTGGGGTGGGCGGTGTGGGTGCGGGTTATCCGGCGCTGGGCCGGACGTCGCGCCGCGCTCGCGAGTATCGCGGGATTTTCGGCCGTCCTGCTCGTGTATGTAGCGCTCAAGCTCGTGCAGCCCGGCGCCGAACGATTCCTATGACCGGGCCGGCCGATATGGGAATCAAGGTCCTGGGCGTCAATCATCGCACCGCGCCGCTCGATGTGCGCGAGCGGTTCGCGCACGGGGCCCATGAGGTGCCCGGCGCGCTCGCCCGTGTCATGGCGGCGGGGGCGAGTGGCGGCGTCCTGCTCTCCACCTGCAATCGCACCGAGTTCTACCTCGTCGGAGACGACGACCCGGTGCTCGAAACCGTCTGGTCCCTGCTTGGCGAGCGTCTATCGGCGGCGCCTGCCGGTGGCGCGCGGGAGTACGGCTATGTCGCACGCGACCGCGACGCCGTGCGGCATTTGTATCGCGTCTCCTCGGGCCTGGACTCGATGATCCTTGGTGAGTCGCAGATCCAGGGCCAGGTGCGCGAGGCATGGGAAGCATCGCGCGCGCAGGCAGGACCTGTCCTGCAT
>JBHEMG010000168.1:0-4873 GCA_046262715.1 Gemmatimonadales bacterium
CCAGACCGCGAGCATCAGCCCCGGCGAGTGCACCTGCCGGAGGATGTCGGCCGAGACGATGAAAACGCCTGATCCGATCATCGACCCGACGACCAGCGCGGTCGCGTCGAGCCGCGAAATCGCCCGGACGAACTCGACTTCCCGGGATGGGGCCAGGGGAGTAGCCATGCGATAACCTAGTGGCCGTTTTGTGGAGCCGCTATGTTTCTCGCGCTCACCACCAGGGGATAGCGTGCGCCTCTTGCCGCGTAATGAAGAGTTCTTCGACCTGTTCACCGAGGTCGCCAATCGCAATAAGGAAGCAGCCCAACATCTCAGCAATCTGTTCGAGGCCGCGCCAGACCGCCGCACCCCACACGTCGAAGCGCTGAAACGCCTGGAACACGAGGCGGATCAAGTCACCCACGAGGTCGTCAACCGTCTCGACCGCACCTTCATCACGCCCCTCGACCGTGAGGACATTCACCAGCTCGCGTCCGATCTGGATGATGTCATGGACGCGATGGACGGGACTGCTCGCCGTACCCAGATCTTCCGGCTCGGCGTTGCGCCGCAGGGTGTGCGCAGGATGATGGAAGTGCTCCAGCGGATGATGGGCGTACTCTTCGAAGCCGTGAGCCGGCTCAAGAAGGGCGACGACGTGATGAAGTATTGCGTCGAGGCCAAGCAGCTCGAGGAAGAAGGCGACGCGATTTACCACGAGGCGCTGGGGCAGCTCTTCGAAAAAGAGCGCGACGCCATCGAGCTCATCAAATGGAAAGAGATCTACGACAATCTGGAAACCACCCTTGATCAGGCCGAAGACGTGGCCAACGTCGTCGAGTCCATCACGATCAAGCACGCCTGATGACCGCTTCTGTCTGGTTCGTTCTCGCCATTGTCTTCGTCGCGCTCATCTTCGATTTCATCAACGGCTTTCACGACGCCGCCAACTCCATCGCGACCGTCGTGTCGACCCGCGTCTTGTCGCCCAGCGCGGCGGTCGTCTGGGCCGCGGCATTCAATTTTCTCGGTGTGTTCGTTCTGGGGACGGCGGTCGCCAAGACTATGGGCAAGGGGTTGGTGGACTTGAGTGTCGTGGATGGGACGGTCATTCTCGCAGGGCTCATCGGCGCGATTGGTTGGGATTTGATCACCTGGTGGATCGGTCTCCCGACGTCCTCGTCGCATGCGCTGATGGGTGGTTACGCGGGCGCCGCGGTCGCCAAGGCCGGATTTCACGCCATCATCGCCAGCGGGTGGATCAAGCCGCTGTTGTTCATCGTCCTATCGCCGCTCATCGGATTGGTGCTCGCACTGTCGCTCACCGTTGCCCTGTCCTGGGCGCTCCGGAACTCGCTGCCGCGGAAGGTGGACCGAACATTCCGCGTGCTGCAGTTCTTCTCGGCGGCCGCGTTCTCACTCGGCCACGGCACCAATGACGCGCAAAAGACCATGGGGATCATCGTCGGGCTGCTGGTCGCAGAACAATCCTTGTTCGTCAATTTTCCCGTGAAGGCCTTCCATATTACTACGGTGGACACGATCCCGGTGTGGATCATCGTTGCTGCCGGCGCGGCGATTGCCCTGGGCACAGTGACCGGCGGCTGGCGGATCGTCAAAACGATGGGCCAGCGTATCACGAAGCTGACCCCCTTCGGCGGCTTCGCAGCGGAGACGAGCGGCGCCATCACATTGTTCATCGCCTCGCATTTCGGCATTCCGGTAAGCACCACACATACGATCACCGGCGCCATCACAGGCGTGGGCGCCGCGCAGCGATTCTCGGCCGTGCGGTGGGGGGTTGCTCAGCGAATTGTGTTGGCCTGGATCGTGACGATTCCGGCGGCTGCCGGAATCGCCGGGCTGTCATATGTGCTGCTGCGGGCGGTCCTCTAGCCGAGCTTCAGCGTCAGGACGCGCAGCTCCGTCATCTCCTCGATCGCATATCGCACGCCTTCCCGGCCCAGGCCGGAGGCTTTGGCCCCACCGTAGGGTAGGCGGTCCACACGAAATCCGGGTATGTCGTTGCCATTCACCGCGCCCACGTCGAGCTCGGAGTGGAGCCGGAACATGGTCTGCAGATTGGTCGTGAAGACGCCTGCCTGCAGGCCGTAGGGTGACGCGTTCGCCCATTCGATCGCATCGGCAAGCGCGCTGTATGGCGTCACGGTGACGAGGGGAGCGAACACCTCCTCGCAGTTCACCTTCATATCCGCGCTGGTGCGCGTCAGCACCGTGGGCTCGAGAAAGATGCCGCTGCGCTTGCCGCCCAGGGCCACTGTGGCACCGCCCGCGATCGCCTCGGCAATCCAGCGCTCCACCCGCTCCGCGGCGTCGAGCGCAATCAACGGTCCGACGTCGGTCTTGTCGTCGAGCACGTCACCGACCTTGAGCTGTTTGACTTTCTGCAGCAGCAGGTCGAGGAACGGTTGATATATGCGTTCGTGGACGTAGATCCGCTGCGTCGAAATGCATGACTGGCCGGCGTAGGTGAAGCCGCCAATGGCGCAGCGCCCGGCGGCCCACGCCAGATCCGCATCGGGCTCCACGATTACGGCAGCGTTGCCGCCGAGCTCGAGTGCGACGCGCTTGCTACCCGCCTTGGCCCGGATCGCCCAGCCCGCTGTGGCACTGCCTGTGAAGGTGATCAAGCGAACGCGCGGATCCTCGATCAGCACCTGGGCCACCTCGACGTGGCACGGCACGATGTTCACGGCGCCGTCGGGATATCCCGATGCTTTGACCAGCTCGCCGAGGCGCAGCGTCGTGAGAGGATCCTGCGGGGGCGGCTTGAGCGTGATCGTCGCGCCGCACGCCATCGCGGGGGCGATTTTGTGCGCGGCCAACAGTATCGGAAAATTGAACGGCGTGATGGCGGCGATGGGGGACAGGGGGAAGCGGCGTGTAATCGCGATCCGACCCGCGCCGGCGGGGACCGAGTCCGCGGGAAGCACCTCGCCCTGAATTCGCGTGGCTTCTTCGGCGGCGTCTCGGAACACGAACACGGCGCGGTCGAGCTCGATGCGGGCCTGCGCGATCGGTTTGCCCGCCTCCAACGCCAACGTGTGGGCAAGCTCGGCCCGGGCGGCTTCCAATCCGTCTGCAACTTTTCGCAGTGCCGCGGCGCGCTGATGCGCCGGTAGCTCGCGGCAGGGACGCGCCGCGGCGACGTTGGCGTCGAGTGCGGCGCGCACATCCTCAGGCCCCGCGAGCGCCACCACGCCGACTTCGCTGCCGTCGTGCGGCGCGTGAATGACCGCTGTTTCCCGTTCCTGGTTTCGCTCTTGAGTTTTCATAACCCTAGGGTCTCCACGACCACGGCGGCGATTGCGGCATCCTGGACCCCCACGCCGGTGAGGTCCGCAATCGTAATCTCACCTTCTGTCTCGCGTCCCGGGAGTCGCCCGGCGGCCAGATCGGCGAGCTCGCCATACACCCGGTTCGCCGTGAAGATGCCGGCGGCAATCGAATGATGGAGGTTGCCGTATCGCTCCGTCTGGAACAGACGATCGGCCACAACCTTGTCGGCTTTGGCGAGCAGCGCTGGCTCGAGCTCGACCTTCTCGGGACTGCCGGTGCCGACCGAGGTGATGTGCGTGCCGTTCGCGACCCAGGCCGTCTTGATCAAGGGGGCCGTGCTCGCGGTCGCCGTAACGATCACGCGCTGACGGCGCACCTCGGGCTCGATCGCCCGCGCCACGCGCGCTTGCACGACACCGGAGGCGGTGAGGTCTGCCGCGAGCGCCTCGGCGCGCTCCGGCGTGCGATTCCAGATCGTGAGCCGCTCGAGTGGCAGCTGGGCGACGATCGCCCGAGCGGCGAGCCTGCCCACGGCCCCGGAGCCCACGAGCAATGCGTCGTGCGTGTTTTTCGGTGCGAAATACTTGAGCGTCAGGCCAACCGCCGCTGCCGTGCGCAGGTCAGTGAGATAGCCGTGCTCGGCGAGCAACAACACCGGCGCGCCGGTCGTCGCGTCGAGCAGGAGAAAGAGTCCGTCACCGGAGGGGAGGCCGCGCGCGGGATTGTTGTAGAAACCCGTGGCCAGTTTGAGCACGATGTGGCGGTCGCCCGCGAGGTGCGCGCCTTTCACGTGGATTTCGGCGCTGAGGTCGCGCAGCTCGAGGACCATCGGATCGGGCAGCGTCGCCTGGCCGAGGCCGAGCGCTCGAAAGCCGCGCTCGACGGCGGCGATGGCTACGCCGAAGGAGATCTTGTCGCGGAATGCTTCGAGCGGAATGACGTTCAGTCGGAGAACAGCCTCCGGAGACCCCGCTCGGTTTCCGCCAGCGCTTCCTGCAGGTGCTGCAGCTCCCCGCCGTAGCCAAAGCGCAGGAATCCGGGCGTGCCGAAGTGATCGCCGGGGCAGAGCAGCACACTGTGTTGCGCGCGCAGCTTCTCGACGACTTCGGGCGCCGGGATCGCGCCGCGATAGCGGGCCCAGCAGATCGCCCCGGCGTGCGGCGGGTGCCAGGCGAATGTGTCGCCGAACGATTTGAGCCACGCCTCGATCACGGGATAATTCGCGTGCAGGATGCGGCGCGTGCGCTCGATGATTTTCTCGCGCACCAGCGGGTCGAGTGCGATGGCGGCGAGATGATCGCTGGCCCCTGAGGGGCCGATCGTGGTGTAATCGTGCCGCGCATACGCCTCCTGCGTAAAGGATGGAGAGGAGACGATCCAGCCAATCCGTAGACCCGGCAACCCGTACGCTTTCGACAAGCCGTTGACGATGACGATTTTCTCGTAGCCGCTGCCCCAAAACGATTGCGTCGTCTTGCCATCGCGCTCGGCGCCCTGATACACCTCGTCGGCGAGGATCCAAGCGCCCACCTCCCCAGCGCGCTCGACGATCAGATTGCGGGAGGCATCGCTCAACACGTGGCCGGTAGGG
>JBHEMG010000169.1:0-5954 GCA_046262715.1 Gemmatimonadales bacterium
TCATCGCGTCCTACGTCGCGACGTCGCGGCTGCACGAGAACGTGCACTTCCTCAGCGACGTGATGATGGGATCGGCGATCGGGGTCGCCAGCGGATGGACCGTGGTCGGCAGGCACGGACGTGAAAGCTATGCATTGACGCCCGTGCCAATTCGCGGCGGGATGGCGATGCAGATCAGCCGCGTCAATCACACCGATTGAGCCGCCGAACGCTCGGCGCGCTCGCCGGCGTCGTGGCCGCCATCGGTTGCTGCGGCCTGCCATCCTGCGATGACCCGGGGCCTCGCCCCGAGCGAAGTCGAGGAGGGGCGCGCGAGGTACGCGCCGCCTCCTCCTCGCGATTCCAGGCGTTGAGCCACGCAAGCGCGCGCATCGGCACCTTCGATCGCCGCGCGCTCGTCACTCCTGCCCCGGATCCGATCGGCGTGCTCACGCGCGACTCCATCGAATGCCAGTTCATCCCGCACGCGACGGGCGGCACGTCATTCAAGTTCGATTGCGCGCTCGCCGGCGGAGAGATCGTCCGCGTGAAGTACGGCCACGAGCCGGAGATCCACGCGGAGGTTGCCGCCACCCGCCTGCTGAGCGCGCTGGGCTACGCCACCGACCACATGTATCTGGTGCCGCGCCTGCGCTGTAATGGATGCCCGGCCAACCCATTCGTCACGATGCTCGTGCTCGATAAGATCGGTCTTGAACCCTCGCGCGCGAGTGGTTATCGCGACTTCGAGTGGGTCTCGGTCGAACGCAAGTTCGAGGCGCCGCCCATCGAAGACGACTCGCACGAGGGGTGGGCCTGGTGGGAGCTGAAAGACGTGAATGCTCCGCGCGAGGAGCTCGACGCGCTGCGCCTGCTCGCCGTCTTTCTCGCGCACTGGGACAACAAGGCCGACAACCAGCGGCTCGTCTGCATGGACCACGATGCCGCTTCCAGCTGCCGCAATCCGATCCTGATGATCCAGGATCTCGGCTCGACGTTCGGCCCGATGAAAGTGAACCTCTCGCAGTGGCGCGAGATGCCGGTCTGGATCGATCGCGCCGGGTGCGTGGTCTCGATGAAGGCCCTCCCCTACCAGGGAGGGACGTTCTCCGACGCGCGCATCAGCGAAGCCGCGCGCGTCCGTGTGGGCGAGGAGCTCGAATCATTCAGCGATGCCGAGCTGCGTACGTGGTTTGGCGCGGCGCGCTTCCCGCAGTACTACGCGAGCACGGACGATGGGAAGGACATGGAGGCCTGGCTGCAGGCGTACCACCGGCGCGTCAGTCAGATTCGTGGCGCCGGTCCGTGTTCCGGATGACCCCGTAGTCCACGCTGGCGCCGGTACGGCTGATCGACTGGAAGTACGCCTCGTCGCCCGCAATCTCCCACAGCATGAATGAGTAGTCGGTGTCGAAGCCGGAGGCCATCAGGCCCGACGGCCTGATGTCGTGCGCGCGCAGCGACCCGCCCGCGCCGGAGATGAAATAGGTGATCCCCTTCTGCGGCCTGGTCCGCTCGTAGAAGTGCTCGTGTCCGGAGAGCACGAACTTGACGTCATGCCGGACCAGCGTCGGCTCGATAGTCGAGCGCGTCCAGAGCGCCCAGAGCGAATAGCGTCCTGACGTATAGATCGGCCGGTGGAAGACCGGGATCTTCCATCGCGCATTGGACTTGCCCATCTCGCGCTCGAGCCAGTCGCGCTGGGCGCGATCGAAGTTCTCCATGTCGATCATGAAGAACTGGACGTCGTTATCCGTGAGGCGCGCCAGCAGCGGAGGTTTCGGCTTGAAGGTGTAGTACGGCTGCCCGCCCATGTGGAACGGCGCGTAGTTCGGCTGGTTCGGCTCGTCGTGGTTGCCGATCACCGCGTAGAAGTCGACGTGGTCATCGAGAAACGGCTTGTAGGGCAGCTCGAATTTCTGGTGGTAGTCCTCGGGGGTCGAGGTGCCGTAGATGTTGTCGCCGAGCATGATCACGAAGTCGAAGGGAAACTCTTCACGAAACGCCTGCATCTGCTTCGCGACGTCGTATTGCCATTTGTCACCGCGCCCCATGTCGCCGAGGGCGGCAAACCGGAAGGATCCCGGCTTCTTCGGCAGCTTCAGCACCTCCTTCGGCGGAGGAACGGTGATCGCCGGATTTGAGGGGCGAAACTGTGCCTCGTCTGCTTCGGGATCCTGGCAGGCTGCGACGAGCAGCGCCGCAACCAGCGAGAGACACGCAAACCGTGCAGCCAGACTCATGTGGACGAACAATCTGAAGAGCAACCGCGGTGCCACAAGGGTAAAATCCCGACTCCCAAATCCCAAAAACCGAATCCGAAGGAGATTTGACATGCGACGCCTTCACATCACCGCGATATGCATCGGGTTGTCGCTTGCTGCGCTCGCCGCGCAGGCGCCGGCGCCGCAGGCGCCAGCGGGACCACCGCCACCCGACACCGCGATGCTGCGGCAGCAGTACGAGCAGTGGCGCAAGGACTTCAAGACGTGGGGCAAATGGGCGCCCGTCGGCCAGGAGAGCAAGGGGACGACCGCGCTCATCACGCCCGAGAAGGTGCAGAGCGCGACGAAGCTGGTGAAAAGCGGCATCGTCGTGTCGCTCGCGCACGCGGAGCCGCAGCAGGTCGCCGCGGACGTCGGCCCGAACGGTCTATTCAAGCGCACGACGCTCGGCATCACGGAAGGCGGCACGACGGACAACTACGCGGTGAGCTTTCACGGGCAGACGGTGGCGCACATCGACAGCTGGTGTCACTTCTTCGAGAACGGCCAGATGTACAACGGCGTCGCCGTGCAGGGAAATCTCAGCGCCGAGACCGGATGCGCAAAAGGCGGGATCATGAACTGGAAGGACGGCATCACCACGCGCGCGGTGCTCTACGACATCGCGCAGTTGAAGGGGGTCGACACGGTCGATCCGGCGACGCCGATCCGGCGCGCGGATCTCGAAGCGTGGGAGAAGAAGGCGGGCGTGAAGATTGGGCCGGGCGATATCCCGCTGCTCTACATCGGTCGATGGAAGCGGCGCGCGGCTCAGGGTCCGATCAATTCACCGGTGGCCGGCTACTACCCCGACACGATTCCCTGGATGCACGATCGGCTGCCGTCGTTCATCGGCCACGATTTCAACATCGACTGGAACCCGCGCCCGGGCTGGGAAGGGATGCGCAATCCGATTCACGTCGCGGTGCTGAACTGGATGGGCATCAACATCGTCGAGTGCCTCGACCTCGAGCAGGCGGTGCAGACCGCGCGGCGCTTGAACCGGTACGAGTTCCTGATCACGTTCGCGCCGCTGCCGGTGGAAGGCGGGACGGGATCGCCGGTCAACCCGGTAGCGATCTTCTAGATTCGACGCGGCGCGGACCACCACTTCGGGTCGAGTCCGCGCCGCGCCAGCCGCCTGCGCCGCAGCACGACGAGCCCGACCACGGCCGTCAGTTTGACCAGTGCGGCCACCGCCGCCACGGCAACAAGCGTTGATACTGCCATTCGACACGATCAACGTCTGGCGGGGCGAGGGCGAACAGGTTAACGCCTGAGCCGCCGCATCATGGCGCGCAGCGTTCCGCCGGGATCGCGTGCGACGCCGCGGCCGACCTCACCGAGCAGCCGCGCTGCCTGGGCCGCGTTGCCGCGGCTCCGCCGCAGCGCCTCTTCGATGGCCGTTCGCTGAAGTGCGGCGACTTCGTCGCGCAGGCTCATCATGCCGCGATCGATCTTCCGCGAGACCGCGTCGCGGTAAATCGCCGCGTCCGATTCATCGACTCCCGCAGGCGCGAGAATCCGCTTCGGCAGGTCGGATAACAGGATCTCCGTGCCCGCCCGCTTGTAGACGAGCGTTTCGTAGATGACGTTGCGCAGCTCGCGGATGTTGCCCGGCCACGGATACGCGGCCAGCGCGGCAAGCGCATCGTCCGCGATCGCCGTCACCTCGGGGCGGTTCTGCTCGCGCGCGAACCGCGCCATGAAATGGCGCGCCAGCGACGGCAGGTCCTCGAGCCGCTCACGCAGCGGCAGGAGCTGGATCGTCACGATGGCGAGCCGCTCGTACAAGTCGGCGCCGAAGAAGCCTTCCTGAATCAGCTGACGCAGGTCGCGGTTGGTCGCCGCGAGGATCCGGAAATCCACTTCATGCCAGACGTTCTCCCCGAGCCTGCTCACGACGCGATCTTCGAGGACGCGCAGCAGCTTGGTCTGTGTCTCGAGCGGCGTGTCGTCGATCTCGTCGAGGAACACGGTGCCGCCCTCGGCGGCCATCAGCTGTCCGTCGTACCGCTGCACCGCGCCGGAAAACGCCCCGCGGGCATATCCGAACAGCTCGGCTTCCATCAGCTCGTTCGGAATCGCCGCGCAGTTGATGGGCACGAAACGCTTCGCGCGGCGCGGCGACCAGTCGTGGAGGAGTCTGGCGATCACCTCCTTGCCGGTGCCGGTCTCACCGGTCAGCAGCACGGGCATCGACGTCCCTGCCACGCGCGCCACCTGCGCGACGATGCGCCGCGACACCTCGCTGTCGGTGACGATGTGCCCGGGCGCCACGACCGGGGCATCGGCCACGAGCAGCTCGCGAAGACGCTGCACCAGCTGCGCCGCCGCATCTGCGGCGGTCAGCGACACGACAGCGTAGGCGCCCGCGAGCACCGCGGCCTTCGCCGTGCGTGAGTCGGCAGACGCGCCCGACAACCAGATCCACCTGGCGCCTCCGGGCGCCGAGGGGCGACGCGCGGTCGTCGTGAAGACCACGACAGGTGCGTGCGGTGACACCTTGCTGCCGCGGGCGATGCCCAGCTTCGCGGCGCGCAACGCGCTGACCACTCGCGTCGGGGGCGCGGCCCCAATCCAGCCAATCTCCTCCACATCGTGATTTAAACACTGTGCCTCTCGTTAAAACAATCACGTCATAGCCTCCAAACGCGCGAAATCAGGCGCATTTCTGGCGGCTCAGCCTGGCGGGCCTGATGCACATTCACTCTGTGGCGGATGCAAGCGTGTTCGCCACAAGGGAGATCGATATGGCACTGACCCAGACGTTCCTGCTCCAAGTGATCGCGGCCGCCGCGGCGTTCGTGCTGCTCGGCATCATCGTGTGGCTGGGAACGCGGTCGATTCGCGAGGACGAATCGGGGCTTGTGATCAAGCGCTTCGGCCCGGCGCTTTCATCGGGGCACATCATCGCGTGCAACGGCGAAGCGGGATATCAGGCGCGCACGCTGTCGCCCGGCTGGCATTTCGGCCTCTGGCGCTGGCGGTACAAAGTGATGCGCGTGCCGCTGGTCGTCGTGCAGCCCGGCGAGATTGCGCTGGTGGTTGCCGCTGATGGCGCCGCGATTCCGAGCGAGCGCGTCCTCGCGCGCGCGGTCGCCTGCGACAACTTCTAGGATGCCGAGGCGTTCCTGCGCAATGGCGGCGAGCGCGGCCGTCAGATCGCGCTGCTGACGGCCGGCTCGTATCGCATCAACCCCGCGGTCTTCGAGGTGGTGATGGCTGCCAATGCCAAGCAGCACGGAATCGCGCCGAACGATCTGCGCGTGTACCAGCTTTCGCCCGATCGCGTGGGCATCGTGACGATGCTCGATGGCCGGCCGATTCCGGCGGGCGATCTCGCCGGCCCCGGCGCTGGCGGACATGAGAGCTTCCAGCGTGGTCAGGCGTTCATCGAAGCTGGCGGCTGCCGCGGCCTGCAGGAGGAGGTGCTGATGTCGGGTTCCTGGAACCTGAACCCGTGGCTCGTGCAGGTCGAGCCGGTGACGCTGACCGAAATCCCGATCGGCTACGTCGGCGTCGTCGTCAGCTACGTGGGGCGCGAACATCTGGACGTATCGGGGGACTCGTTCACGCACGGCGACCTCGTGGAGAAGGGCCGCAAAGGCGTGTGGGTCGAGCCGCTGTTGCCCGGCAAGCATCCGATCAACACACGGGTGATGAAGGTGGAACTGGTGCCGACGACGAACATCGTGTTGAACTGGGCCA
>JBHEMG010000170.1:0-16201 GCA_046262715.1 Gemmatimonadales bacterium
TATGACAACGCGGTGAAAAGCGGCACGCTCGGTGTGCCCCCCGAGCTTCTTGCGCGCCATGGCGCCGTTTCGGAGGAAGTCGTGCGCGCGATGGCGGAAGGGGTGCGGCGCCAGTTCGTGGTGGAAGCGTCGCTTGCGATAACCGGAATCGCGGGGCCCGGGGGAGGAACGCCGCAAAAGCCGGTGGGCACGGTGTGGGTCGCCGCGCGCGCGGGCTCCGGCACTCGCGTGGCGCAGCGCACCTTTCCCGGCGACCGTGCCGAAATTCGCGCGCGCGCCGCGCAGGCCGCGCTCGATTTGCTGCGCCGCCTGAACGCGGGCCACCAATGAACCGCGTCAACGCGCCCGACGGCACGCCGCTGGTCTTCGACGTCTACGAGCCGGCGCAGCCTGCAGCCGCCGTGTTGTTGCTTCGCGACTGGCAGCCGCAGCCGTCGGCGGCGGATGCCGGGTGGGCGATGGCCGGCGAGCAGCTGCAAGCAGCGGGGCTCGCGGCGTACGTCCTCGATCAGCGCGGACACGGACGGTCCGGGGGCAAGCGCGGGCATCTGTCCCGCTTCAGCCAGTTGCTCGGTGATCTCCAGGCCTTTCGCCGGGTGGTGCGGCGCCGCCACGAGGTCCCGCAGGTCCTCGGCGGTCAAGGCTTCGGCGCGCTGGTCGTGTTGCGCTATCTCGAAACGCAGCCGGGCGAGCCCCCCGTCGGCGCGGTGCTCTCGGGGCCATGGCTGGCGCCGCGCGTCCGCCCGGCGCCATGGAAACGGCTTGCCGCGCAGCTCGCCGATCTCTGGCCGTCCCTCCCGACGGGGCGGGGCAGCGGATACATGACCGCGGGTGCGCGGGCGGAGCTGCTGTGGGCGCAGCGCGCCGTGCTCGCCGACTATCAGCGCATAGATCGGCAGCTGCTGTTTTTGCTGGGCGGCGCAGACCGCGATATCGACCCTGCGGTCTCCCGAGATTTTGCCGGGCGCCTCGGCCCTGGTGCGCAGCTCCAGTGGTACCCGGAGCTCGGCCACGACCTGTTCAATGTGCAACACGTGATCGACGACCTGCGGGCATTCGTTGCCAGATGTCGTTCTTCGGAACACGATCCGAAGATCTAGTGGGCGCCGCACCCACGGCGACTGCGTTTTCGCTGTACTCCTGCGTATAGTCCCTCCAAAACACGGCAGTACAGTCCACTTCAAGGAGATGCGAATGAAACGGATGTTGTGGAGCGCGTTTGCGGTCGCGGTCACGTTGTGCGCTGCGAGTCCGTTACGCGCGCAGCTCATCGCGCGCAGCGAAGGCTTCAGGTTTGGACTTGGCCTGGGCGCGACGATGCCGATGGGAGATTACGGCAATCTCGACAAGATGGGCATCAATATCCTCGGCGTGTTCGAAACACCGCTTGGACAGAGCCCGCTCTATTTGCGCGTGGATGGTTTGTATTCCACGACGGCGCACGACGGCGTGAGCGGCAACACGTCGATCCTCGGCGGTACCGCGAGCGCGCTGTACCACTTCAGCGCTCCGCAGGCGACAGCCCGGCCCTATGCGTTGGCCGGCTTGGGCATTTACAACGTGGATCCGGGTGCCGGGTCGGAGACGAAAATCGGATACGCGCTGGGCGGGGGCGTAACATTCAATCTGGGCGGGCTCAACGCTTTTGCGGAGGCCCGGTATATGAGTATCCAGACGAGCGGGTCGTCCGTGACGTTGATCCCGATTACCGTCGGTTTGATGTTCGGATACTAACGCTAGGCACAGGATCTCGAGCCCCGGGGCGCTTTGCAGACAAAGTGTCCCGGGGTATCTTGCTGCCGGACCGAAAGTTCCCCTATGAACAACAAACGTCACCCGCGCCAGCCGCCCACGCCCTCGCTCGACCCCGAAACGGGGGAGCCCGTCGGCCCGGCGGCGGCTGCTCCCGCTGCCTCCACCCCTCCCGCCGAAACGGACGGCGAGGCGCCGACATCGCGCGCTTCGGAGGCAGACGTCTGGAAGGATAGACATCTGCGAGTCGCCGCGGAGTTCGACAATTTTCGCAAGCGCACGGCCAAAGAGCGGGCGGAAACATGGGCGCGCGCCCAGGCCGAGATCGTCTCGCGGCTCGCGGACGCGCTGGACGACTTGTCGCGCTTCGCCCACATCGATCCCACCGAGATCGATGCGAAGACGCTGCACGACGGTGTCGAACTCGTGGAGCGCAAAGTGTGGAAGGAGTTGGAGGCCGCCGGCGTGACGCGCATCGACGCCGCCGGTGTCCCGTTCGATCCGAATGTGCACGAGGCGGTGACGATGCAGCCCGCCACGAAACCGGAAGAGGACCACACCGTGGGCCAAGTCGTGCAACCCGGCTACAAGATGCGCGACACGTTATTGCGGCCCGCCCGCGTTGTGGTCCTGACGTGGCAGGATAAGTAATGGCGGCACAGCGCGACTACTATCAGTTGTTGGGAGTCGCTGAAACCGCCACGACGGACGAGATCAAGAAAGCTTTCCGGCGGCTGGCCAAACAGCATCATCCCGACCGCAATCCCAGTAATCCGCAGGCGGCCGATCGTTTCAAAGAGATCAACGAGGCGCACGACGTCCTCAGTGATCCCGAGAAGCGCAAGAAGTACGATCAGCTGCGCCGCTATGGCGCGTTCGCGGGTCCCGGTTCGTCCGGCGGAGGAGGGGCGCGACGTGGTCGAGGGGCGCCGCAGGACGCCGGCGACTTTGACATGTCCGACCTCGGGGGTTTGGGCGACATCTTCTCGTCCATCTTCGGGCGTCGGGGCGCGGGGGGGCCGGGCGGTGCGGGCGGCCGTGACGCCGAGCCGGATGAGATCGAGACCAACATCACCATCCCGTTCCGCACCGCGGCGTTGGGCGGTACGGTCCCGATCACGCTGGCGATGCCGGAAGTCTGTCACACCTGCGGCGGCAGCGGCGCCACCAGAGGCGCGAGCGTCAACACCTGTCCCGAGTGCAAAGGCCGTGGCACCGTCTCGTTTGGCCAGGGAGGCTTCGCGGTCAATCGTCCCTGCCCGGTATGCCGCGGGCAGGGCACGGTCCCGTCGCAGCGCTGCCCCACGTGTCAGGGAAGCGGCGAGCTCCGTGTGGAGAAACGGGTCAACGTGGAGATTCCGGCCGGCGCGGAGGACGGCGCGCGGCTGCGTCTCAAGAATCAGGGTCCCAAGGGCCGCGGCGATCTGATCGTGCAGATTCACGTCGCGGCCGATCGCTTCTTCCGGCGCGAGGGACTCGACCTGGTCGGCGTGGTGCCGATCAACCTGGCGCAGGCGCTGCTGGGCTCGCGCATCAAAGTCAAAACGCTCGACGACAAACGCGTTGTGCTGCGTGTCCCCGCGGGGACGCAGCACGGTCAGAAATTCCGCATTCCGGGACACGGGATCGAGAAGAACGGCCGGCGTGGCGACATGTATGTGGAGGCGCACGTCACCTTGCCCGAAAAACTCAGCGCCGAAGAGCAGGATGCCGTGAAAAGTTTTGCGGAAAAGGCGGGCCTGAAGTACTAGTCGGTTGGTTGTTTTTCTTGCAACTTGTTTCTTGGCGTCGTGCCTGTGATGGGGTGTAGGTCAACTGGCAGACCGCCCGGCTGTTAACCGGGAAGTTGGAGGTTCGAGTCCTCCCGCCCCAGTCATCCTTACGACCGATTCCGCATTACCCCCTCCTCCGGTGATCGTTGTACCAAACCGTCATAGCCCGATACATCGGGGAGGAATCATGAAACGCATTCTGGCGGGCACACTCGCGTGCGCGGCAATCGTGCCGCTCATCGCGGGGTGTGCCAAAAGGCATGTCATCAATAATCAAAGCAACGTCGTCGCGGTCAGCGCGTCGACTGTCGGCAAAGAGACCGGCGCGACCGTGCGCGACGCGATCATGGGCGCCCAAGCGTCCGGTCCGGCGGCAGCGACCATCACGCGGCAGATGGATAAGCAGGCCCACGATCTCGCCTTCGAGCTTCCCGGCGCAAACGTACAACGCCTGGGCGGGGGCATCGTGTTGACGCTGCCCGAGGCAATGTTGTTCACGCAGGAATCCGATGAGCTCGCCGCCGCAAGCCGCGACAACCTGCGCCGTCTGGCCACGAGTCTGGAAAAATATCCCAACACGCGCATCATGATCGTGGGGCACAGCGATTCGCAGGGCGGTACCGACCGCAATCAGAGTCTCTCGGAGCGGCGCGCGCAGTCATTGGCGAGCTTCCTCGAGCAGATCGGCATCAACCGGGCCCGCATGACGACGCTCGGTCGCGGGGATGCCGAGCCCATTGCCACCAACGACACCGACGCTGGCCGCCAGTGGAATCGGCGGGTCGAGCTGGCGATTTACGCCGACGAAGCGACGCGCTTCGGGTCTTCGAACTAGCGGAATTGCATGCCCTTGCTCCTCGCCGTCCTTGCCCTGTTGGCTCCGCGCATCGCGATCGTGCTGTTCTGGGTACTGACGCCGTGGTTCGATGGGCTGTTTACGTCATCGTTGTGGCCCGTTCTGGGCTTCGTCTTCTTGCCAACGTCGTTGTTGTGGTATACGGTGGTCCTGCACTGGTTCGGAGGGGTGTGGTCACTGTGGACGATCGTTGGGCTCGTCATCGCGCTCATCATCGACGTTTCGCCGGCGAGTGAGCACCGGCGCTTCGTCGGGCGGCGGGCGGGAGACGTCGTCACCTAGCGTCGCTGCCGTCTCCAAATTCGCGTACTGGTTGGATGCCGGGATCCACGTTCCCGGCACCAACCTGCGATTTGGCCTCGACCCCCTCCTCGGGTTGATCCCCGGTTGGGGCGACGCTGCTGGCGCTCTTCTTGCTGGATGGATCATCGTAGAAGCGGTCCGGCTCGGCGCCTCGCGTGCGACGCTCCTGCGGATCGCGGGCAATGTGGCGCTCGATGCAACCATCGGCGCCATTCCTTTACTCGGGGATGTGTTCGACTTCGCATGGAAAGCCAATCTTCGCAACGTAGCGTTGTTGGAGCGTCACCTGGCGGCGCCGGGGCGCGCGGCGCGGGCGGATCGCTCCGTCGTTTTGCTCGTGATGTGTGGCGTTTGTGCTATGGCACTCGCGTTGCTCGTCGCGGGCTCGCTGCTGACGCTCTGGATACTCCGCGCATTGGGCGCCGGATGACCCACAAAGCGCGCTGGTTCTGGCCGCTGGCGATCGCCCTGCTGGTCGCCGATTGCGCGTCCAAGCGCGTCGTCGAAACGCATCTCGCCGTCGGCCAACCGCGTGCGCTCGTGGGCGAGGTCGTTCGGTTCACGCTCTCCTACAACACCAATGCGGCGATGGGCTTTCAGGTCGGCGGGAATTCGCGCCGGGTCGTGCTATCCGCCATGACCGTGGCCGCGCTCTTCGTGCTCGGATTGCTCTACCACCGCACCCGCCCCTCGGAGCGTTTGCGCGTCATCGGCGTAGCGCTCGTGTCGGGAGGCGCGCTCGGCAACCTCATCGACCGGGTACGCTCGTCCGCGGGCGTCGTCGATTTCATCGATGTGGGTGTGCGAAACGTGCGCTTCTGGACGTTCAATGTCGCCGATATGGGCATCACGATCGGGGCGGTGCTGCTGCTGCTCGCGCTCGGTCGTTGGGGCAGCGCCGGCGCGCGCGCCCGGGCGGCTATCTAGGCACGCAGGGCGGGAGCGCCAGCGAGAAATTTGTCGATCGGCGCGTTGCCGATGCTGGGCCGGAGATGGTCCAGGACGATTCGACCCAGCCGCGGCACATCCTCCTTGCGAAAACCCGCCGCCGCCAGCCCGGCCATCAACGCGGCGGGGCCCGCAACCCCGATCATCTCGCCGGTCCGAGCGCCGCTCATGAGCGCGCGCCCGATGTACCGCTCCCAGTTCGGTACCGCAGTGCGCACCTTCTCGAAGATTTCCTTATCCACCGTCATGCGCATCGCCATCAGAATGGCACCGACGCCCTTCTCGGCCTGCCCCGGCTCGACCGCAAGGTCCGCGACGATCTGCTCGACGAGTTCCATGGGCTCCAACAATATCACGGAGCGGGAGCGACTGCCACGGCGCGCCGGCTGCGGCGTTCAAGCCCCGCGCCGACCAATGCGGCAAGGAGACAGCCGAGCAGCGTGCCCGCCATCTGGAAACCGAGCTGGTACTCGAGCTGGATCCAGTGGCACTTGGGCGCGAAAATCGGGCCCACCAGTTTCCCGCATTTGTCCTGCGAGAAGGCGAAGCCCCAGCTTGCCGCGAGCCCGAACAGCAGCGGCAACAGCGCGACGAGAAAGTGGCGCCGCAGCGTGCTCATCGGCCGCGCTCGATATGCCAGCGATCCATGATCCGGCCTCCGTCGATCACGACGTATTCGTCGAAGTGCGCCTCGGTCAGGCATGAATGGTTCGGCACAATCTCCAGCTGCTCGCCGACCTTGTACTTGCCCTCGATGGCGGCGGGCGCGGCCGCGCGAATGACTCCGTGCTCCTGCGACACCGACGCGACCGTCAGCTCCGGGTGGTCCTTCACGGCGCCGAACGCTGGCGCGAGACCGAGATGCGTCGGGCCGAGATCTTTGGAGAGCGATAACGCCCCCGTATCCACCACGAAGTGCGTCGCGCCCGGCTGGTGCGAGACGACCGTGGCAAGCACCGACACCGCGACGTCGCGCGGTTCGCAGCAGCCAATGAGCACCATCGTCCGGTCATAGAAGATGTAGTTCCCGGGCCGAGCTTCTGTGACGCCCGTCAAGTCTTTTGCGGCCGCCATCGCGGGCGTCGAGCCCACACTGATGCCGCGTACAGGAATGCCGCCCTTGCGTAGCAACTCCGCGAACCAGGCCATCACCTGTCGCTCCTGCTCGGCGATTTTCGCGGCTTCGTCCTTGCTGCGGGTGCGGTAGGCATGACCGGAATGGCTGAGGATGCCGTCGAAAATCAGCCCCCGCTCGGCACCGAGCTCCCGTGCTACCTCGAGCGCATAACGTGACGAAGGATCGACGCCCGCCCGATGATAGCCGCAGTCGACTTTGAGCCAGACGTGCAAACCGGTCCCGGCGAGGGCCTTCGCCGTATCGAGATCGTCCAGGACGACGCGCAACGTCGCGCCGCCGGCGACGATGCGTTGGACGTGCGAGAGATGCGTTCGATCGAGGGGGAACGCCCACGTCAGGTCGCGAAAGCCGTCGCGCGCGAACGCCTCGGCCTCCGACAGCGTGGAGACGGTAATGCCCTGGGCGCCGTGCGCCAGCTGCCGGCGCCCCAGCTCGAGACATTTATGCGTCTTGATGTGGGGGCGCAGCGCGACGCCCAAACGCCTGGCTCGTTCCGCCATGTGCGTCAGGTTCCGCTCCATCACGTCGTGGTACAGAACCAGCGCAGGGGTCTCGACGTCGATCACGCGGCTCTCCGGACGAGCACACGGGCCTTGTTGCCGATGGGCAGCGTGCGAAACAGCGCATACTGAACGGGATTGATGGCGTAGGTCTCCCACACCTCGAGCGTGAGTCCGGCCTCGCGCGACCCGTAGGCAAACGACTCGCGGCAGAACTCCTGCACATGTCCGGGAACGTAGCCGGCGGCGTACCTGCGGCGTTGCAGGTGCGCGCTGTCCAGCAGCCGCCGCAGCCGCGCATCGAACGCGTCGATGTTGGGAAATTCGAGCACGCCAATGCCCTGCGGCTTCAGCAGGTTGCGGATCTTGATCAGCGCGCCCACCGGATCAGGGAGATGCTCCAGTACGTGGGTCAGCACGACGCAGTCCCACGCCTTGAGCTCGCCATTGTACGCCGTGATGTCGGAAACCTCCACGTCGAAGCCCAGCGTCTCCCGGACGAGTGTCGCGTGCTCCGGAAACAGCTCGACGCCGTGCACCTGCCATCCATCCTGTTTCGCGAGCCACAAGATTGTCCCATCGCCGCATCCCAGATCGAGCATGCGACCTTTGCCCGGCGCGTGTCGCTTGATGAAAGCATAGGTCTGGCGATGCCCGCGATTCTGCCTGGTCGGCGCGCGGGGATCGAGCTTGGTCAGGATGTACTTTTCCTGATTGACGCCCGCGCCCGTGTCGTAGACGACGAGACGACATTTGGCGCAACGGTAAAATTTAAATTGGCGTTGTTCGCCTTGCGTGTAGAACAGCCGCAGATCCTCGGAACCGCAGAGCTTGCAGCTCACTGCGGCGAACCACCTTTCACGAAGGCAAAGGCGAGCGCGGCCCAGCCGCCAAGAAACAGCAGTCCGCCCAGCGGCGTGATGGCGCCGAGCCAGCGGAGACCCGTCATGGCGAGCAGGTATAGGCTTCCGGAGAAGAGGAGCGTGCCGCCGACAAACAGCCATCCAGCGGCGCGTATTGCCGCGGTCTCGGGCCAGCGTGCGGCCGCCCAGGCAACGGCCAGGAGCGCGAGCGCGTGATACATCTGATAGCGCGCCCCGGTTTCAAACACCGCCAACTGGTCCGGCGGCAGTCGCGCCCGTAAGGCGTGCGCGCCGAAGGCGCCTGCGGCGACGGCGAGAAAGGCGGAGACGGCGCCCGCGAGGGCGAATGCCCTACTCATCGATGCGGCGGCCCGTGACCTCTACCCCCTGCATCCGTTCGATCTTCCCCGATCCGCCCACGAATGCGGATGCGGCCCAGCCCGTCAGTCCCACGATGATCGCGCCGAGCGTTGCGGACAGCAGCCCGGCGATGTGGAATCCCGGGACCAGCCATGCGACGAGTCCGAGCGAGATGCCGTTCACCACCAGAATGAAGAGTCCCAGCGTCACGATCGTGAGCGGGAAGGTGAGGACAACGAGCACCGGTCGAATTATCGCATTGACCACTCCGAGCAGCAGCGCGGAGACGATCAGCGCGCCGGCCCCGGTGATGACGATCCCCGGAAGGAGCTGATCGGCAACCCAGAGCCCGAGTGCAGTGATGATGAGTCTGACGAGGAAGCCTTTCATGGCCGGGAAGATAACCGCGACGTTCGCCCCGCGATGAACCGCGCGGTCATCCCTGGCCGCGCTTGCACGCCGAGCTTCGCGTCGAACAGGATGGTGCCCGCCATGGAATCCCGTCCCGCGGGGGCGAGTGAGATCCCGGCGAAGGGGCCGAGGTCGACGGGCCAGCCGCTGACGATGGCCTGTTCTGGCTGACCGAACCAGGTAACTGCGAGGGTTTCGGCGCGTGGGGCGCGAAACACGAGGTCACCGCGGAACAGGCATTCGCGGCCCACCACCACCGTGGCGGTATCGAGTCCCACCTCCGCCAGCCGGAAGCGGTCGCTCATGCCCGGAGCGGTGGGAAAGGTCAGCGTGTCGCCGCGCGCCACCAACCAGCGGCCCGCATAGGGCGCCGAGTAGCGCTGCGACCGCTCGAACTGATGGCCGGTGCAGGCATTCCTCGGGCCACAGGCGGCTATCCACAACACGATGCCGGGGACTAGCGCGCGCATCAAAACTCGGTGGTGTCTCGCCCCACCGAATCCGCGCGCCGGATGCCCGCACTCGTCGAGTCGGCCGCGTTCATGGCGCGTCCGACCGCGCGCGCGTTTGGAATCTTCGAATTGGCGAGGATGCTGTCATGCTGCCGCTCTGTGAGCGTGTCGCGGGCGGTTTGATCGGACTGGCCGCCGCCGCATGCCGCGAGGAGGCAAAGCACGACCGGGGAGAGGATTGATTTCATGCGTCGCAACGTTAACAATCTCCCTTGCAGTTGCAACTCAACGCGCTCACCAGAGGGAGAGACCATGCGTCGTGTGGTGATCGTCCCTGCGCGGACTCGTCCGCCGATTATCGCGTCCACCAGTCCGACGTGCTGGCCTGGGAAGCGTCCCATGGGCAGATCCCGCAAGGCGTCATCGTACTGATCCGGACTGGCTGGGGAAGCCGTTGGCCCGATCGCGCCCGCGTGCTCGGTACCACCAAGACCGGCGCGCTCGCCGTGCCGGAGCTGCATTTTCCCGGCCTCGACCTGGACGCGGCCCGCCTGCTGGTGCGGCGGCAGGTGAGCGCGGTCGGCATCGATACCCCGAGCATCGACTATGGCCAATCGTCGACGTTTGCCGTCCATCGGCGGCTGTTCGCCTCGAACATCCCCGCGTTCGAAAACGTCGCGCATCTCGATCAGTTGCCGGTCACCGGGGCGTTCGTCATCGCCCTGCCGATGGACATCAAGGGCGGCAGCGGCGGGCCGCTCCGGATTGTCGCATTGCTGCCCTAGGCAGGCAGCCCGGTGCGGAGCACGTCCTCCATGACGTCCGCAAAGCGATCGATCTCGGCGAGCGTCGTATACACGTTGGGCGTGATGCGCAGGCAGTTGAATTCCGGGTGGGCGATCGGCGTCACGATGATGC
The DNA here is from genome assembly GCA_046262715.1 of Gemmatimonadales bacterium. Taxonomy (GTDB): domain Bacteria; phylum Gemmatimonadota; class Gemmatimonadetes; order Gemmatimonadales; family GWC2-71-9; genus 20CM-2-65-7. Next base: position 10,274 of record JBHEMG010000170.1, read on the forward strand.
GGTGGCGATCGAACAGATAGGCCGCGAGTTTGCCGACGTCGAGCTGGCCGGGGGTGAATGAGGCCAGGCCGCACGATTGGGCCGCGTCGTAGGGCGTGAGCAGCTTCACGCCGGGGACGCGCTCCAGCCGTTTGGCCCAGCGGTCGCGCAGGAACCGCAGCCGCGCCGCTTTGCGCTCCGGACCGATCCCGTCGAGGAAGTCGAGCGCCTCCACGATCGCGTTGTGATTGGCTGCGGGGTGCGTACCAATCTCCTCGAACTTCCGAATGTTCTCGTTCATCTCCGGTGGCGCGGCCATCATCGGCCAAATCTTCCCGATCTTCGCGCGCCGCACGTACAAGAACCCGGTCCCGATCGGCGCGGTCAACCACTTGTGGAGACTGGTGCCGTAGTAATCGCAATCGAGCGCGTCGTGCGTAAAGGGGAAATGCGCGTACGCGTGCGCGCCGTCCACGATGACCTCGATGCCGCGTGCCCGTCCCAATTGCGCGATGCGCTTCACCGGGAAGATCTGCCCTGTCAGGTTCGTGATGTGGCAGATGTGGATCACCTTGGTACGTGGCGTGATCGCCTCCTCGATCCGCCGTGCCAAATCGTCCTGCGAGGGCGGGGGCACGGGGAAGGTGATCTGCTTCAGGACAATGCCGTCGCGCCGCTCCCGCTGCTTCCACGTGGTGATCATGCGCGGATAGTCCTGCGTCGTCGTCAACACCTCGTCGCCGCGCGCAAGCGGCATGCCGAGCTGCACGATCTCGAGCGCCTCGCTGGCGTTGCGCGTGATCGCCATCTCCTCGGGATCGCACCCAAAGTTCGCCGCGAGCCGCCGGCGCACCGCTTCGATTTCCGGCTCGATCCAGCCCCACATGGTGACGGCGGGTGCCTGATTGGAGACCGCGAGATAGCGCTGAAACGCGGCGTTGACCACGCGCGGGCTCGGCGCGACGCCGCCGTTATTCAGGTTGATCATGCCGCGGTCGATGTCGAACGCGGCCTGGATCTCGCGCCAGAAGTCTTCGTCCTGCGCGACCTGCGCGGGCGCCCGCCCGTCGATGTGACGCACGGCCGGCCGGATGCGGGCGAGCGCGTCGCTCTTGAGCGCGGGGAGCGTGGCGGTAGCGGCGAACAGCGATTCGAGGAAGCCGCGGCGTGTGGGCATCAGCAACCTATAAACCAAAACCCCCCGCCCGGCCAGAGCCGTGCGGGGGGGGTGTGTACGATGGCTAAATGCCGGCGCCGCCCAGCGTGCTGATCGGGAGAAACATATTGCCGACCGCATTCTGGAAGTTCTCGAGTGCATCAAACAAATGATCGAGCGCCTCGAGGTCGTCCGCGGTCAACGGCTCGCCTCCCGCGTCCACCCACTGCGTCGCTGGATTGGCGAGATCGCCGTTGATCGACGCGACCGGATGACCATCCACGTAGACCGAGATATTGGCCATCGTCGTCACGTCGAGGGTGTTCAGCGTCAGCCGCGCGAGGGTCCGAATCGTCTCGCCGTTCTGAATGACGCGGAAATCGGCGTTGATGACGAAGTCCTGATCGCCGAGGGTGACGGATTCGTTCAGCATCAGCGTGATCGCGGGATTGTTGAGCGCGAAGGTCGAATGGATGCTCGCGCCCCCGCCGTTGACCGTCAGTGTCTGGTCGAACGTCAGCGTCTTGTTGCTACCGGCGCTCAGCCCGTTGGAAATGGATCCGGTGGCCGTCTCCGTGACCGAGGTCTGACCGTTCGGCTGCAGGGACGCGGTGTAGTCGACATACGTCGTCGTGCCGGCGCTGTTCTTGACGGAGACATGCAGCTGCAGTTTGCTCAGCGTGCTTTCGTCGATGATGTCCAGCGTGCCGATCGGAATTACCGGCTCGACCACCTGGTCGCCCAGGTCGGTGGCGTAGAGAACGAAGCGCACACCATTCTGGGTGACGGACCCGCCCTGGTAGGTGTATTGGTTGCCCACGCTATCCCACTCGAACACACGGCCGTACATCGAATCGGGAATGATCCGGCCCTGCGCCGCGGCGACGCTCAGGGTGGGGATCACCGCGCGGAGCCGCTGTGATTGAAGAATGCCCGGCAGGAGCGCCCGCCCGCCGGCGCGCGCCAGTTTGACGCGACTCGTCTGGAGTATCGCCGTTACGGCACGCAGGCCCGACGCCTGCAAGGCGGCATCGAGATTCAGTGTCGCCGCGGAAAACGAGCGGAAGACGTCGCTATCGAACGCCGAGTCGACCGAGGACAAATTGGACGACACTGCTACCGGATCGTTGAAGTCGGTGGGTGTCGGCGAGTCTTTGCCACACGCCGTTACCACGAGCCCGAGCGCGAGCCCGGCAGGAAGAAGCAACCGCATACGGCCTCCAGAAGGGAATTGGGGACGAAAACTGAATTCTGCACGCGCACCGACCGGAGTCGCTGTGATCCCACGCACGCCGGGTGAGGCTAGGCGATGACGCCACCGCCGAGCAGGCGCTCATCCGCGTCGTAGAGCACGCCGGATTGTCCTGGGGCGATCGCCCGGACCGGCTCGGCGAGCCGGAGCGCGATGCGTCCGTCGCCATGAGCAGCAATCGTGCCGGGCACCGCGCGGGCGCGATAGCGGCATTGTACCCACACGGCGTCACCGGCGGCCAACGGATCGGCGAGCCAGTTGACCTCTTCGAGGGACACCGCGTGTCCAAATAACTCGGATCCGCGGCCGACGACGACCTCGCGCGTCCCGGGCCGGATGGCAACCACGAAGAGCGGCTCGGCAAATCCTCCCGGCAGACCGCGCCGCTGTCCGATGGTGTAGCGGGCAAAGCCTCCGTGCTCGCCGATAACCTCGCCGCTCGTGGTGACGAGGGGCCCGGGCGCGAGCGCCGGCGCGTCCCCGGGGAGATGCTGCTCCAGTACCGCGACGTAGTTGTCGTCGGGGACGAAGCAGATCTCGACCGATTCGGCCTTCTCGGCCGTGAGCAGCCCCAGTGTGCGCGCGGCGGCCCGCGTTTCCACTTTGGTGAGCTTTCCGACGGGCGTCAGCATGCGGCGAACGACCGCGCGATCGATGCCCCAGAGGAAGTACGACTGATCCTTCTGGCGGTCACGCCCACGGAACAGCGCGCCGTCCCGCGCGATCGCGTAATGGCCGGTCGCGATCGCGTCGCAGTCCAGCGCATCCGCGTGGTAGAGAAAGTCGCGGAACTTGGTGAACGAGTTACAGCGCACGCACGGAATCGGTGTGCGTCCACGCGCGTATTCCGACACGAAGTTCTCGATGACGTCATGGCCAAAGCGGTCTTCGAGATTCAAGACGTAGTGCGGAATGCCGAGCGTGTGCGCCACCAGCTTGGCGTCGGTGATCGAATCGAGCGAGCAGCACGGGCGATCGGGAACGCTGTCGCCGTGGCAGAACAGCTTCATCGTCGCGCCGATGACCTCGTGTCCCTGCTCGACGAGCAGTGCCGCGGCGACGGAGCTGTCCACGCCGCCCGACATGGCGACCAGGACTTTCATCGGTGCAGCACCGCGGACAAGGACCGCACTTTCTCGACGATCTTCGGCAGCACCGCGCAGACTGCCTCGACGTCCTCGATCGCGCTGTCCTTCCCGAACGAGAAGCGCAACGCCGACACACCCAGCTCGCGTGGCACGCCCATCGCGCTCAGCACGTGCGACGGCTCGACGGCGCCCGTGCTGCAGGCGGAGCCGGACGAGCACGCCACGCCGGCAAGGTCGAGGTGCATGAGTAACGCTTCGCTGTCCGTCCCGGGAATCGACACGTTCGAGATATGGGGCGCCCGTTCGCTCTGCCAGCCGTTGATGACGGCGTCGGGGACAATCGCGACCACACGCCGCTCCAGATCGTCGCGCAGCTCGCGCAGTCTCGCCGCCAGGGCAGACTGTTCCTCGACGGCGAGCCGCGCCGCCACACCCAGTCCCACGATTCCCGGCACGTTCTCCGTGCCGGGGCGAATGCCGAACTGCTGGCCGCCGCCGTGGATGATGGCCTCGACGGCTTTGCGGTCGCGCACGATCAACGCGCCGATGCCCTTCGAAGCGCCGATCTTGTGGCCGGAGATGCTGAGGAGCGTACAGCCTGAATCGCGGAGTGATACCGGAAGCTTGCCGAACGCCTGGACGGCGTCGGAATGGAACAGGACGCCGGCGTCGCAACATCGCTGTGCGAGCTCGGCGACCGGTTGCACAGTTCCCACTTCATTGTTCACCCACATCACGCTCACGATCGCGACGCCCAGTGCGAGCGCGCGTTCGAGCGCGTCGCGCTCGACCAGGCCGGACGCGGTCACGGGGAGAATGACTTCCTCGCCTCCCAGGTGTTTGACCGCGTGTGCCGCGGCGAGCCCGGCCTTGTGCTCGGTCGCGGAAACCGCGACGCGGAAGGGGCCGCCGCGGTCGCGTGCCGCCAGGGCAGCGCCGATGATCGCGAGATTGTCGGCTTCGGTGCCGCCGGAGGTAAAGACCACCTGATTGGGCTCCGCGCCCGTCGCCGCCGCGACCGCGCGCTTGGCGTCCTCGATGCCCGCACGCGCCGCGCGGCCAAAGCGGTGCGCGGACGACGGATTGCCGAAGGCTTCCTTCCCTAAGTAGGGAAGCATGGCCTCCAGCACCTCGGGCCGCACCGGTGTGGTGGCGGCGTTATCGAGATAGGTGAGGCGCTTGGTCATGGAAACCGCAATCTACCAACTAGATGGACTGCACGCCAAGCTCGAGCACGTCGACGACTTCCTGCGTCTCCGCGGTATAGAACGGCTCCCCGTAGCGCCGCCGGATCAGCGACCCGTAGTGCGCGGATTGCACGCGAATCAGCTCGTACAGATCCTGGCCGGTGGGGAAGACCTCCCCGGCAGCCTTCGTGCCGTCGAATTGCGAGGCATAGCACCGGATCGCCTGCATTTTCATTTCGAATACATCAGAGATGTCCACGACGAAGGTGGGCTTCACCGGGTCCTCTCGATATGCGAGCGCGTACAGCAGCTTGTACGGCCGGTGCGCCTCGCCGCTGTCGGGCGCGTACTTGGCCAGGCCCGCGAGATAACAGGCATCGCGTCCCAGCTCCGAGGTAATGCGATGATCGGGGTGGCGGCCCACGGGGAAGGGGAGTATCACGACCCGCGGCTTCATGCGACGGATCATCGCCACAATCGTGTTTCGCGACTGCGCGTCATTAGCCAAATGGGCGTCCCGCATTCCGGCGTTGCGCCGCACGGTCACGCCCAGCGTTTTGGCCGCGCGCTCCGCCTCGGCGGCGCGCGTGGCGGCGTCGCCGCGCGTGCCCATTTCGCCCTGCGTGAGGTCGATGATGCCGACGCGGTGCCCGGCCTGTGCCGCCTTGGCGAGTGTGCCGCCGCAGGTCAGCTCCACGTCGTCGCGGTGTGCGGCAATCGCAAGCAGGTCTACGGCTGGGTCGTTATTCGTCATTCGTATCTCAGGGCCTCTACGGGATCGAGCTTCGCCGCGCGCGCGGCCGGGGCGATGCCAAAGACCAGGCCGACGACAATGGATGCGATTGTCGCAATCACCGCCGGCACGACCGGCACCGTCGTGTTGAACGCCAGCAAGCGCTTGAGAATCTCTCCTACCCCCAGTCCCAGCAAAATCCCGATGATGCCGCCCAGCAGTGTGAGCGTCGCGGCTTCGACGAGGAACTGCCACAGGATCGCGCGGCGGGTGGCGCCGAGCGCTTTGCGCAACCCGATCTCGCGCGTGCGGCTCGTGACCGACACCATCATGATCGCCATCACGCCGATGCCTCCGACCATCAGGGCGATACTCGACAGCACGAGCATTACGAAGAAGAACGCGAACGTCAGGCTGTCGAAGATACTCAACACTTGATCGGACGTGAGCAAGTCGAAGCTGTTCGGCTGGCCGGCGCGAAGCCCGCGCAGGCGCCGCAGCGCCAGCGTCGCGGCGTCCATCGCGCGGCTCAC
>JBHEMG010000171.1:0-10918 GCA_046262715.1 Gemmatimonadales bacterium
ATCTTGGACTGCTCGACCTTCTCGTTGATCTCACGGATCGCCGCGATCGCGTCGCGTTCCTGCTCCCACTGCGAGCGCAGGCCGGAGAGCTTCTCGTTCAGATCCGCGAGCTCGCGCTCGACGCGCTCCAGCCGCTCCGCGGATGCCTTGTCCTTCTCCTTCCGCAGAGCCGCGCGTTCGATCTCGAGTTGCTGCACCCGACGTTGCACCTCGTCGATCTCGGTCGGAACCGAATCGATCTCCATGCGGAGCCGTGCGGCCGCTTCGTCCATCAGGTCGATCGCTTTGTCCGGCAGGAAGCGTTCAGTGATGTAGCGGTTGGACAGCGTCGCCGCGGCCACGATCGCATTGTCGGTGATGCGGATGCCGTGGTGGACCTCGTACCGCTCCTTCAACCCGCGCAGGATCGCGATCGTATCTTCGACCGACGGCTCACCGACGTACACCTGTTGGAAACGGCGCTCCAACGCAGCGTCCTTCTCGATGTTCTTGCGGTACTCATCGAGCGTCGTGGCGCCCACCACATGCAGCTCGCCGCGCGCCAGGGCAGGCTTCAACATGTTGGACGCGTCCATCGACCCCTCGGCCTTGCCCGCGCCGACCAGCGTATGCATCTCGTCGATGAATACGACGTACTGCCCCTCGGCGGCGGTCAGCTCCTTGAGGACCGACTTGAGCCGCTCCTCGAACTCCCCGCGGAACTTGGTACCGGCAATGAGCGACCCGATGTCGAGCGCGACGAGGTGTTTATTCTTCAGCGAGTCGGGGACGTCGCCATTAACGATTCGCTGCGCCAGGCCCTCTACGATTGCCGTCTTCCCGACGCCCGGTTCGCCGATGAGCACAGGATTGTTCTTGGTGCGGCGCGACAGCACCTGCATGACCCGGCGAATCTCTTCATCGCGGCCGATGACGGGATCGAGCTTGCCCTTGCGCGCCTGCTCGGTCAGATCCCGCGTGAAGCGCTGCAGCGCCTGATACTTGCTCTCGGGCTCCTGATCGGTGACGCGATGCGCGCCGCGCACAGCTTCCAGGGCTGCCAGCAGATCTTTGCGCTCGATCCCCGCCGCCGAGAGCAGCTGGCGCGCGGTCGTGCCCTTCTCTTCGGCGAGTGCGAGCAGCATGTGTTCGGTCGAGACGTACGCGTCCCCCAGCGACTTCGCATCGGCATCGGCGCGATCCAACACGCGCGTGAGCTCGCGCGCCAACGTCGGCTCGTTGCCATCGCCCGATTGCTTGGGGAAGCGCTCGATCTCGCGCTCGGTCTCGGCCTGGAGCTGCGTGACGTTGAGCCCCGCTTTTTGCAGCAGCGGAACGACGATGCCTTCGTCTTGCTGGAGGAGCGCGGAGAAGAGATGCGCGTCGTTGACGACCGGGTTGCCTTTGGCGCGCGCCAAGCTCGCCGCCTGCTGCAACGCCTCGGCGGCTTTTACGGTGAGACGATCTGGTTGGATCATGGCCTGAAGCTAAGGCCTTTTACTTCATGACAATCATCTTCTTCGTAAATCGCCTGCCATCGACGATCAGCTGATAGATGTACACGCCCGACGCGGCCTCGCGGTCGGTATTAAGTACGTTGCCGTTCCAATACGCGTTGAAGGCGCACGGGGCCCCACCGCCCCCCCCGGCCGCGCAGGTCAGCTCGAGATCCGTGAGCGCCTCACCCGTGCCTTGGAGGATCGGCACGGCGACGAGTTGCGCCAGCACGTTGTAAATCTTGAGCGATACCTTCGGCCGGTGACCATTGGCAAAAAGATCGCCGTTCAGCGTGAACGGGATCGTGGTCGCCGGATTAAACGGATTCGGAAAATTCTGCTTGAGCTCGACCAGCGGTGGCGGCGATCCTTGACCCAAGACCCCATGCGTCCCCGCTAGCAGCCCGAGCATTCCAGCCAGCACTGCCCAGGCGTACAGCTTCATCTCACCGACTCCCTTGCGAACGTAAAAGATGCGTTAGACCGCTCTCCTTGTAGGTACAGGGCGCGAGGTGATTACTCCCGCAAAACCTAGGAAACGTTCGACTACCCTGTCAAGCACGTAAAATCCTGCTATCGCCCTTGCGACTGGTGATTCCCCGCCTGTCGGCCCACTCGAGCAGTGGTATCAGGTACTTGCGGGTCAGGCCCAGCCGGTCACGAAACTGTGCGGGCGTCGCCTCACCCAGCTCCCGCAGCGTGTCTTCGACGGCTCGACGGAATTCCTCCAGCGCCTGTTTCAAGGCATAGCGCTCTTGATCCACCCGCTCGACTGACCCCTCCCGCGCCAGGTGTGCGAGCAGCGCCGGCACCGAGGGATCGGAGAATTCCCGTTGCAATTCAGAGACCGTCGGGAGCTGCCAGCGCGCCTCCGCCAGACGCTGCGCCAGCTTGCCGCCAGCGTCCCCGGCACGTTCCCGCAGCGCCGCCTGCCACCCCGGTTTCCGTACGTACGCCCCGCCCTCCACCACCTCCCAGGCCTGCTTCCTCACGCCGTGCTCGACGAGCAGATCCAGCACCACGGCCGGCGCGCTGACCGTCGCGCGCAGTGCCTGCAGCGAGAGCCCCGGATCGAGCGGATGCTCCTCGTGATGGCCCGCTACGACGCCCGCCAGCCGCTGCACGTCGGCAGTGATCGCCCGGTGCGCGACCAGCACATCCCCGGTGGAAAGGATGCCCTTCCCCGCGGCGGCGATTGTCGGAGTCACGTCAGAAGGAAGCATCCCCAATCGGACCGGTATGTCCGCCACGCGAATGCCCGCGAGTCCCGCCTCCTCTACCAGCCGCCCCAGCCGCTCCTCGGCGGGCTGCGCCACGGCCAACCCCCGTTCCGAGACGCGGGGGCGTTTGGGTGGGAAGGGATCGAGCACCACGCCACCGCCGATCGTCGTCACGGGTGAAAAGCTGCGGATCACAAACCGGTCGCCGCCGCGGGCGACGATCGGCTTTTCCAGCAGCAGCCGGGCGAGCCCCGTGTCCCCGGGGGCGATCGCGCGCACCTGCGCGACCCGCGCCAGCACCTCGGCGGTCCCCAGATGCACGCGAATGCGCGTGCGGACGGCGAGTGGCTTGCGCGTCGAGCGCAGGAGCTCGAGCGACACGTCGAGCGTGCTCGTCGCGGTCCAGCCCGCGCCGGTCACCGCGACATGGCCACGGTCGAGCTCGTCCTTGTCGACGCCGACCAATGCGAGCGCGGTGCGTCGGCCCGGGCCCGCTTGCCCCTCATCCTCGCCGTGCACTTGAATGGATCGCACGCGGACTTCGCGATCGAGCGGCAGCAACCGCACATTTGCACCGGCCGCGATGGTACCGCTCCAGGTGGAGCCGGTCACGACCGTCCCCGCCCCCGGCAGCGCAAAGACGCGGTCGATCGGCAGGCGGAACAGATCATCCTCCCGACGCGGCACGAGGTCCTCAGCCATGTGCGCCAGCGCGGCGGTCAGGTCGTCGAGGCCTGCGCCCTGCAACGCGGAGACCGCGAGCGGCGCGTGCCAGCGCACTCTGCTGTGTGACAACCGCTCGGCGACTTCGGTACGCACCAGTGCGAGCCACTCGTCGTCGACCAGGTCGCGCTTGGTGAGCACGGGGATGCCGCGCGTCACGCCGAGCAGCTCGATGATGGCGAGATGCTCCTCCGTCTGCGGCATGATGCCTTCGTCGGCGGCGATGATGAGCAGCGCGACGTCGATGCCGGTCGCGCCCGCGAGCATGTTTTTGACGAACGCCTCGTGGCCGGGAACGTCGACGATGCTGGCCTGCACGCCGCCCGGAAGCGGCAGCGGCGCGAACCCGAGATCGATCGTGATGCCGCGCCGCTTTTCTTCCTCCCACCGATCGGTATCGACGCCGGTGAGGGCTTTGACGAGCGCGGTTTTGCCGTGGTCGATGTGCCCGGCGGTACCGACTACGAAGCGGCGGGGACCCACGCGCGGCGCTCCCAGATGTCGATGGCGCTCGATCGTTCCTGTTTGCCGTTGCGCATCGCGACCACCTCGCCGAGCTGATGCCGGATGAAGCGCGCCACGAGGCGGCGGTGGGCGGACGCGTGCGCGGCATCGAGAGGCGGCAGGGCGGCGTGCTCGTCGTTCAAGGCGCGCAGATCGTCGTAGGCCCGGGGCGGCAGCTTGGTCGCCGGTTGCGGCCCGGCGCACGCCGCGCACAGCACGCCGCCATCAGCCACGCTGAAGGCGACGGTACCCGACACGGCGTTGCCATCGCGGACGCAAGCGTCGAGCTGCGGCTCGAATCCGAGGACACCCACGAGCAGCCACAACCAGCGCACGGCGACGGCATCGGCCTGTCCCGCTTCGGCCTTGGTCAGCGCGTCGAGACCGGCAAGGAACGCCTCGTAGGCGGCGGGCAGTGGGGCGGGCGGCGCCATCTTGAGCATGACCTCGGACAAGGCGGCGGCTCCGGCAAAGCGGCCGAGGTCCCCGGCCAGGTCGCGGCGGAGCTCGATCACGTCGAAGGCGGCGAGGGTTTGCAGCTCGCGCGTCTCCTTATGATAGAGCTGCGCGACTCCTTCGCTCAGCGTCTCGAGCGCAGCGCCGAAGGGGCTCCGGGGCCGCAGCACCCCTTTGGCGATGGCGCTCTGCACACCGAGATCACGCGTCGCCAGGCGCACGATCTTGGAGGTTTCGCTGTAGCGGTATGTCCGCAGGACGATCGCAGGGGTGGAGACGAGACTCACGCGAGAAATATACGCGGCCCCGTGCCGCCCATTTTAGCGTCCAACGGTGAACCGCCCTCCGAGCATCACCGTCCTGCCACGGGGTCTGAATCCATTGATCTCCTGTGTCTGATCGTTGAACAGGTTTTCGAGACTCCCCGACATGGTGACGCGGCCCATCTGGCATTCGGCGGCCAGATTCACGCGCGTGTAGGGACGGAGCGTGACGCGTTGCGCGCCCACATCGTCGCGTCGCCCTACCCAGCGGGCGCCGATCGTTACGCGCGCTCGCTGGCCCAGCGTCGCCGAGAGCTGCGGCGCGAGTGTATGCGCCGGCCGGCGCACGAGCGGCTTCCCTGGGACGAACAGCCCATTCGGATCGCTCGAGCCGGACGCAGTAACGCGCGTATGGAGAAACGTGTAGCGCGTCGAGAACACGACGGTGCGAGCGAGATTCGCCGTGAGCGCCGCCTCGACGCCGTTCGCGATCGCGCCGCCGACATTGAAGTAATTCGGCTCTCCCGGTGGAGGCGCCGGATTGTACTCCACCAAGTCGCGAAACCGCTGGTCGAAATACGTGACCGCCACCGCGCCGCGCTCGATCCCCACTTCCCAGCTCTGCGAGCGCTCGGGCGCAAGACCGGCATTTCCGAGCACGAACCCGCGGGCAAAGTTCTCGAAAAACGTCGGCTCCTTGAACCCCGTCCCCACCGACGCACGCAGCCGCGTGGCCGCGGGCAGCCGATAGACGACACCGGCGCGGTAGGTGCCATGTGTACCGAACTGCGAGTTGTCGTCCACCCGGCCACCGACCGTGAGTGCGGCGGACCCCGCCGCCACAACCGCCTCGGTGAAGTAGCCGGTATTGTTGCGCTGCACGCGGATCGAATCGGGGAAATCGCCGAACGATGCGCTGAAATCGCTCATGCCGCGCTGACGCTCATCTTCATACTCGAGGCCGCTAATCACGCTGATCTTGTCGCGCGTCCGCCATGCAAGCACGGCGGTCGCGCGGGATCTGCGCAGATAATCGCGGCTCCGGAATGCTCCATCTTCGCCCGGAGAATCTGGCTCGTCGTTGAAGAGCTGCCGGGCTTCCTTGACGGCGGCTTCCACACGGGCTTCGATGTGATTTCCCAATAAACGACTGGCGCTCAGGCTCAGCTGAGGACCACGCTCGGCGGCGCCCTGATTCGAATCTATCGGCGCGCCCGTCCCGTTCGTCGGGAAGTGGTAGCTGTCATCGCCGTAATGGTACGTGAGGCTCACCGCCGAGCGGTCATCAGGCACGAGCCGCAGCTGGGCGCTGGCGACGCTGTTGCGGTACTGGTTGTTATAGGGATACAGGCCATCCGCTGAAAACCGGGACACACGTGCGGAATACGCGAGCGTGTTGCTGCCGCCGCTTACGTCGAGGGCCCCTTCCACCGCGCCATAGCTCCCGGCGCGCACCTCGCTCGCGAGCCGCGCGTGTCCCCGGCCACTGCGGGTGAAGATCTGCACGACACCAGTCATCGCATCGGAGCCATAGAGCACGCTCACCGGCCCGCGCACGACCTCGATGCGGTCCACGTTGTCGAGCGTGAGATGGGCCAGATCGATGCCACCGCCCGCTTGATTCAACGGCACGCCATCGAGCAGCACCTTGGTGTAATCACTTTCCCCGCCGCGCATAAACAGCGCCGTCTGTCCGCCGAAGCTCCCGGTCTCGACGACGTGGGCGCCGGGCACGATCTCCAGGGCCTGTCCCACCGTGCGGACGCCCTGCGCTATGAGATCCGCGCCGCGAAGCACCGTCACCGCAGCCGCAACCATATCCGCCGCCACCTTGGCCCGCGTGGCGGTTACGACCACCGGCTTGAGCGCCACGGTGTCCTGGGGCTGTTGAGCGCCCAACGCGAGCGCGAGCAGCATCAGCTTCATGCGCGAGACTCCTTTGGTTGGCGGAGCGGAATCATCTGCGGCCGGCCATCGATCGTTTGCATTGAGACGGGCCAGGAGAACACGGCTTCCACGACGTCTTGCGTGAGCACCTCCGCCGGCGCGCCCGATGCCACCGAGCGCCCGTCCCGTAGCAGCAGGAGTGTGTCCGCAAAGCGGGCGGCGAGGTTCAAGTCGTGCGTGATCATGAGAACACCGATTCCCCGCGTGTCGACGAGGCCACGGATCAGCTCGAACAGTCCCATCTCATGTTTCAGATCGAGCGACATGCCCGGCTCATCCAGGACCAGCAACCGCGGCTCCTGCGCCAGCGCGCGCGCGACCCGCACTCGCTGGTACTCTCCGCCCGATAGCGTCCACAGCCAGCGATCGGCGAGATGGCTCGCGTCGCAAGCCGCGAGCGCGCGGTCCACCGCGGCGTGATCCGCCGCGCGCTCCCTGCCCCACATCGAGAGATGCGGGTAGCGGCCAAGGAGCACCGTTTCGCGCACGCGTTGGGGAAAGAGGTTGTCCTCGCGCTGCGGTACGACGCCCACGACGCGCGCCAGCTCCTGCCGCGTCCATGCAGTCACGGCGCGATCGCCGATCGTCGCGCTCCCCGCCCCCGGCACCGCCGCGCCCAGCGCGATGCGGACGAGCGTGGTCTTGCCGCTTCCATTCGGGCCGAGCACCGCATCGAACTGGCCCGGCGCCACGGTGAGCGAGACACCGGCAAGCGCGTCTCGCGGAGCTCCCGGATAGCGGTAGCGAACGTCTTGAAGACGCAGGTTCACGCCACCCTCCACCGCTTCAGGAGAAAGGCGAACACGGGAACGCCAATCAGCGCCGTCACGACGCCGACCGGCAGCTCGCGCGGTGCTACGACGGTGCGTGCGAGCGTGTCGGCAATTGCGAGCAACGCGCCGCCGCCGATGAACGCGGCGGGCAACAATGTGCGATGGCGATGTCCCCACGTGAGCCGCGCGATGTGCGGGACGACCAGTCCCACGAATCCGATCACGCCCGAGACGGCGACCGCGGCTGCGGTCAGCAGCGACGCCGCGAGATAGACGCGTCGCTTGACGCCTTCCACGTCGGCCCCGAGGTACCCGGCCGATTCTTCGCCCAACGCGAGCAGATCGAGCGGCCGGGACGCGGCAAACAGGACGGCAAGCGGAATTGGCGCGTACAGCGCGATGACCAGCACCGAGTCCCACGATGCGGTGGAGAGGCCGCCCCACAGCCACAAAAAAGCGTTACGCAGCTCGGCGGCATCGGCGAGCGACACGATCGCCGTCGTCACCGCCGCGGCAAACGCGCCGATCGCGACGCCGCCCAGCAGCAGGATGCGTGGGTCGAGCGCTGCGCCCCCGATCAGCCCCAGCCGATAGACGAGACCGAGCGCCGCGAGCGCGCCGATGAATGCAGCCACCGGGAGGGCCCATGGGCCGGACAGATGGAGCGCGATCGCGAGCACCGCGCCAAGCCCCGCCCCGCCCGAGAGCCCGAGCAGGAACGGATCGGCCAGCGGATTGCGAACCAGGGCCTGCAATCCCGCACCGGCGACGCCGAGCGAGCCGCCGACGAGAAAGGCAAGCAGTGCCCGCGGCGCACGCAGATTCCACACGATGTCGGAGTGCAGCACGTCGCGCAGCGGCACCGCGGCGGGCCCCAGCACTATGCTGGCCGCCAATGCGAGCAGGGCGACGACACAGAGGAGCGTCCACCTCATCGCGCCAGCATCGCTTTCAAGCGCTCCACGGCCTCGGCCGAGCGTGGGCTCGGGCGCCCAAACAGCGACCCCCGGAGCAGCAGGAAGTGCCCCTCACGGACGGCGCGAATCGCTTGCCATTCTCGGCGCCGGGCAAAACCCGGTGCGGTGCCTGAATCGCTGAGCACGGCGATCCATCGTGGATTCCGCGCCGCAATCGTTTCGAGCGAGACCTGGGCCGATGGCTTAGTAATGTCGGCGAAGACATTGCGCGCCCCAGCGAGCTCGGCAAGCTGATGCAAATAGCTTCCCCGGCCGATGATGATCGGCGGGTTGTCCCAAACGACAAAAACCAAAGAGCTGGTCGCGGGCACCCGAGGGCGGTCGATAAGACTATCCAGCACTATCGCGACCGAGTCGGCGCGCTGCTCGAGACCGGTCAAGCGGCCAAGCGCGCGTGTCGCAGGGCCGACGTCCTCCAGCCGATCCATGTGCAGCAGCACGGTGTGAATACCGATGCGCTCGAGCTGCTGCGCCGCCGTGACGTTGGGGGCGGAATTGTACAGCACGACGAGGTCGGGATGCCGGGCCGCAACCGCTTCGAGATTCGGTGGTATGCCATCGCCCACGCTCGGCACGGCCAGGGCGGCGGGTGGATAGTCACACCAGGCGGTACGGCCGACGACCCGATCGCCGGCGCCGATGGCGAAGAGGATCTCGGTGAACGAGGGGAGCAGTGAGACGATTCTTCGAGACGGCCCAGAGGCCGGACGGCCTGATGGCCGGCATGCAGCAAGAATCAGAACAGCGAGGAAAAACCTGCGCAGCACCATCCCTCCCGCGAGGGAACCGCTTGGTGGCGCGAACGAAGACGTCTCCTGGCTCCGGGCGCAGTCGGCTCGCCTTCCCGGGTCACCCCAGTGGCATTGAGCCGCTCACAACCTGCCCGTTACAGTGGCGGGGCCGCGCCGGAATTATACCGGCTTCCGTATCCCCGTTCGCGTGACGTTAAATCTTGACTCAGTGTAGACGGCTGAGAATCGCTGCGCAAGTGTTACGCAGTGGCAACCGGTTTTTTTCTCAGTGCCCACACCAGTGCAATAACCATCGCGGCTGCAAGGAGCGCGATGATGTACGGCAGCAATGTCTGCGCGCGGAATTTTCCTGCGGGCAACCGGATCTCAACGTTATCCCCCGCCGCGAGCGGGCCCGCCCGATACGCCGCGAAGCGGCGCTGCTCGAGCTCCTGCACACCGAGCGACTCGAGTTTGGGCGCTGTCACGGCCGCTGCCGTGTCCTCGACGAGCAGGTTGAGCTCCACGGTCGCCTGGTCGATGGGAATCACGAGCGCGCGTGTCCCCGCGGCGATCGAGTAGCTATAGCTGAGCTGTTTGGCGGGGCCGGGGGGAATCGGCCCCAGCACGAAGACGCTGTCGTGGCGCAGGACCATCGCCTCGGGCGAGATGTCGCCCTGCCCGCCCCGGAATTGCGCTGCCGCCGCTGGGATCTTTCCCGCCCACGTCGGCACCAAAGTGTCCCTGGTGATCCGGGTCGTCTGGCCCGTGTTCTCGAGCTCGAGAATCTCCAGCACTTCCCGGCCGCCGTCCTCGCGCGCGCTCGCCACGGTCGCGAGCCGGCGCGCCAGGCGGATCGGCGGACCCTGCGTCGACGTCGAAAAGGCGATGATATCTTCCACGTGCACGGCCGGGCGGCCGGCGACATTGAGCGGCAACGAGAAGTACGCAAGGCTGTCGTACCAGGCGCTCACGACGTACACGCCGCTCGAGTCCGGGGTGAGCTCGATGCGATAGCGGCCGCGGGAATCGCTGCGTACGGAGTCCACCGGGCCAGCGCTGTCGCGCGTCACGCGGTGCAGCACGACCGACGTATTCGCCAAGGGCACCGTATCGCGGCCACCGCGCAGCACGCGCCCGCTCACGCTCACCGTTTGCGGGTAGAGCGCCGCGGGCATACCGATCAACAACAGCAGGCTAAGGCGTGAACTTACCGAAATCTTCGGGATCGAGGTCTTGGAGGTAGGACTTCAACGTGTCGGCATCGAGCGGCCCGCCGCCACTGCCGGGCTGGATCGTGCCTTCGCTGGTATCGACCGAGGTCAACTCGAGCAGCGTCTCGCTCGTCAGGATCGGTGCCTTGAGCCGCAGCGCCAGGGCGATCGAGTCGCTCGGGCGCGCGTCGACCTGAATCACCGTATCGCCGCGATAGATGTGGAGCTCGGCAAAATAGGTGTTGTCCTTGACCTGCGTGATGATCACCTTGCGCAGCTCGGCGCCGAGTCCAACGATGACCTGCTTCAGCAGATCGTGCGTCAGCGGCCGCGAAAACTTGACGCCGGCGAGCTCCATCGCGATCGCGCTGGCTTCCGCCGGCCCAATCCAGATCGGTAAGACGCGCTGTCCGTCATTTTCCTGCAGAATCACGACCGGCGTATTCGTCGTGCGATCCAGCCCGAGGTGAGCTACCCGAACCTGCAGCATCGCTCCGCCCGGTGCCGCCACGTCAGGTGCCCATATCCCACGACGCGAGATATTTGCGCTGTGCCGGAGTGAGCGTATCGATCGTCACGCCCATCGACTGCAGCTTGAGGCGCGCGATCTCGTGGTCCAGGTCGGCCGGAATACG
>JBHEMG010000172.1:0-9558 GCA_046262715.1 Gemmatimonadales bacterium
CTTGAAAGAGCGCACCACGCCGAACCTGCTGCTCGGCGGCGCGCTGGCGTTCGGCGGGGTGCTCGTAATAGGCGTGGCCACATCCTCCGGCCACGCGTCCTTCATCGGGGTGATGCTCTGCCTGCTCGCCGCGTTCGCGTCCGCCGTCGGGGTCGTGGCGGAGAAGCCGGTACTCGACCGGATTTCCGCGCTGCAGGTGACGTGGACGTGCTGCGCCGTCGGCGCACTGTTCTGTCTGCCGTATGCGCCGTTGCTGGTGCGGGAGCTCAAGGCCGCGCCGGGAGCCGGCATTGGATGGCTGCTATTCCTGGGCGCCTTTCCCACCTCGATTTCATTCACACTCTGGGCCTACGCCCTGGCGCGCGGCTCGGCAGGCCGGCTGGCGGCCACCGCGTACCTCGTGCCGCCCATCGCGATCCTGATGAGCTGGATGGTCCTTGGGGAGTCGCCGCATCTCGTGGCCGTCCTGGGTGGGGCGCTGTGCCTGGTGGGCGTCTACATCGCGCGGAAGCAGCCCGAGGTTGTGACACGTTCCTAACCCGGCGGCTGTGGGCGGCCCGTCGATTCTCCCGTTAATTAGTGATCACTATGCTCCTCGCGCTGTGCCTCGTCCTGCAGCTCGCTCCGATCGATTCCGCGCTGGTGTACTCGGGGCGGGAGCGGCGGCTCGACGTGCGGATCCCGCGATTCGATGCCGACGTCGTCGTCGACGGCAATCTCGACGAAGGCGTCTGGGCGCGCGGCGCGCTGTTGTCCGGGTTCTCGCAGTACGCTCCCAACGACGGTGTCGCCGCCTCCGATTCGACCCAAGTTATCGTGTGGTATTCCTCGACCGCGATCTATTTCGGCGTGCGCGCGTACGAGCTCCACGGCCGGCCCAGCGCAACGCTGGCCGACCGCGATCAGATCTTTGGCGATGACAACGTGCAGATCCTGTTGGGCACATTCCACGACAGCAAGCAGGCGCTGATGTTCGCCGTGAATGCCCTCGGCGTGCAGGGCGACGGGGCGCTGATTGAAGGCGCCAATGTCACAGCCAGCGGATTCATCGGTGGCGCCGTGGTGGGGCGGGAGCAGCCCGACCTGAGCCCGGACTATGTGTTTCAATCGCGCGGGCGAGTCACCGAGTGGGGCTATGAAGTCGAGGTGCGGATTCCCTTCAAGAGCCTGCGCTACCAGCCGCACCAGCCGCAGGACTGGAGCCTCAACATCGTGCGGCAGGTGAAGCACTCGGGCTTCGAGGACTCGTGGTATCCCGCGACCCGCGCCAACGCAACGTTCATCGGGCAGTCGGGAAATCTGATCGGCTTGAGTGGCATGCACCGTGGACTGGTGATGGACCTGAACCCCGAGGCGACGGCGAAAGCGACGGGAACGCCTGGCGCGAGCGGCTACGGCTACGACATGGGGAATCCGCAGGTCGGCGGGAACGTCCGCTGGGGACTGTCCGACAATCTGACGCTTAACGGCACGGTCAAACCGGACTTCTCGCAGGTCGAGTCGGACGCCGGGCAGCTCGCTTTCGACCCGCGACAAGCGCTGTTTTTTTCCGAGAAGCGGCCCTTCTTTCTCGAGAGCAGCGAGCTGTTTCAGGTGCCCCAGGGACTGATCTACACGCGCCGGATCGTGCAGCCCGTGGCCGCGGTGAAGCTCACCGGCACGACGGGGGGCACCGACATCGGCTTTCTCTCGGCGGTCGATCAGCAATTCGCGTCGCGCAGCGGCATCGACAATCCGATCTTCAACATCCTGCGCGCGCAGCGCAGCCTCGGGCACGGCTCACGCATTGGCGTGGCGTACACCGATCGCATCGAGGGCGACGATTACAACCGCGTAGCGGAGGTGGATAGCCGGCTGGTCTTCAAGAACATCTACGGCGTGAGTCTGCAGCTGGCCGGCAGTCGTACGCGCACCGGTGGCGTGACCACGACGGCCCCCCTGTGGTTGAGCCAGTTCACGATTCAACACCGGGTCTGGGGGCTGCGCAGCGTCTTCGCCGGCATCTCGGACGATTTTCGCTCCGCCAGCGGCTTCATCGGCCGCGCGGGGATCGTGCATTCCTACGTGGATCCGAGCTTCACCACCTATGGAAAGCCGGGCGCGCTGCTGCAGCGCTTCACAGGCGACATCGTCGTAGACGGCATTTGGCAGTACCAGAACTTCACGCACGGTCGTCACATGCAGGACAAAAAGCTGCATTTCAACGGCAACGCGGCGCTGCGCGGCGGGTGGAGCATTGGCGCAGGATACTTCGTGGAGTCGTTCGGTTACGATTCGGCGCTGTTCGCCGGCTATCGGCTCGAGGCGCCCAACGGCGGTGGTGGCCTGGACACGATCCCGTTCGTGGGACAGCCCACGATCGGCAATGGCGAGTACATCGTGCAGGTTGGCACGCCGCAGTGGAAGCACTTCAGCGGCAGCGGGTTTTTCCTGCAGGGCCACGACGAGAATTTCTTCGAGTGGGCGTCGGCCGATCTGCTGCTGCTCAGCGCCGGGGTGTCCTATCGTCCCACGGAGCGGTTCCGCAATACGTTCGACTACTTCTGGCAGCAGGTGAATCGCCGCACCGATGGAAGCCTGGTTAACGTCGGCCGCATCGTGCGCGCTAAGATGGAGTACCAGCTGTCCCGGCCGTTGTTCGTCCGCGTGGTGGGCCAGTACATCCAGGACCAGACCGATTCGTTGCGCGACGACTCACGCACAGGGGCGCCGATCCTCATCGCAGGGCCGGGCGGGGTGACGCGCTCGACGGCCAGCGCCAACAACCTCTTCCACGTCGATTTCCTGCTCAGCTATCAACCGGTGCCCGGCACCGTCGTCTTTGCGGGTTACGGCAGCAACATGCTGGACGAGAACGCATTCCGTTTCCGTGGCCTGACGCGGACCGATGATGCGCTGTTCGTAAAGCTCAGCTACCTGTTCCGACTCTAACTACCTTAGGGCATGGATATTCTCCATGCACCCGCAATACCTCGCTCGTCCAGCTCCACAACGTCGTCCCTTCCATCCGCTCAGGTGATCATGAGACTCTTTCGTGTGGCACCGCTGCTGTTGGTCGCCATGGTCGGCACGCCAGTGGCGGCGCAACAACGCCACACGATCACCCATGAAGACGTCTTCCTTATGAAGCGCATCGCCTCCCCCGCGATCAGTCCGGACGGCCGCTGGATCGTGTTCAGTGTCACCGAGCCCTCGTACACCGAGGGCGAGCAGGTCAGCGATCTGTGGCTCGTGCCGAGCGACGGCGGCAAAGCGCCGCGCCGCCTCACCAACACGAAGAGTGGCGAGAGCGGCGTTGACTGGAGTCCCGACAGCCGCCGCATCGCCTTCAGCGCACGGCGCGAGGGCGACGACCAATCGCAGATCTATCTGCTCGATTTATCGAGCGGCGGCGAGGCGCAGCGTCTCACCTCAGCCGCGACGGGCGCCTCGAGTCCCGAGTGGCGACCCGACGGCCGCGCGATTCTGTTCACGAGCATGGTCTATCCGGGCGCTACGACTGATTCGGCCAACCGCGCCACGGCCGCTGAGCGGCGCGCGCGCAAGTACAACGCACGGGTGTACGACGCATCGCCGATCCGCTTGTGGGATCACTGGCTCGATGACCGCAGGCCGCACCTCTTCCTGCAATCGCTCGAGCCCAACGCGCCGGCGCGCGATCTGCTCGCGGGCTCATCGCTGGCCGCGGGGGCGGGGTTCGGCGGTCAGCTGGGCAACAGCGGTGAGGACCTCGCCGCGACATGGACGCCCGATGGGACCGGGGTCGTCTTCGCGGCAACCTCCAACCGGAATGACTGGACGCATGGCGACGTGGTGCAAGCGCTCTGGCTCGTTACCGTGAGCGGCGGCACGCCGCAGCGGCTCACGGAGGGCCGCGACGATTATGATGCGCCGCATTTCAGCCCCGACGGCAAGACGCTGTACGCTGCGGTGACGCCCACGAACGAGCACACGTTCAATAACCGTCGAATTATCGCATGGACGTGGCCACTCGGCCGCGCGTCTTCCCCGCGTGTCGTGACCGGTGGCGCGGACTATTCCGCCGGAAGCTTCGCGATCGGGCCCGACAACCGCGCGGTCTTTTTCCTGGCCGAGGACGCCGGCCACCAGCGGCTGTTCCGCGCGCCCGCGGCCGGGACCAAGGCGCAGGAGGTTGGCACCATGACGAGCGGCACATTCGGGGGGCTCCAGGTCGCTGCAGCGACGGCCGGGGGCGCCGTCAAGATCGCGGCGGTGTGGGAGAGCGCCATCAATCCCCCGGAGGTCGTACGCGTCGATCCCGCCACCGGTCGCTGGACGGCGCTCACCACGTTCAACCGCGACCGCGCCGCAACGATCGCCTGGCAGCCGCTGCGCGAATTCTGGTTCACCTCGAGCCGCGGCAAGCGCATCCACAGCTTTTACGCGCTGCCGCCCGGCTTTGACTCGACCAAGAGCTATCCGCTGTTCGTGCTGATCCACGGCGGCGCGGCGAACATGTGGACCGACAACTTTGGTCTGCGCTGGAACCCGCATCTGCTCGGCGCACCAGGCTATGTCGTGCTCATGACCGATTACACCGGCTCGACCGGCTATGGGGAGAAATTCTCACAGGACATTCAGTTCGATCCGCTGGAAGGACCGGCTAACGATCTCAACGAAGCCGCGGACTCGGCGCTACAGCGCTTTCGCTTCCTCGATGCGTCGCGCCAGATCGCGGGCGGCGCGAGCTACGGCGGCCACCTCACCAACTGGTTGGCGGTCACGACGACCCGCTATCGCGCCCTCGTCAGCCACGCCGGCGAGTGGGACCTCGAGACGCAGTGGGCGACGAGCGACTATAACTACGACCGTGAGCGGAACGTGGGAGGGCCGCCGTGGGAGGATCACGCGGTTTGGCGCACGCAGAGCCCCATGCGGCGCGCCGGGAATCTGCACACCCCCGTGCTGGTGTCGGTCGGCGAGCGCGATTTTCGGGTTCCGATGAACAACGCGCTGGAGTTCTGGACCGCGCTGCAGCGCCAGCAGATCCCGTCGCGACTGATCATCTGGCCTGACGAGAATCACTGGATCCTGCGGGGTGAGGACAGCCGATTTTTCTACAAAGAAGTAGCGGCGTGGTTCGCGCGCTGGCTCAGCGAGCCGGCTGCGAGCGGGCAGTAGGATCTACTCGTAGAGCTTGGCGGTATCGGCCTTGGCCAGCGCCACGAAAAACTCCGCGATCTTGTCCGTCACCGCCTCGATGTAGCGTTTCCCCTTTTCCGGTGTCGACGCCGACGGATTGCCGGATCCGGTGTCGTCGGTCACCTGGCGCCAATTCCTCGGGGCCCACGCCCACCCCTCACGGAACGCGGCGATCTTGAACGTCCGCGCGCTTCCGTCCCCTGCCTCGGACAGGGGCAGCACCAGATCCGCGGCGATGTGCTGCATCACGCTCGTCTCGAGCTCACCCGCGTGATCGCCAAGCGGATCGGCGAAGAATCTTTTCGGATCGACGACTTTGTACCAATTCACCGTGCAGAGAAAGAGTGAGAGCTGCGGCTGCAGCTCACGGATCATTTGGCGAAAGTCGTTTGCCCCGTGCCCGTTGAAGATGACAAGCTTCGCGATCCCCTGCCCCGCGAGCGACATGGCGACATCGCGCAGAACCAGCGCCTGCGTGCTCGGATTCATGTTGATGCACAGGGGGATATCGAGCTGGCCCGTATTCACGCCGAACGGAAGACAGGGCAGCACGACGACTTTCGCGCCGCGCTGCCACGCGCGCGCGGCGGCGCGTGCCGCGACCTCATCGGCCTGGATGTTGTCGGTGCCGTAGGGAAGGTGGAGGTTGTGCGCTTCGGTCGCGCCCCATGGCAGCACGGCGACCTCGTAGCGCGTGTCGCGCACGGTCTTCCATGTCAGCTCGTTGAGGAGATATGGGCGTGGCGCCGCGGGCATCACGAGCTCGGCCAGGGCAGAACGGCCCGTTGTTCGCTCGCCTGGGTCGCCAGTTGCAGCCCGCGCATGACGTCGAGCGCCCATTCGGGCTGCACTGCGAGCTCTGCCTTTCCCAACAGCGCGTCGCGCACGTTCTCATAGTAACGCGTGAAGCTCGAGCGTGTGGTCGGGACGACTTCCTGGCCCTGCGGCGTGGCGAGCGTGCCATAGAATTCGCGCGGCTCAGCGTCCCAGTCCGGTTCCTGTGGCGTGCGGCCCTCCTTGAGCGCGCCTTCTTGCGGATCGAGTCCGTACTTAATGAAGGAGCCGCCCGTGCCATGCACGGCGAATGACGGCGCGAGGGGTGCGGCCAGCATGGTCGCGCGCAGCACGGCGCGCGCGCGCGGATAGTACAGCGTCACGTCAAAGGCGTCGTTCACCTGGGCGCCGTCCCGCTCGATGCGAATATCGGCGCCGATCGCCTCGGGCAACCCGAACAGCAACAATGCCTGATCGAGCAGGTGCGGACCCAGATCGAACCAGACACCGGTGCCGGACCCCGGCTGCTCACGCCAGGCGCCAGGCTTCAGTTCAGGACGGAAGCGATCGAAGTGCGCTTCGTAGTGCACGATGCGGCCCAGCACTCCGCGCGCGACCACCTCGCGGACCGTAACGAAGTCACCGGTCGAGCGGCGGTTCTGGTAGACCGACAGCAGTCGCCCGGTCTCCCCGGCAAGGCGCACGAGGTCTTCCGCCTCTTCCACGGTTGTCGTGAACGGCTTATCCACGACGACGTTGCGGCCGGCCAGCAGGCACTGTCGCGCGAGAGGATGGTGCGAGGTGTTCGGCGTGGCAATGACGATGAGGTCGAGCTTGCGCGTCAGCAGCTCGTCCACACTGCGGACGAACTCCACCGCGGGATATCGGTCCGGCGTGCCGTGCCGCTGCACGATGGTCGAGAGGCGCAGCCCTTCCACCGCTTGGATGACCGGCGCATGGAACACCTTTCCTGCGAAGCCGAATCCGACCAGGCCGACCTCGAGCATGATCCTACCGCGGTTTCTTTCGCTCGTCGCCCGTCATGATGAAGAGCGGCGCGCCGTCGAAGTTGTAGATCGGGCGCAGCCGATCGGTGTTGTAGTACTTGCTGATATCCACGACTTTCTTCTCGGACGTGACGCTCGAGAGCGGCACCGAATCGTAGAAGCCACGGTGGATGCTGACGAGCCGCCCGTATTCTTTGCGCACCACCAGATCGAGCGCGAGGTTGCCGAATGCCATCGGCACGATCGAGTCGAGCGCATCGGGATCGCCCGAGCGCACGAGGTAGCCGAGGCGCTGATTGACCACATCGATGCGCCGGCCATTGTTGTACTTTGGGGACGCGTCCTTGAGCGCGGCCCCGATGCGGTCCCCGATCCCGCCCAGCTTCCGGTGCCCAAACATGTCGGTTTCGTCACCCTCGTAGCTCATGCCCTCGTGCGCCGTGAGACGCGCGCCCTCCGAGATCAGCACGACCGAGTAGCGGCTGGGATTGCGATTACGGTCGAGCGTGAGCAACTCGGCCAGGTGCTCGATTTCGAGCGGATATTCGGGAATCACGCAGCGGTCGGCGGCGCCCGCCATCGTCGGCAAGAGCGCGGTGAAGCCGGCATACCGGCCGAACACCTCGATCACGAGAAAGCGCTCGTGCGAGCCCGCCGACGTCCGCAACCGGTGCGTGAGCTCGATCGTGCGCGTGACGCAGGTGCTGAACCCGATGCAGTAATCGGTCCCGTAGACGTCGTTGTCCATCGTCTTGGGGATCGCGACAACGTGAAGACCTTCGTCGTGCAGGCGCTTGGCGTAGCTGAGCGTGTCGTCGCCGCCGATCGGCACCAACACGTCCACGCCGATATGCTCGAGATTCTTGATGACGTCTTTGGTGATGTCGTTGGTCTTCTCGCCGTATCCCGACAGGTGCGCGGGCAGGCGCTCCTTGGGAAGATGGCTCGGCCGGACGCGCGAGGTGTGCAGGAAGGTTCCGCCGGTGCGTCCCGCGCGGTTGACGACGGCTTCGGTCAACGCCACGACCTGATCGGAGTTGTCGGCGTCTTTCTCGCGCGAATAGTCCACGAGACCGCCCCACCCGTGGCGGATACCGACGACGTTGTACCCGTCTCGCAACGCGCGAATCGTAATGGCGCGAATCGCCGGGTTCAGGCCCGGAACGTCGCCGCCCCCCGTGAGAATCGCGATCGTGCCCTTCCCCATTCCTCGAGCTCCTCGTTAGGTCGCCCAGAAGATAGCTGGTCTTAACCCCGATTTCGGGCAGATCAATTGACGGGGAAATCAGCACGCGAACACATTGCAGAACCGAAACATCAATGCCGAGAGCGATATGTTCTCCAAAGACAAAAAATCCGAGGAGGGCGGCATACCTGGCGAGGAACCGAAGGGGCCGTTCATGTGCCCCCGTTGCCACCGGCCCGTCGACCCGTACGATCGCAACGCCCGTCGCAACGCGGAGACGCGGAAGTGGGAGCACGAGGACTGCCGGACGAAACCGCGCCGCTCCGCCATATAGCGCCCCGGCCCGCTTCGGGATATTTTCGGGAACGATGCGTCGGGTTCTGCTGGCCGATGCTGATGCTTTCTATGTCGCCGTCGCCCGCTCCGTCGATCCCGATGGGGCGGGAAAAGCGCCGCTCCTCATCGTCGGCGGATCGCGCGAAAGCCGCGGCGTCGTCTGCTCCGCGTCCTACGAAACCCGAAAATTCGGCGTTCGCTCGGCCATGCCGATCGCACGCGCGCTGCGCCTGTGCCCGCAGGCGGTATGCGTCCCCGTACCCTTTAAGGAATGCGTGCGCCGCAGCGCCGAGATACGCACCGCGTTGCTGCAGTACACCCCCATTGTCGAAGGCGCGAGCATCGATGAGTGGTACCTCGATCTCAGCGGCACCGAAGGCCTCTACCATCACGAGCCGCTGCCGGCGACCGCCCAGCGCATCCGCGCCGGCGTCCTCGCCGCGACCGGCCTCACCCTCTCGATCGGCGGCGGCACCAATAAGTTGATTGCCAAGATGGCCGTGGATCGGGCGAAGCCAAGCCGCGGCGGCGATGGCGTGCTTATCGTCGCGCCGGGAGAGGAGCAGGAATTTCTGCGCGCGTGCACGTTGGCGGACATCCCGCTCGTCGGTCCCAAATTCCAGGAGCGCCTCGCGCGGCAGGGCCTGATCAACGTGACCGATGTGTTGCGACACGACCCCGCGGCGTTGCAGCGATTCATGAGCAAGCGGGAAGCGACGTGGCTGTGGAATCGTGTCCACGGGATCGATGACGCCGGCGTCGTGCACCGCGCGATGAACCGCGGCATCAGTCGCGACGAGACCTTCAGGAAAGACCTGAGCGAGGACGTCGATCTGGAGCGGGAGTTGTTGCGCCTGGTCACGCGCGCCGCCGGCGATATGCGGGGCGACAAGCTCACGGCCCGTACGGTTGCGGTACGGATTCGCGATTGGGACTTCAAGACGCGATCTGCGCAGCGCACGCTGCCCGAGCCCGTCATCTCCGATCGCGTGATCCTGCGCGTCGCCCACGAGCTGCTCACCGCGCTGCGTCGCGCCCGGCGCGTGCCGGCCCGGCTCGTCGGCGTGCGCCTGTCAGGCCTCGCGAAGGCCA
>JBHEMG010000173.1:0-4846 GCA_046262715.1 Gemmatimonadales bacterium
CCTCAAAGGAAAGGGAGTCGCGCGACTTGCCGGCGGCGAAGTAATTCGCCTGATAGCGGTCGTACAGTGGCTGCCATCCATACTGCACGTGACCGCCCGACATGTAGCTCGTGAGCGAGTCGCGCGCGTAGTCGCTCATGAAGCCGGCCAGATCGCCGTGATTCCAATCGGCGGCGGAGCGCTGCAGCATCGCTCCGATTTCCTGCGCGGGATCGCCCAGCTTTTCGCGCGGCGCGGAGCATGCAAGCGCGACCAGGATGAGAACGAGGCATGACACACGGCGCACGATGTTGGTCTCCTTAACGTGGCCGCGGGAGCGCCTCGTCGAGACGCTCCCGCGGATTTCCTGGCACGCTGGCTTAACGGCCGCGCTTCTTCTTGGTGGCTTTCTTTGTGGCTTTCTTTTTCTTCGCCGTCTTTTTCCGCGCTTTTGGCCGCGACTTCTTGGCGGCGGCTTTCTTTTTCTTCTTGGCCTTCGGTCGGCTCGACTTGGAAGAGGAGCGCGACTCTTCCATCGGCATGGAGGACGGGGTGGGCGACGGCGCCGGTGCTGACGGGAACATCGGCTCCATGAACCCCGGTCCGGGCCAACTGCTCTCCGTTACATCCATCTGCTCAAGCATCGGATCTCTCCTATGCTGTGTAGGGGCAGGGGCGGCGTGGGTGGCTATAGCTTACCGCCGGATTCGGACCTCGCAAGTGACACAGAATACCGCGGCCCGGGTCTGCTCATTTCGCATCGATTGTGACAAGTTGGCTTGACAACGGCATTTAGCCGGACACACATTCGCCAGCCATGATCCCCCGCGGACTTATCGCGGCCTGGGTGCTCTTGCCCGGCGTCGCGCTCGCGCAAAATGTCGCCGAAGTGCAGGTCGCTCCACCTACGGTGACCATCCGGGTGGGGGAACGCAGCGGTCTACTCGCGACGGCATTCGACCGTATCGGCAACGTCATTCCCACGGTCCGTATCATCTGGTCCTCCAACAACGTCAACGTCGCCCGGGTCGATAACAACGGGACGATCACGGGCGTCGCCAATGGCGTCGCGATTATCGAAGCGCGCGTCGCGTCGCGCCGCGGCCAGGCCGCGATCCAGGTGACTGGAGGAAGCGCTCCGCCCCAGCCGCCCCCCGGACCTCCGCCGGCTGGCGCTCCCCCTGCGCCGCCTCCGCCGCCCGCCGGTCCCGATCCCTTTGCGGGACAACCGGCCGGCACGGGACCGGCGGCGGCGCTGCGGCTCGAGCCCGGCGTGGTGTATCTGCTGCCATCCGAAAACTCGCGCATCTCGCCGCGGGCATTGCGCGACGACGGGTCCGCCGCCGCGCCGGTCGGCGTCACCTGGACGTCGTTGCGTCCCGATGTCGCGAGTGTCGATCAGAGCGGCAACATCGTCGCGCTCGCGCCCGGCCAGGGCACGATCCAGGCGACCGGCGCGGGCGGCCTGACGGCGACCGCGCCCGTCGTCGTCCAACAAGCGGAGTTCACGGTGCGCGAGGGCTCGCCGCTGATGCTGTCGCCCGGCGAGATCGACACCCTGCATGTGATCGTGGCGACGCAGAACAATCGCATCGTCAATCCGCTCGTACTGCAGTGGGCATCCAGCGATCAGAGTGTGGCGCGGGTGAGCCTGGCGGGGGTCGTTACGGCGGTAGGAGCGGGCAAAGCGATTCTCTCCGTCTCCGGTTTGCTGCAAAGCAAGAGCATCAACGTGTCGGTGCACGCCGTCGTGGATAAGCTGTCGGTGCGGCCGCGCCTGTCGGCAGAGGTGCAAGTCCCGCTCACGGGCACCGCGAAGTTCGAAGCGCAGGCCCTGAGCGCGGAAAACGTGCCCGTGCCCGAGGCGCCGCTGCGCTGGAGCGTGGCGGATCCCGGCATCGCGAGCTTCGACGTGCAAACGGGAACGCTGACCGGACGCGCCGTGGGCAAGACGCAGCTGACGGTGCGCGGGCCCGGCTCGGGCCTCGCGGTCACCTGGAACGTGAGCGTCATCGCGGGTGCGGTAAAGTTTACGCAGCAGCGCGTCGGCCTCGGTCCCACGCAGCGCCACACGCTGCGAGCGAACTACGCCGACGATCAAGGCAACATCCTCGGCCCGGCCGCGAATCTGACGTGGACGACGGATAACCCGCAGGTGGCAACGGTGGGTGAGGACGGGACCGTGTCCGCAACGGGCTACGGTCATGCGCGCATCAGCGCCGCCGCCCCTGGGGGCAAGACCGCGTCCGCCGATGTCTTCGTGGTCGGCGAGATCCTCGTCGCCAGCTCCCGCGCCGCTCCAGGCAGGTTTGCGCTGTACGCGGCCGAGCGCTCGAACCTCGCGCAGCTGACGAAGCTTTCGCCCGACACGGCATCGGCCAGCGATCCGTCGTTTTCGCCGGATGGCTCGCGCATCGCCTTCGTGTCGCAGCGGGACGGCAACGCCGAGATCTACGTCATGAATGCCGACGGCACGGGGGCGACGCGCGTCACGAACGATCCGCAGGCCGACGGGCGGCCCGTATTCAGCCCCGACGGGCAATTGCTCGTCTTCCATTCGGCGCGCCCAGCCGGGAAACAACAGATCTGGACCGTCAATGTGGACGGCACTGGTCTGGCGCAGCTGACGCGAGACTCGGTGAATTTTTCGCCGACGGTCGCGCCCGATGGCCAGACGATTGCGTATGTGTCGACGCGCAACAAGGACAATGACATCTGGTTGATGGCGCGCGACGGGTCGAATCAGCGGCAGTTCACGCGCTCGCCGCTAGTGCGCGAGTCCGAGCCGAAGTTCCTGCGCGACGGGACGTTGGCGTATCTCGTCGAGCGGCGCGAAGGAAACCGCACGATCCAGCAAGTCATGCGCGCTGACCTCAGCAGCGGCAGCGTGACGGCGCTGACGGGGACCGACCTGGCGATTGCGTCATTCGCTGTGTCGCCCTCGGGCGATCTCGTCGCGATGGTCGTCAACGCCGAGCCGCAGAATCGCCGCAACCCGACCTACAAGGTCTACATCCAGCCGGTCAGCTCGGCGATGCCGGTGCCGATGCCCACCACCGGGACCGAGCAGATGATGACGCCGGCGTTCCGCCCCTAGGCACAGCGCAGTCCGGTGCGCGCCTGCGTGCTCGCCGCCACAGGCGGCCTCGAACAGCTCCAGATCACGAACGTCCCTGACGCCCCCGCGCCGAGCGCGGGGGAAGTGCGCGTTGCCATCCATGCGGCAGCACTGAATCATCTCGATCTGTTTGTCGCCGAGGGATTACCGGGGACGGCCGAGCGGTTTCCTTTTGTGGTCGGCGCAGATGGCGCGGGGATCGTCGAAACAGTCGGGCCGGGTGTCACGGCGGTGCAGCCGGGCGACCGGGTCATGCTGAATCCGGGCATCTCCGATTATTCCTGTGAATTTTGCCGCAGCGGCGAACACTCGTTGTGCGTGAACTACCGCCTGCTGGGGGAACATCTCCAGGGCACGATGGCGGAGCTGATCACGCTGCCCGCCCACAATGTGGTGCGAGCGCCCAACCTGTCCCCAGCGCTCACCTGGGCGGAGGCGGCGGCATTCTCCCTCGTGACGCTGACCGCCTGGCGCATGGTTGTGACGCGCGCCCAGCTCAAGCAGGGAGAAACTGTCCTGGTGTGGGGGATCGGTGGCGGGGTGTCATTGACCGCGATGCGGATCGCCAAGCTGCTGGGCGCCCGCGTCGTAGTCACATCCTCTGACGACGCCAAACTCGCGGCGGCAAGACAGCTGGGCGCCGACGTCACGCTCAATCACCGCACGCAGAAGGTGGCGCAGGAGATCCGCGCGCTGACCGACAAGCGGGGCGTGGACGTCGTAATCGAAAATGTCGGCGCCGCAACGTGGGACGACTCGTTGCGCTGCCTGCGGCGGGGCGGGCGGCTCGTCACCTGCGGGGCCACCTCAGGGCCGCAGGTCGGCCTCGATCTCCGGCGCATGTTCTGGCATCACTGGACACTGATGGGATCGACCATGGGGAACGCCGCCGAATACGCCGAGATCGTTCGGCGGCTGGGGCAGGGCGAGCTGCGGCCCGTTGTCGATCGCGTCTTTCCGTTGGCGCGCGCGCGGGAAGGTTACGAGCGGCTGTCGAGAGGCGAGCAGCTGGGGAAAGTTGTGATCGAGATCTAGCGGCAATTGGGGCAGCGTAACCGCATTGCCCACCACATCATCCGCGACAAGTTTTGGCGTCGGGTTCCGTTGCTTTTCCTCACTAAGTGGTTAATTTTTATCGACTTAGGCCACTTCCCCAAGCAACCGAGACTCGATACTAAATGACTGGTCCGAACGTCCGCGAACGCATTCTCCCGCGCCTCATCGAAGATGAACTAAAGGAATCGTTCCTCGACTATTCGATGAGCGTCATTGTGTCGCGCGCATTGCCGGATGTGCGCGACGGCCTGAAGCCTGTCCACCGCCGGATTCTGTACGCGATGAACGAGCTGGGTCTCGTCCCCGGCCGGCCCTACAAGAAGAGTGCGACGGTCGTAGGCGACGTGCTGGGCAAGTACCATCCCCACGGCGACGCGGCCGTGTACGACGCCATGGCCCGCATGGCGCAGGATTTTTCGCTGCGCTACATGCTGGTGGACGGCCAGGGCAACTTCGGCTCGGTGGACGGCGACCCGCCGGCGGCCATGCGCTATACGGAAGCCCGGCTGGCGCGCACGGCCGAAGAGCTGCTGCTGGACATCGACAAGGACACCATCACCTGGGGCGACAACTTCGACGGCTCGCTCCAGGAGCCCGAAGTGCTGCCGGCCAAGCTGCCCAACCTGCTGCTGAACGGCACCAGCGGCATTGCGGTGGGCATGGCCACCAATATCCCCCCGCACAACCTGAACG
>JBHEMG010000174.1:0-15512 GCA_046262715.1 Gemmatimonadales bacterium
TGACGAGGTCCCAAGGGCCCCGCTCCAATGCCCGCTCCAGATCGCGCGCGGCGTCCACCCGCTCGAATTCGGTCGACAAACCCGCTCGCTCGAGCTCGCGAATCAACAGCGCGGCGTCGGCCTCGGAATCTTCGACGAGCAACACGCGCAGGGAGGGCAGCGCGCCCCGCTCGTCACTCATTGGACGACCACCTTGGCTTCCGAGCGGCTACTAGATGGATGAAGGGACATTATTGACGATTAAAGAGGAAGGCGGACAATGCAAGGTCATCGGTCACCCCAAGCTGGATGCCGGGCGGTCATACCCCCCATCAGGCCGGAGCAGCCAGGTCTCGGGCGTCGATAACTGCTGTGTCAGCAGCGTGTCCAAGCGTTGGCGTGCGCTGTCAGCGAATACTGACGTCATGACCTCCACGCGCCGGCGCAGATTGCGCGGGCGCCAGTCGGCAGACCCGATGAAGTATTCGTCCGCACCGCCGTTCGCGAAGTGGTAGATGCGCGCGTGCTCGAGGAAACGGCCGAGCACACTGACGACGCGGATCCGCTCCGACAGCTCCGACACGCCGGGGCGCAGGGTGCAAATGCCGCGGACCACGAGGTCCACCGAGACCCCCGCCTGCGATGCCCGATACAACGCCTGAATGATCGTCGAATCCGACAGCGCATTGAGCTTGGCGCGAATGCCCGCCGGGCGGCCGGCGCGTGCGTGGGCAATCTCGCGCTCGATCATCCCAGTCACGCGCTCCAGCAGATCGGTGGGTGCAACCAGTAGATGCCGCAAGCGCACCTGCGGGGCGTGACTCGATCCCGTCAGCTCGTTGAAGAGCGCATGCACGTCGGCGGTGATGCGGGGGTCCGCGCTAAATAATCCGACGTCGGTGTAGAGCAGGGCGGTATCGGGATTGTAGTTGCCGCTGCCTACGTGCGCGTATCGCTGCGCACGCCCCTCCGCGGTGCGGCGCACCACCAGGGCGAGCTTGGCGTGCGTCTTCAAACTCACGAGTCCGGTGACGACGTGAATGCCTTCGCGCTCGAGGCTGCGCGCCCACTGGATATTGTGCGCCTCGTCGAAGCGTGCCTTCAGCTCCACGACGACGGACACATCTTTGCCGGCGGCAGCCGCGCGCCGCAGCGCATCGCCGATCGCGGAGTGCCCGCCACCGCCGGGGCGGTAGAGGGTGAGCTTGATCGCCTGGACCGCGGGATCATCGGCTGCCTCGCCGATGAATCGTTCGAAGCTGCCCGGGAACGAATCGAAGGGATGATGGACCAGCACGTCGCCCGCATCGAGCTGCTCGGCGATCGAGCGGTCCGGCGCAAATGGCTGCGCGGGCGTCAATGCGGCGTAGTCGGGAAGCGCCACGCCCGGTCCGACGTCACGCAGCCCGCCGAGATCGACGCAACCGTCCGCCACATACACGTCCGCTCCGCTCAGCGTGCTTTCCTGCTCACTCTCTTCGAACCGCAGCTCCCGCTGTAACAAATCCTGCAGCGCCGGCGGCGTGCCGGCCTCGAATTCGATGCGCACGACGGGGCTGGCGTCCCGTCGCGCCAGCTCCTCTTCGATTGCCTGCAGGAAGTTGGCGGTGGTGGACTCATCGAGCTGTAGATCGCCGCTGCGCGTCAGGCGAAATGCGTAGGCTGCGACGACGACCCGCCCGGGATATAGCAGATCGAGCGTGGCGCGCACGACGTCCTCGACGGCGATCCGCTCCCCGGATGCCGCCAGCATGAGAAAGCGCGGCACGTCCGCGGCGATTTCCACGATGGCGTAGTGGAGCGGGCTATCGGTGCGGTCCCGCAAGGCGACCAGGAGCGCGATGCGACGATCGCCGATCAATGGGAACGGGTGGCCGGGCGCGCGCGTCAACGCCTTCGGATTGAGGAAGGGCACGATCTCATCAGCGCAGCGCGCGCGGAGCGCCGCGCGCTCGTCCGCCGACAGCTCCTCCCAGCGGACGATGACGAGCGCCGCAGTGAGCGCGCGGAACGCTGCGTACTGACGCGCGAGCAGTGGCCGCAGCCGCACGCCAAAGACATCGAGCGTCTCCTGCGGCCGCAGCCCGCCACCACTCGCGGTGGGATGGTTGCTGTGGAGCGCCACGAGCTGTTTCAGCGCGGCGAGCTGCGTCATCACGAATTGATCGAGATTGGTCGAAAAGATGCCGAGAAACCGCACGCGCGCCGCGGGTGGGGTCCGCGGACTTTCAGCGAGCTCCAGCACGCGGGAATTGAACTCGAGCCAGGAGAGCTCCGGGTTAAGAAACTGCTCCGGAGCGAGGCGCGCCGGATCCTTTGCTTGATCGGGGACCCCCGCGGCCCGCAGCTCGCTCAGCGTGACCCGGCTGGCCCGGGCAATCGTCGCGCGGTCCGCGTCGGCACTATCGGCCGGCTCGCCGAAGGGGGCGCCCGACCACTCAGGCAGCAGCGGCGAGCGTGCCGCGACGGTCAAGGCAGCGAGCGTGGCGGGGTCCCGAAGCAGCGGCGATCCGACGCGCGCGATCAGGTCTTGCGGGGTAAACCACTGGAGTTGTTCGCCGTTGGGGGAGCTGCGGTGCAGTCGTCGCGCCGTCCAGACCTCGAGCGGCACGCGATCGCGGGAACGCGGCACCACGCCAAGCAGGCGCAGCTGGCCTTCGCCGCTACCGACGAGCTGGCGTAAGGCGGCACGGCAGGTTTCCTCGCCGCCGCCACGCTGGACCGGCAGTCGCAGCGCCGTGCCGTCGCGGCACAATCCGACCCGGCCATGTTCGACTGCCACGATCGCCACGTCGCGCTCTCCACGCAGCTCGCGCCCGATCGCCTCTCCCTCGGCGGCATCCAACGCCGCGCGCGCGCGCTGCAGCGGGTCGTGGCCGATTGCCCGCAGCGGCATGGTTGTTTCGAGCGCCCGCGCCACGCGGATAGCCAGCGCGCGGCCCCACAGGCGCGCACGCACGCTCACCTCGTAGTGCTGCGCACTCAGCTCACCCTGCCGCACGACGATCGTGTCCGTGACGAGATCGCACACAGGCACGCGGACGAATGGGAGGCGAAGGGTGCGGCGCACCCGCTCGACCTGACGCTCGAGCAGCGGCGTCGAGTCGCCGTGCAAGGCGTCCACCCCGTGGGCCATTCGGATGGTGGTGCCTTTGCCGCCGGGGTCTCGCACGGTCACCGAGCAATCGCCGCTCGCGAGATAGCGGACCTGGAGATGCGCCCCACGCCGGCGCCCGGCGTGCGGTGGCTCGACGAACACATCGCGAAAATTTTCAACGCGCGACGTCCCCGACGACAGCCGCCACCCCAATTGATCGGCTGGAAGAGCCGCAATGCCCCGAAGCGTTTCCGCATCCGGAGCATCCCACCGCAGGATCATGGACCGCGCGGTTCGAAGCGCACGCCGCTCACAGGCAGCGCGGTATCCTCGCGCACTGCCGCCACGAGCTCATCGGGGCTGCTGCGCCGGCGGAGCTGCACTGCGAATGTCAGTCCGGTCGGAGCCGACTGCACCAGCTTCCATCGCCGAGCGTAGCGCTCGAGAATGGCCGCGATGCTCGATTCCGCGACCGCGGCGCGCGTCTCGACGATCAGGCGGCCCCGCACGCGATCGGTGAGCGGCACGGCGCCGACGTCGAACTGCCAGAGCACCAGCACGACGGCGACGTAGATGACGGAGACGACGAATCCCACGGCGAACGCCTGCACCCCTGCCGCGAGGCCGATGGCGATGGCCAGAAAGATGTACACGGCGTCCTTGGTGTCGCGGAGTGTATTGCGGAAGCGCACCGCCGCGACGATGCCGGCGAGGCTGAAGGCGAGCGCGACGCTGTCGCGCACGATCAGCACGACACCGGAGATCACAATGGGAAGGACGATGACCGTCTGGACCAGTGACGCATCGTAGTTCGCCTGCGGTTTGGTCCGCATGTACAGCCACGCTACCGGAGACATGAGCGCCAGCGCTCCCAGCATCGCCACGGCAGCGCCCGCGGGTGCACGGTCGGAGAAGCGCTCACCCAGCTGCGGTATCCATTGCGACAGCAGCCACGCCACGCCGGCAAGCGCCCCGTAGTACAGGAGCAGCCGGACGGCGATGCCGAACGCGCGGCGCGGGCTCATTGGGGAAGTCGCCGGCACGTACGGGCGAACAGCCGCTGCGCGCTCGCGGGATTGGCGATGACGTCATAGAAGTCATCGAAGTACTGGAGCATGTCCCGGGCGTCGCGATCCTTCAGGTCCGGCACCGCGCGGACGGCGCTGTAGATGGAATCCTTGGCGGCACGGAAGCGCTCGAGCACGCGCGCCACCAGCGTGTCGGGCTGGCAAAAGCCGCGATACCAGCGCTCCCGTACCGATTGAATCGGGATCTGGGGCGGCGGGACGGCGTAGCTCGCGCCCACGGCGCCCGAGAAGTCGAAGTCATACGGCACCGCGAGCGGCGGATGGAGCAGGAGCGTGTCGCTCAGGAGCGCGATGTTGTGCAGCCCCCAGACCGACCAATCGGTGTTGCCGATCAGATACTGAAACACGGCAACGAGCGTCATGAACCCCGGATCGGTCAAGACATCGTTCACGGTGGTGGTGTGCAGCACGCCGGTCCCGACGCGGCGCGCCAAGGCGATATCCGATTCGACCAAAAATCCGTAGCGGGTGAGGGTGTCGGCGCCGGTCGAGTCGCTATACGTCACGCGTGCGAGGCGGACACGAAAGCTGGTGTCGGTAAGCGCATTGAACACGCGGTACAGCGCGTATTCGCGCAACAGATTGCGCTCGAATGTCCGGTCTCCCTGGCAATGGGTAGCCAGCTTGAGCTTGTCCTGCCCGGCAAACGGGGTGCCTTCCACGGTATGCGACGGCACGTCCAGCCGGATCGGCGGAAAGGCGCAGCGCTTGAGACGAAAGATTCCGCGCGTGCGCAACTTCACCTCGAGCCGGCCCGAGTCTGCGCCCGCCACCCAGGTGAGGACGCCGGGATGCTCGGTCTTCTGCTGACCGCGATCGCGGAACAGCGCTTTCAGGTTGGTTTGCAGCCGGAGCGTGAGCGGCGTGTGCTCGCGAAACAGTGGGGGCTGGGGGGGCTGGGGAGGCGTCTGTGCATACGCCGTACCGAACAGGCAAAAAGGAAGGAGGAGCGAGGTCGCCCGCATCGGGCAAACTATCGCCGGATCGAAATTACGTCGAGACGCGGTTGCGGCCCGCCTCTTTGGCCCGGTACAGGGCCTTGTCCGCCGCGAGCACCACCTGATCGGGGGTCGTATGGCGGCTATTGCGCTCCGCTACGCCGATGCTGACGGTGATCACGATCGCCTGGCGACTCTTGCGGCCCTTGTCCTCCTTCGGCTTGCTGCGCGGCCGGAAGCGGCGTCGCATCGTAAAGCGACTGGTCTCCACGGTCTCGCGCAGCTCTTCCAGATGCGGCACGCATTCGTCCTGCCCCTTGCCGGCGAACACGAGGGCGAATTCCTCGCCGCCATACCGGTATGCGGTGCCCCCGCCGGGCGCCTGGGCCAGCCGGGCCGCAACGAGCCGCAGCACGTGATCGCCGGCATCGTGCCCGTACGTGTCGTTGAAGCGCTTGAAATGATCGACGTCGACCATCGCGACCGTGAACTGTCCGGAGAGGCGGGGCAACGCTTCGTTCAATGCGCGTCGGCCCGGCAGCTCGGTGAGCCCGTCGCGATACGCCATCATGTACGACGCTTCGATGACCGCGATGACCAAAATCAGCCCCGCCGTGGCCAGCCAGATCTCCTGGCCCGGCCCCGCAGCGGCCCACGATAGAGCGGCGAAGATCGCGAACAGCGCGTAGAAGTACCCGCGCACCGGAGATTGCGGCTCGCGCCACCACGCCATGGCGAGCAACACGCCGATCACCAGGAATGCGATGATCCCCGGCTGCTGCAGCGGCGTCCACGAAGTCCAACGGGCCGGTAGCACGTGCAGCGTGAGGAAGCGCAGCATCTGCTCGGGAAACGCCTGGGCAACGAATGCCACGCCGATGACCTGCACGGCGAGCAGGACCCATCGCAATAGGCCGGCGGCGGTGAGGGTGCCACGCTCCGGTAGCAGCGCCACCAGGGCGAGGTTTACCGGCACCAGGACCGTCAACGCGTGAAAAAAGACGCGATCGCGTGGCGTGTCGAGACCGCGCAGCAGCACGAGCTCCGCGAGCGCCAGGAGCGCGAGCGCAAAGACGAGCCGGGAGCGGTTGAAGCGCCAGCCCAACAGCAGGGCGGCGGCGACGACGGTGAACGGGAAGACAGTCGCGAGCCCCGCCGCGGTGGCGTTCAGCGCCGGCAGCGTCAACAGCAGGATCACGCCGACGAGGATCGGCACTTCGGGGATAAATTTGCTGACGAGGCGTTTCATCGGGCCTGTAACGGTACGTAGTACGAGTGGAAGGTCAACTGTCGGGTCGCCCGGGTTGACCCCGTACGCGCCGACCGGCGATATTCACCGCGCGCACGTCCAGGGCGGTATCGTCTAGGGGACTAGGACGGAGCCCTCTCAAGGCTCAAACACGGGTTCGAATCCCGTTACCGCTACTCCCGCTGACGCGAGACCCGCCCCCATCGTCTAACGGCTAGGACACCACTCTTTCAAGGTGGGAACAGGGGTTCGATTCCCCTTGGGGGCACTACTCAGCGGGTTGGTATTCTCGTTGCACGATGCAGTTCCCACCGGAGTTCTTCGCGGCATACAACGCATGGTCCGCCACGAGCATCATCTGCGCCGCCGAGGCCTGCATGGCGTCGCGCGGGAGCTCGACCAGCCCCCCCGAGACGGTCACCATGGTCGAGGCGTTCTCCACGAGATTGCGACGGATTCTGGTGGCGACGATCAAGCCCGCGACCGCGTCCGTATCCGGCAGGATGATGGCGAATTCGTCGCCGCCCAGGCGGGCCGCGATATCGGTGCCGCGCAAACTCTTCTGAATCGCGACAGCAACGCGCGCCAGCGCCTGGTCGCCGGCGTGATGTCCCCAGCGGTCGTTCAACAGCTTCAAGCGATCGACGTCCACGAGCAGCAATGACAGCGGCACGCCGTAGCGACGGCAGCGCGCGATCTCGCGCGACATGGTGGCGTCGAAGTGGTAGCGATTGAACAGGCCCGTGAGCGGATCGGTGACGGAGCGATGCTCGAGCAGCTCGAGCGCTTCGTGCTCCACGATCGTGGGGGAGACGAGGTCGCCGCTGACGTTGAGCATGTAGTCCACGGCGGCGACGACGGCCCCGACGTTGTGGCCCAGGCGCGTGCCGAGCTCGCGGCGATGCGCTTCGATCGCCGCGGCGCGCTCGGCGGCTTCGCGCTCGCTGAGGCGCGCGTGCGGGAAGACGCGCTGGAGCGGCAACGTCGCTTCCTCGAGGACGGCCACCGGGCCGGAGCGCCGGTCACCACCGGTGCGGCGATCGCCCCCGCTGCGCCGCTCGTCCACCGGATTACCAGCCGATGGCATAGTTCGTCAACTTGCCGCGCTGGAACATCAGGCCGTCTCCAGCAAGTCGTCGAGTTTATCGATTTCGGCGCGGGCCGAGAGGCGCTGGAACGAGGCGCGCGCGCGCTGGGCTGCCGCTTTGCCCGCGGACACATCGCCCGACTGTATCAGCAGGTGCGCGAGGTCGCGCTCCGCGGTCGCCAGCAGCAGCGGACGGCCATGCTGGGTGGCGCGGTCGATGACATCGCGCAGCAGCGTTTCGGCGTTGTCGCGCCGACCCGACAGGGCCAAGGCGCCCGCCTGGATGCGCAGGTCTTCGGCTTCGCGCACGGGATCTTTCAGCTCGCGATGCGCCGCGATGGCGCGATCGGCCGCCACCATCGCACTGTCCGCGTCGCCGCGCGCGACGTGAATCTCCGCGAGTCCCGCGACCGCCTGCGCGGTGAGCTGCGCGTCGCCCAGCCGCTTCGCCTCGTCGATCGCCTGACCCGCGATTTCGAGGGCCCGATCCAGCTGGCCCTGCGCGCGGAACGCGATACCCAGGTTGTGCCGGGCTTCGGCGACGCCGCGAGCAAAGTGTGCCTGTTCGTACGACGCGATCGCACGCGTGTATGCGAGGATGGCGCGGCGATAATCGCCCTGCATGTTCGCGATGATGCCGAGGTTGTTGGAGCAGCGGCCGACGGTGGCCATGTCGTTGTCGTCCGTGGCCTCTTCCTGGGCGCGCGTGAAGAAGTACGTCGCTTCGTCGATGCCGCCGCGCTCCAGCGCGATGGCGCCGCACACGTTCAGCGCGCGCACTTCCATCATCCGGTCTTTGAGCGAGCGGGCGCGCAGCTGGGCGACCATCGCCCACTGCTGTCCGACCTCGAGACGGCCCAGACGGCTGTGGGCGATACCCAGCAGCAGCGTGAGGATGGCGGACGCCTCGATCTCGTCTTTCGAACGCTGCTCGAGGTAGGTGAGCAGCTCGACATAGCGGCCGGCGTCGGCGTATTGCTGGGCCACGTGCAAGGGCGCCAGCGCGCCGCGCAGCTCGGCGGCAAACGCCTGGTCCCAGTCCTGATCGGCCAGCTTGCGCAGCTCGCCTTCGGCGCCGATGCGGATGAACAGCGCCTTGGCGGATTGCGCTGCCGCCTGCGCTTCGGCCAAACGGCCGGCGCGTCGCAGCACCATCGCCAGGTCGCGCGTCGCATCGCCCTGCATCTGCAGCCGTGCGTGCAGCTCCGCGCGGCTGATCACCTCGCGCAGCGACTTCTCGGCGCGGGGCAGGTTGTTTTCG
Source organism: Gemmatimonadales bacterium (assembly GCA_046262715.1). Classification (GTDB taxonomy): domain Bacteria; phylum Gemmatimonadota; class Gemmatimonadetes; order Gemmatimonadales; family GWC2-71-9; genus 20CM-2-65-7. The sequence continues at coordinate 8,700 of JBHEMG010000174.1, forward strand.
GCCACGAGCACGAGCGCCAGGACGCGCAGGTCTTCGGCCTCGGCCACCGGATCGGGCATCTGCCCCCGAATCACGCGCACGCGATCGAGCTCGCGGCGGGCGAGATCGGGCTCGCTGCGGGCGACGCGGACTTCGGCGCGGCCGCGCAGCGTCATCGCATACAGCGCTTCGTCCTTCGCCGCCTCGGCGGCGGAGACGGCCTGGTCCGCGACGGCGAGCGCCTTATCGAGCGCGGCCTGTTCGCGGTAGGCGTTGGCGAGGTTGTGATGGCACTCGGCCACACCCGCCTGCAAGCCGGCGCGATGGAACGCGGCCGCGGCGATTTCCCACGAGGCAATCGCTTCGGCGTGGCGGCCCTGCAGGTGGCTGACGATGCCGAGGTTGTTGGATGCGCGGCCCGTCGTGGCATGATCGCCGTCACGGCTCGCCGCCATCAGCGCTTGCGTGCAGAAATCCGCGGCGGTCGCGAGGCTGCCGCTGACGAGTGCGATGGCGCCGCGCGCGTTGAGGGCGTGACGTTCGACGCCGTGCTCGTTGTACTGGCGGGCATGGGCCAGGGCGCGATCGATCCACTGCTGCCCCTGGTCGTGCCGGCCGAGCCGTGCCTGCGCGATGCCGTAGAGCAGCGCCAGCGTCGGTGTGTTCTCGAGCTCGCGCGCATCGTGCGCGCTCAGGAACTCGACCACCGCGGCGTGATGCCCGGCGGCCGCGAGAGCGCGGGCCTTGGCGACGACCGGAGACGCCTCGAGCAGGCGCTGGTCGCGTGACTTGTCGTTGGACATGAGTGGGCTCGTGTCCCCGCTTACCAGCTAACCGCCCACTCCAACAATTCTGCTACTGCGTATTGGCAAAAATGCGGCAGCGCGTACGTGAACGACTTCTCGTCCACTGATTGGCTGGCCGAGATCGCTGTCCACGCGTCGGCGTCGCCTTCGCGATACCAGAGTCCGAGGAGCTGCGCTTCGATGTCGGCGTCGGCGGCGTCTACCAGGCCGTCGCCGTTCATGTCGCCGGACGCGCCGCCATACCAGAGCTTGAATTGCGCGGCCTCACCGAACTGCAGGCCACTCGGCTCGAGCGTGACGCCGATCTTGGTGGTATCCACCGTAACGGTAATCAACACCGAGTCGCCCACGGCCAGCTCGCCGGCACCGGGAACGAACACGGGGTCCGTCGTCGTCAGCGAGAGGAACGGATGGACATCGCTGTCGATCGCGCTTGCGTAATTGATCTGTACCGAGCGCGCCTCGCCGCGCACCGCCCAGAAGGACACGGCGTACTGATCGAGTCCCAGGGGAGGTGTCAGCTGAGCCGCATTTCCGGAGCGGCGCGCGCGAGGCTGTTGTGATGTGAAGGCTGGTGTGCTACCCGCCCACCGGAGGAACTGGGGGGCCGCGGGAGCTTTCACCGCTGTGGGTTGGTCCGCGCAACGCGCGACTGAGAGCGCCAGGGCGAACACCAGCAGTGAGCGGCGAACGAACATGAGGATCTCCACGGCTCCAAGGGTATCGAGTGACTACGAGGGCGGCTTGACTGCAATCGTGGCCAAAGGCACTATTGGGGGACCTTTCAGTCCCCTGCGCCCAGGCAACGACACGAAAGTAGGCCCATTTTGTCACCCGTCAAGCCCGAAACCGGTCCGAAACGCGTCCCTGTAGCGAATCGTCTTGCCATTCTCTTGGACGTCTTCAGCCCATGGGAAGGTATCTCGTTGAGTTACCGGCAGTTTGCAGCGGCCCTCGATGGTGGCGTAACTGAGGCAGCCATAAAGAAATGGCCCCATCGAGAAAAATTCCCTGCCGACGTCGCTCGGCAGATTGTCGCCAAAGCGAAAGAGCTTGGCATTGCGGATGTTACGCTCGAATGGGTCCTGTGGGGGGACGGGCAGGGTCCCAAAAAGGGGACCAAGAAAGTACCACAAAGTCCCTCAAGCACAGCACAGCCCACGCAGGAGCAGCATCGCCAACTCGCCGACGGGATCGCCGAAGCCCTCAAAACCGACCTCGGCCACAACGACTTCGGGCAGTGGTCGTCGGTCGAGGTGCAGCGCACCGTCATTTGGTCGTTGAAGGATCTGGCGCGGCGATTGTGGGTGCTGCGGTTTCCGATGAGCGCGACGTTCAAGCTGACTGACGAGTGGGGTTCCAAGATCGGATTGCCGAGCCGCCTTGCCTCTGCCTCAGCACCTGACGATTTTTCCGCCGCCCCCACGCGGGCCGATAGCTCAATTGGCAGAGCAACTGACTCTTAATCAGTAGGTTCTCGGTTCGATTCCGAGTCGGCCCATCCTGCGGAATGACCAAGGGACAATGATCAATGTCCAATGATCAATGTCCAATGATCAATGCCCAATGATCATTGATATTCGACGCCTAGCGCCGCCGCGCGACGCTGCCAACGGCGTTGATCAACTCGCTGAGATCGTACGGTTTCATCACCGATGGCTGCCCGCAGCTCTCCAGGAACGATCGCGTCTCTCCCCGCGCCTGATCGCCCGTGACGAACACAAAGCGTTTGGCGATGAGCGGGCGGCTGTTCACGAGTTGCTCGTACATCGCGCGCCCGCCCAGTCGCGGCATTTGGAGATCAGTGACGATCGCGTCAAACGCGACGTCGCGGTCGCCGAGCCGCTCCATCGCTTCGAGGCCGTTCTCGACCGCGAGCACCTGATGCCCCTCGCGCTCGAGTAGCAGCACCATGGCCTGGCGGTTCACGGCGTCGTCATCCACCACCAGGATGCGCATGCGCGGGAGACTTTCCGCGGGCGTCGCAAGCGGTGTCTGCGCGCCGAGCAGGCTCCGGGGCAGGGTAACCACGACCTCGGCGCCAGTGCTCCCCCCACGCGGCCGCAGCCGCAGACTGCCACCCGCGGATTGCGCCAAGGCGCGGGCCAACGCGAATTCCACCTCGCCCCCGCCGCCCGATTGTGTGAAGCGAAATGGCGAAACAAGACGCTGCTCGGCTTCCACGGCCAGCGGCGTTCCCGAGTCCCACAGGGATGCGACAACGGACGGGCCAGTGGCGATCACCTCGAGCCGCAGCTCGCGCGGCGGCTGCGCGGCGCGTAAACGACGCAGGGAAAAGTCGAGCAGCTTCGTGAGCATTTCGGTGAGCTGCGCCATCGGGCAGGCGACCATCGGGAGATCACCGGGCACCGCCCGCGTGATTTTGACGCCCAACTCGCGGAAGGTGGCGTCGCGCTCTGCCAGCACGCCATTGATCACAACGGCGGCATCGCACGGCTCGGCAGCGCCGGCCGGATGCGCCGCAAGCTCGAGGAAGTGACTGGTGATTTCGGCTGCGCGCCGGACCTCGCCATGGAGCAGCACGAGCGCACGCGCGCGCTCCGGATCGAGTGGGCTGCCGTGCAGGAGATCGGCGAGGCCGCCAATCGCCGCGAGACGATTGTTCAGCGCATTGAGGACGTTGGCGGATCCCTCATCCAGCACGACGTGCTTGACGTCTGATGCACTAGCGGCGGGCCTGGGTATCTGCGTGGGCGGCGGCGAAGGAGGCGCGGGACGTGCGCGCCCGGCGGCGGGCGCCTGTTTTTGCCGGCCCAACAGGTAACCAACCAGCGCGCCCACCGCCGCGCCGAACCCGAACGCGACCCATAGCTCCATGCCGAAAAGCTATGCGCTGCGCGGATTTGCGCGAGCAGGCCGGCATCACCGTGGCCCGGCGACCGCCATCACGGTAATGCGTAAATCACGATCCGGGCGGCACCGCCTGTAATCGGCCAAATGGGAGAATTGAGCCCCACCGCCGCCGCGATTCGTTCTCTGCCGTCCACCTGAAAAGCAATGACGCCGCCGCCGATCGCGCCCCCCGCCGCCCTGCGCCACAGGACATTGCCGGACATCGCGTCGAAGGCCAGCACCTGTCCGTCGAGATCACCCGTGAATACGAGCCCACCGGCGGTCGCCGTTATCCCCGCGACCATTGGCTTGGGCGTCTGCACGCGCCAACGCACCGTGCCCGTTTCCGCGTCGATTGCGGTGACCCAGCCTTTCCACCGTTCCACGGGATCCATTTTCCCAAATGCCATCTGCGGGTCATCCATCCCCGTCCATGACTGCCCCGGCGCTCCGCGCAACGTGTCGAGGCGCTGCAGTTTGACCGACGTGCACCAGTCGATTGCATTCACGTAGATCGTCCCTGACGCGCGGTGATAGGCGGGGCCGTTCCACTCCACGCCACCTTGCGAGCCGGGACAGAATCGCGTCAACCGCTCCGGGGTGAGTGGGGTCTCGGTGTTCTCGCGTGTCGTTACGACGGTGCTGTACCGAATGGCGAGCGTGCTTTCGGCGCGTCCGCGCTCGATGCCGTAGACCAGGCCGTTTTTCGCGGCCGCGATCAACAACCGCACGCCGCTCCTGGTGGTGATGAGCGCGGGGCCCGCCGAGACGTCCCAGTCGTGGAAATCGCCCTTGATGGGCTGTACGTAGCCCTGCAGTCGCCCGGTCCGCGCGTCGAGGGCGAGGACCGCATTGGTGTAGAGATTGCCGCCGGGACGCAGCGCGAGCACGAAATCCGGGCCGGGATTTCCGGTGGTGACGTACAGGGTGCCGGTCAGTTCATCGAGGGCGTACGATGTCCACGTCGCACCGCCGGTCGGGGGATTTTGCGGTGATGCGTTCGGCCAGCTCGCCAGCGCCGGCCCCGTATCGGGCACCACATGGAATTCCCACACGGTCTTACCCGTGCCGGCATCCAGGGCGTAGATGCGCCCCGTCACGCCAAACTCATCGCCGCCGGCGTTGCCCGCAAACACGAGATCGTTCCAGGCGAGTGGCGCCATCGGCACCGATTCGCCCTTTTTGGGATCGCCGATCGCCACGTCCCAACGCAGCGTCCCACTCGCCGCATCGATCGCGATGACATGCGCGTCACCGGTGCCCCGGAACAACGTGCCGTTATGGTAGGCGACGCCGCGATTTACCTTGAGAAAGGTCGGCGGCTCCTCGCGCGTGAACTTCCATTTCTGCTGGCAGGTCGCGCCATCGACGGCGTAGGTCGTATTGAACGCCGTCACGTACAGCGTGCCGCCGACGGCGACAATGCCGGACTGAAAGCTTACGGTGTCATGCGTTTCGAACACGCAGGCCTGTTGTAACCGCGCGACATTCGACGTCTTGATCTCGTTGAGCGGAGAGTAGCGCTCGCCGGTGAGCGAAGCGTTGTAGAAATCCCAATCGCCCGCCGAGCTGGCCGTGGGTGAGAGCTCAGGGGCCGGCGGGATTCGGGTCGCGCACGCGCCGACCCCGAGACTCAGCGCGAGTAGCCTGTACTTCATGTCCAAACCTCCCTATTTTTCTCCACCCGCCCTGGTGGTGAAACTGGTAGACACGCTGTCTTGAGGGGGCAGTGCCGCAAGGCGTCTCGGTTCGAATCCGAGCCAGGGCATCCGCAGCATTCAATCGTCGAGCGGCGCTCCCCCACGGAGCAGCTGACGCACGACCGTCGACTGTCGCTCGGCGTCCTCCGCCTGCCTTCCATAACGCGTCGCGAGCGCAGGCACACGCTCCTCGAAGCGCTCCACCAATCGCCGGGCGGTTGCGCTCTTTTCCTCCAGCGCGCGCAGCGCCGACTCCATCGCCCGCTCGACTTCGTCGCTTTGCGCTCCCTGCAGGCTATCGGGTCCAAACGCATGCCCAATGTGGCAGCGATACAGGTCGAACTTGCCTTCGTTCAGCTCCCATAGTCCACCGTGGCACGCGGGACATGTGAAACCGACGGGCTTCCCCAGCTTTTTCATGTCTTCCACGTCAGTGTCCCTCTCTCTTGTGACCGCGGAGACTTCCAGGCCGAGGGCTTCCGGGGGATTGCCGGCGACTGTAACGACGGGCTGACGCGCCAGGGTGTTGAGCAGCACCGCGATGGTCTCGAGCGGTGCGCAGTGATCCACATTGAGCGTCATCAGTGCGCTCGTCGGCATCTCTGCGCGAATTGCCTCAGCTGGATCCTGTACTACCGTGACACCGCCGCAGGAACGCACCGCCCAAAGGCCGGATGCGCCGTCATCCAGCGTTCCAGAGAGAACGACCCCGACCACACGCGGCCCATAGGCCCAGGCGGCCGACCGAAACAGCGGATCGACGGCTGGTCGGCTGCGGTTTTCCTTGGGTCCGTGCACCACCCGCAGGCGGTTAGGCTCCACCAGGAGGTGATTGTCGGGGGGAGCGAGGTACACGTGGCCACGCTCGATCGATTCGCCGTCGCGGGCGAAAGTGACGGGGAGCGCGCTCTTGCGGGCAAGAATCTCGTCCAAGTGCGATTCGAAACGCGGATGTAAATGCTGGACGATCATGATGGACGCTGGGAAGTCGGCGGGCAACATGCCGAGCAGCCGGCCAAGGGTTTCAATCCCTCCCGCCGAAGCGCCTATGGTGATGATGTCGTGCGTTGTCACATCTTGGCCAAGGGAGAGAAGCTGGAGGTTAAACGCGTCTCGCAACGGACGTCAGTCACTGTAGGTATTAACCCGTTGGACGGACACGCAGTCTGCTGTGGCGCCAGGAGCGCCGCGCGATTTCGACGCCACAAACGCAGGCGGAGAGCCACAACAATCCTGCGGCGTACCCCCCCATCACGTCGCTGAAGTAATGGACCCCCAGATACAGCCTGCTTGCGCCAATGGCGGTGATCAGCACGGCCGTGCCTGTGATGGTCACAGCCCGGAACCGAGGAGTGCGAGGGCCAAACAGCACCAGTACGTATGCCAGCATCCCATAGCCTACCAGCGAACCCATGGCGTGGCCGCTCGGGAAGCTCCACGTCGAATGATGCAGCATCGCCACGGTGTAGCCCGGC
>JBHEMG010000175.1:0-30199 GCA_046262715.1 Gemmatimonadales bacterium
CTCGCGGTCTGGCTGCTCTCGGGGGTCGTAACGTTGCTGGGCGCGCTCACCTATGGAGAGCTGGCGGCGATGTTTCCCAAGGCCGGCGGCCAGTACGTCTACCTGCGGGAGGGGATTTCGCCGCTGTTTGGCTATCTGTACGGCTGGACACTGTTCGTCGTCATTCAAACGGGAACCATTGCGGCCGTCGCGGTCGCGCTGGCTCGATTTACCTCGGTCCTGTGGCCGTGGCTCTCGCCGGATGTCACGCTCGGTACCACGCTGCACTTGCCGCAGCCGATCGGTGACATCGCTGTGGGCTTTTCCCGCCAGCGCATTTTCGCGATCGCATCCATCGTGCTATTGACGTGGATCAACGTGCGCGGCGTCCGGACCGCGGCCGTGATCCAAACGACGCTGACGGCCGTCAAAACCGCGTCGCTCGCGGCGTTGATCCTGCTCGGCCTGACGATCGGACGTCATGCCGAGGCTCTCGCAGCCAATTTTGGAGGCAACTTCTGGGCGGGAGGCGGGCTGAGTTTGGCCGTGCTTCCCGTCATCGGTGCCGCGATGGTCGGGTCGCGCTTCTCCATGGACGCCTGGAACAACGTGGGGTTCGCCTCGGGCGAGCTCAAAAACCCCGAGAAAGACCTGCCCTTCGCCATGGCGGCCGGCGTGCTGACGGTCACGACGTTGTACGTACTCGCCAACGTCGCCTACCTCGTCGTGCTGCCGGCCGATGCCATTGCGCACGCGCCGCAGGACAGGGTGGGCACCGCGGCGCTGCAAGCCATGTTCGGCGGGCCCGGGCTCTACATCATGGCGGTGGCGATCATGATCTCGACCTTTGGCTGCAACAACGGATTGATTCTGTCCGGTGCGCGCGTGTACTACGCGATGGCGCAGGACAATCTCTTTTTCAAGTCGGCGGCGACGCTGCACCCCACGTTCAAGACGCCCGCCCTGGCGCTGGTCGTCCAGGCGATCTGGACCTGCGTTTTGTGCTTGTCGGGGACCTACGGCCAGCTGCTGAATTTCGTGATCTTCGCCGCTGTCGTCTTTTACGCGGTGACGGCAATCGGCTTGTTCCGGCTGCGGAAAAAGCGCCCCGAGCTGCCGCGCCCCGTTCGCGCGCCTGGCTTCCCGATCTTGCCGGCTTTGTACGTTCTTCTCACCGGCTTGATAGCGGTGGACTTGCTGCTGCAACCCGCTACACGGACCTATTCGGTCCTCGGACTGGTCCTGGTCCTGCTGGGCGTCCCCGTCTATTACGGCTGGCGGCGAAAAGTGGCCGCCTAGCAGGCTTCGGGTTATATTCGGGGCATGGCTGGTCGCAAACCCCGAGCAAAGCCGCCTCAGACGCCTCCGCCCGCTTGCCCGGATTGCGGCGCCAAAACGGCCCCGCAGTCAGGCTGCATGGTTTGCCTCCATTGCGGCTGGGCGCTCTGTGGCTAGCTGGGCCGACGCCCCTCCCGCGGGGCCCGAGCTACCGGGGCCCAAACGGACGCCTCAGCTGCCCTTATTGTCCGCCGAGCGGCCGGCCGGCCGGCCGCCCGCCGTTCTCGACGAGCGGCTCCGCGGCACGCGTTTCGTCTCGCTTACACCGCAGCGGGTGCTCAACCCCCCAAGCACGACCGGCATGGATTACTGGTCGCTCAACCCGTATGTCGGCTGCGAGTTCGGGTGCAGCTACTGCTATGCGCGTTACACCCATCGCTACGTCGTCGAGCGCGCGCACGCCGCGGGGAAACTGAACGACGCCGAATTCTCCGACTATCGCGGGGCACACGGTTGGGAAGCGTTCGAAAAGCGCATCTTCGTCAAAGAGCAAATTATCGGGGCGCTCGACGTCGATCTGAAGCGTGTGCCGCTCGGCGACTGCATTGTGATTGGTACGGCGACGGATCCGTACCAACCCGCGGAGCGCCGCTTCAGGCTGACGCGGGCGGTGCTGCAGCGCTTGACGCGTTGTGAAGGTCTGTCGTTTGGAATTATCAGCAAGAGCCCGCTCATCGCGCGCGACGTGGACGTGCTACGAAAGCTGCAGGAACGGAACGAGCTGCAGATTCACGTATCGCTGATCACGACGGACGCGCTGCTCGCGCGCAAGCTCGAAGCGCGCTCGCCCGTGCCCAGCGCGCGGCTCCGTGCCCTACGCAAACTGGTGGACGCGGGGATCAACGCGGGTCTTATCGTCGCACCGGTGTTGCCGGGCATCACCGATGACGTCCGTCATCTCGACGGGTTGTTTCGCGCCGCGCATGATGCGGGCGCGCGTTTTATTCACGCAGGAGCGCTGCGACTCTATGCCGCGGTGCGCGATCGATTCCTCTCGGTGCTCGCGGAGCATTATCCCGAGCTGGTGCCACGGTACGAAAGAGCCTACGCCCGGCAGGCCGGCGCACCGCGGGAATACGGGAAGGCGTTGTCACTCCGCATCGAGAAGCTGCGTCGCAAGTACGGGATCGAAAACGACAGCGCAATGACCGATCGGTACAACGCCACACGGCCGGCCATGCAAGGCGAGCTCGAGTTGCCAGGCAGCTCGACGTAGCCCGCGCTAATCCACCGCCACGAGGTGGAACACTCTATTGGCGCCGCACACCGCGGCCGGTGCATCGTAGATGTAGCCACGAACGAATGCGTTCGAAACACCAGCGGTGTCCGTCTGACTCTCGAGCGGCAGCGCGGCGCCGGGGCCGTATGTCCCGATGGGCACTACCCGCGCGCACCCGAGCGTATCCACGAAAAAGAAGACATAACCGGCTGCGTTGCGTCGTGAGGCGTCCGGCGCGGCTTGGCGCACGAGCACCTCGCCGAACGTCCGGAGGGGAGACGCCGCTCCGGTAAGGGAGGCGGAGGCGGCGTACACGTTCGTCGCTCCGCGCATTTCGTAGGTACGGGGAAAGTCGGCGGCGAGTCCCGGCGCCGTTCCGGCCGTGTCGAGCGCAACGGCGAGGAAGGACTCCACCTCGCGCTCCTGCAAGCACGCGATGACGTGATTCTCTTCGGTGATGAAGTACGGCGCAAAGCTCACCGCGGATTGGTCGGCGCTCGCACCGGAGCGGAAGCGCGGGTTCAGCGCGCACGCACCCCACACCACCAGCCGGGTGCGGAAGGGCTGTCCCGACGCAACTTCCGCCGGCCAATCCATCCATTGGACGCTCACCGGGATCACCTGGGTGGAGTCGCAGGCGGCGAGAAACACGAGGGACAGCATCAATAGAGCACGACGCATACGCGAACTCCTGAAGGGTGACTCCCTGATTACCTACCCTGAGGGGTATCCGTCGCGTCACCTTTCTGCGATGCCGCACGAACCGTCCGCGCTGTTAATTAGGCACTAGCCGAGTCACCTTGCTGCCACATCCGCGCCACCGCTTTGATCGTTCCCGGCGCGTTCCCTTCGGCGCGGTTATTCGCAAGGATGAACGCCTCGATCCTTCGACCCAGTGCAGCCTGGATGAGCGCCAACACATCCCGCCGCAGCTGCGGTTGCACCTCCTGCACCCGATCGTAGGGCTGGAATTGCTTGACCGCGTCGGCATAACGGCGGCCTGGCTTGAGCAGCGCCCGCGCTACGGTGAAGTCGGTCGAGAGGGTCCAGCCCAGGTCGAGCTGCTCGCCGATCGAGGGCATTTCGGTCCAGGAGTTGAACACATGGGCAACACCATGGCGCCTGAGCACTTCACCATGCACGCCCGTCAGTAGCTCTGAGTTACGGAGCTCGACCGAGTAGCGGAAGTCGCGTGGTAGCTGCGAGAAAAAATCGTCCAGCTGATCGGCCCAATGCAGCGGATCGGGCAGATCCTTTCCCCGCATGGCCTGAAATTCGAACACGAACGCGCCCGCATGATCGCGGAACACGCGATCGTAGGGGCCCAGCACCTGATCCGTGAACAGGGCGGCGTTGAGGAAATCGGGATTGCGCATTCCCGCGAGCCCCGGCTGTGGGGCATCGGGACCGAGCCGCTTCGCCGTGATCCGCTCCCACACCTTGCTGACGCAGGGGAAGCCGGGCGGTAACGCCCGCGCGTACGATTTCAGCTCCTCTTCCGACGGCGGATCATAAAACGCGCTGTCGATGCCCACGGTACGGAATAGCGGGTAGCGCGCGTACTCCTCGAGCCGCTGCGCGGGCTGCGGCCCACGATAGCGGCGGTGATAGACGTCCCCCTGCCAGCCGTCGTAGGTCCATGTGGACGTCCCGAAGCGGATATTGGGCGGTATACCCTGGCCCAAGCGCGTGATCTCTGGGCTGGGGTCGGGAAGTGCCTCGGGTCCAAACAGATCCGGCTGTGTCATGTGAAGTCCAAATATACCAACCATTTAACTCTTTTGGTGGGACTTGCGGTGCGGTATGGTTTCGGGATATATTCGGGTCCCAAAATCTCACTGTCAATGACTCGGCGTCTTACGAGTTCGCTCGCTGCTTCCGTCTGGATTCCCCTCTTTCCGTTGCGCTGTGAGGAGGCGCGTCAGGAGGGGCTCCACGCCTATCCCAGTGCCCTGCTCGCTCCCGACACGACCCGGAAGCTGTGGCAGGTCTCATCCCTCGCCCGCCATGTGGGCGTCAAGCCGGGAATGACGGTCAGCCAAGCGATCGGCCTCTGTTCCTCGCTGCGGCTCGTCGAGCCTGACCCCGTCCACTACGACGAGCGGTTCGCTCACCTGCTCGCCGCTCTCGGTGAAGTGAGTCCCATCATCGAGCCGGGGGAATTGGGGTTGGCATATGTGGGGTGCGACGGATTGGAAGGCATTTTTGGTGGACCGCAAAGGATCGCGGAAGCCATCCACGCCGCATGCCACACGTCGGCCGCACGTGTGGGAATCGGACTGGGCAAGTTCACCGCCTGGGCCGCCGCGAGCCGCGCCAAACCTGGGGAAGCAATCATCGTGCCCCCCGGAAGCGAGCTGGTGTTTCTCGCCGCGCAGCCGATTGCCGTGCTGCCGCTGGACGTCGATACACACCGCCGGCTGCGCCAGCTCGGCATTCGCACGCTCGGCGCGCTCACCGCTCTTCCTGAAGAAGCGATCGCCGCGCAATTCGGCGCGACGGGACGGCGCTTGTGGCGACTCGCCGCGGGACGCCTCGCCGAGCCCGTTGAAGGACGCGACGTGCCCGAGCCTATTATCGCGGCGATCACATTCTTCACGCCCGTCGGCGAGCGCGAGCTGCTCGCACACGCACTCGATCAATTGATCGCCCGCGCGCTGAAGCATCCGCGCCGCATCGGCTGGCGCGTGCACGCGGTGCGCCTGCGTGCCGATCTCGAAGGGGCAAGCTCTTGGCTCGCCGCGATTCTGCTCAAGGACCCGACCGCCGACGCTGTCCGCATCGCCGCGCCGCTCAAGACCCGCCTCGAGCAGTCGCCGCCCACCGGCGCCGTCGAGCGGCTCGTGCTCGAGTTCACCGCGTTCGCTCCTGGAACAGCGGAGCTGCAGCTCTTCGCGCGCGACGCGCAAGCTGCCGCTCGTGCCGGCCAGCAGCGTGCGCTGCAGAGCGCCGCGCGGGAAGTGCGCATGCGCGTGCTGCGCTCGTGTCTCTATCACATCATCGAGGTGCAGCCATGGTCCCGCCTGCCGGAGCGCCGCTACGCACTGATCGACTACGAGCCGTAAACGAGCCGCAACCGGTGACGGTGGCGTGTGATGCTTCCGGTGCACCGGCGGCGGTTATGCGGTCAGGCGGTGCGGCGGTTAGCACAATCGAATGCATAAACGAATCATGGCGCATCGATGATGAATGGTGGAGGCAAATTATTTCGCGGTTGTACTTCGAGGCCATGCTTGCAGGAGGGAAGCGGGTTGTGCTGTTTCAGGATCTGATCACACACAATTGGTTCCTGCAGCAACCCTAACCGCCACACGCTATGTACGCCGAGCTCCATTGTCACTCCGCATTTTCTTTTCTCGACGGCGCCTCGCCGCCCGACGAGCTGCTCGCCGCGGCGCACAGCCTGGGCTACCCCGCCCTGGCGCTCACCGATCGCAACGGCATCTACGGGTCGCTGGCGTTCGCACACGCTGCCACGCCGCTTGGCATTCAATCGATCACCGGCGCCGAAGTCACGCTCACGGACGGCAGTCATGTGATCCTGCTCGCCGAATCCGCGACCGGCTACTCGAATCTTTGCCGCCTGCTCACCGAAGCGCACCTCGGCGCGGAGCGACTCGATCCAAAACTTCCACTCGCGAAGATCGAGGAGCGACAGGAAGGGCTGATCATTCTCTCCGGCTCGCGCCGGGATGGCGTGCTGCCGCGGACATTGGAGCGTGAAGGACTGAGCGCAGCCCGGAAGCTCGCCGCGCGGTGCAAGTCGGTGTTTGGACCCGATCGGTTCTATGTCGAAATCCAGAGGAACCGCGTGCGGGGGGACTTGGCGCTCAGTCGGGCATTGATCGACATCTCGCAAAGTTTACGACTTGCCGTCGTAGCGACTGGCAATGTCCACTATCACACCCGCAGCTTGCACCGGCTCCACGACGTCATGGTCGCCATTCGCCATCGGACCACACTGGACGGCTCGCACCGGGTGCGGAATCCGAACAGTGAGTTTTACCTGCGGCCACTGGACGAAGTCGTGTCGCTGTTCGGTGACTGTTCGCATGCTGTCGCTATGACGATGGCCATCGCGGAACGCTGTTCGTGCTTCGACATTACCCGCGATCTTGGCTACACTTTTCCCGATTTTCGCGGTGCCGATCGCGCCCCGGCTCCCGTCGCATTGGCCGGGTTGTGCACCGCCCGCCTCGATGAGCGCTACCCCGCCGACTCGGTGTACCGGGGACAGGCGGTGCGCCGCCTCCAAGAAGAGTTGCGGCTCATCGAGCATCACAAGCTCAGCGGCTTCTTCCTCGTCTATCATGACTTGTTCGATCTCGCTCGCGAGGTCGCCGCCGATATCCGCCGCGGCTCGCGGCGCGCCAGTGGCAATCTCCTTCCCGGCCGGGGCCGTGGCTCTTCCGTCTCTTCCATCGTCTGCTACCTCCTCGGCCTATCGCATATCGACCCGATTGCGAACAAGCTTTTCCTCGGCCGATTCCTGAACGAGACGCTCGCATCGGTGCCGGATATCGACCTCGATTTCCCGCGCGAGATTCGCGCGGAGCTGATTCGCCGCGTCTACAAGCATTACGGCGCAGAGCATGCCGGACTCGTGTGCTGCTTCCCCACGTATCGACTGCGCTCCGCGGTCCGCGAAATCGGCAAAGCGCTCGATCTGCCGCTCGGCGAAATCGAGATGGTGGCAAAACTGGCCGATGGCCGTGCCGATCAGTTGCCCGAGGAGTTGGAGCAGCTCCCTGGATTTCAGGGACGCAAGGACGCGCCGCTCTGGAAAGAGCTGTGTGGGCTCGCGCAGGAAATTCGCGGTCTGCCACGGCACGTCTCGCAGCATCCGGGCGGAATGATTCTCTCCTCTCGCCCGCTCGTCGAGCTCGTGCCGCTCGAGCGTGCCGCGATGGAAGACCGCGTCGTCTGCCAATGGGACAAAGATTCCTGCGACGACGCGCGCTTCATCAAGATCGACTTCCTGGCGCTCGGCATGCTGTCGCTGGTGGAGGAATGCGTCGAGCTGATCGCCCGCCGCACCGGAACGCCGCCCGATCTCTCGCGCATCGATTTCGAAGATCCCGCGATCTACGACCGTATCTGCACCGGTGATACCATCGGGCTATTTCAAATCGAAAGCCGGGCGCAGATCCAGATGATCCGCCGCAGCCGACCGCGCAATCTCGAAGACCTCGCTGTCGAAGTCGCGATCGTCCGGCCGGGCCCGATCGTCGGTGGCGCGGTGAATCCCTATGTCCGACGGCGGGAAGAGCAGCGCCGCGCGCATGCGGCCGGTCTCGCCTACGAGCCGCCCGTCGATCATCCGTTGCTGCGCGACTGCCTGTCCGAAACGCTGGGCGTGATCCTGTACCAGGACCAGGTGCTGCAGGTCTGCCAGGCCCTCGCGGGATTTACCACGGGACAGTCCGAAGCGTTGCGGCGTGCGATGAGCCGCCGTCGCTCCCACGATCTCATCGCGGGGTTCTGGGAGGAATTCCGGCGCGGAGCCATGGAGCGCAGTGTGCCCGAAGCAACCGCCGAAAAGGTCTTCGGCCACGTAATCGCGTTCAGCGAGTTCGGATTTCCTAAATCGCACGCCGCGGCCTTCGGACTGCTCGCGTATCAATCGGCCTGGCTCCGGCACTACCATCCCGTCGAGTACTACGTCGCGCTCTTCAACAATCAGCCGATGGGCTTCTACTCCATAGACGCCCTGGGCCGGGACGCGATGCGCAACGGCATCGAGATGCGATTGCCGGACATCAACCGGAGCGACGTCTGGTGCACGGTTGAGGAGCCACGGAGCGGGAAGCGGGGAGCGGTACGCATCGGGCTGGGATTCATCCGGCACTGGAGTGAAGAAACGGCGACCGCCACCGTCGTCGAACGAGAGCACCACAGCCCATTTGTGAGCGTGGGCGACGTTGTGCGCCGCGCTCCCGCGACTCTCAAACGCACCGCCATCGAAACCCTCATGTGGGTTGGTGGGTGCGACAGCTTCGGCTTGACGCGGCGCGAGCTGTTGTGGCAGGTCGGTCTCTGGCTGCCGCCAAAAGCCTCTCGATCCGCCGATGGCCGTGGACGACGGCAGCTCGAGCTTGCCCTGACCCACCCCCATGAGGATCTGCCATTCCGTGGCTTGGCCCCCCACGAGACGCTGCTGGCTGAATACGCCACCCTGGGGTTCTCGGCGAGCAGACATCCGCTCTCTTTGGTTCGCGCCGCCTTGCCACCTAACCTCACGCTCAACAAGGACTTGGAGAGTCTCAAGACGGGTGTTCACTGCCAGATCGCGGGGCTCGTCGTGGTCCGCCAGCGCCCCGAGACGGCCAAGGGTACGGTCTTCCTGCTGGTCGAAGATGAGACCGGAATGACGAACGTGATCATCAGAACCGACGTGTACGATAGATATCGCGCGGCGGTGCGTGGCGAACCGTTCGTGGTGGTGCGGGGCAAGCTCGCCAAAGACGATGGGACCGTGAATGTTCTTGCGGAGGAGATTCGAGGACTTCAGTGCGCTACCGTGAACGTCGACACCACTCCGGCCGCTTCCCAAGCGGCATTCAGTTTCTTGCGCGCCATGCAGCGCGTGGCGCCCGATTCCAAGGATTGGGGATAGTCCTCGTCGCGCTCGCCTCGACCGCCCAAGCGCAGTCACGCAGTTCGCAATTGCTGGCCACCGCTCGCTCCCATATCGCCGCGCGCGAATGGGACAGTGCTGACGCCGATCTTCGCATGGCCTTGGCTACGGCGCCCTACATCATGGACAGCTGCTGGACGTACGTGTGGCGCGGCGTGCTCGAGTACCAACAAGGCAATCCCTCTCTCGCCCGGCTCAACTTCCGCCGTGCCCTGCGGCTCTACGCCGACCCGGACTTTCCGCTCGACAGCGTTTCTCCGTCTCTGGCAAAACTGTACGACAGCGAATTCCGCGCGGTGCGCGTTTTCGCAGCGAGGGACGCCGATCAACCCGCGCGCTGGAAGATCGGGCCGGCGCTCGCCTACCCGACCGCGCTGCGCGCCCGTAGCATGCCCCCTTCGGGCCACGCGCTCGTGCGCTGGATCGTGGATACGGCAGGGCGTGTCGCCGAAGGCGATATCGAGGTGCTCCAGACGCCGGACTCCGCGTTCGTTGCGCCACTCAAGCAGATGCTCGTGAAGGCCGTGTTCACCCCAGCCCTGATCGGCGGCCGGCCGGTCCGCACCATGGTCGCCTCACTTTTCACACTCACGCCTTGACGGCTTAGCCGGCCGCTTTGCTCTTGCCGAGGTAGGCGCGAACGAGCGGAGCGGGCCGGCGGCGCAGCAGGGCGCCGCGCAATATGTCCCGCTCCTCGGCGGGGACCTCCACCAAAAAACGCTCGCCTTCCCCGTCCTTGACCACGACGGGCACGCCATCCCGATACAGAACGCGATTCGAGGCGATCGCCGGAACGCTCTCTCCCGGCGTCAGAATCCCGACGAGGTTCAGCGGGTCGGCACCACTCACTGCAATCAACTCGTCTGCTCCCTGCTCCCTGCGCGTGGAGCGCAGCAGCCCGATCGCTTCCGGCAACGCGTACTGCTCACCTGAGAAACCGCCCACGAAGCGTCCGCCGCGGATCTCGCCACGCGCCTCGAGTCGCCGGTACACACGGAGAATGTCGCGCCAGGGTGCGAGCAACGTCTCGCGCTGAATCACGCGGCGGAAGACGACCCCGTAGCGCCGTAGCAGCTGCCACGCGATCGCTTCGGCAAGCTGGTCTTCCGCGATTGGCGGCTTACCGTGCGTGCGTGCCCACCGCCCCGCAGTTTCGACGCCGAAGGGCGCGATCCTGCCTCGCCGCCGATACGCGCCCGGACCGATCGGGCGCCTCCGGTCCGAAGGCACCAGCAACGCGCGCAAACCCGCAAAGCTGTCCGAGGACACGAGGCCCCAGGCCACGAGCTCCGCGAGACCCTTCTCCACTTCGGTGCGGAGGAAACCGGTGGCATTCACCAGGTCGCCAAAGAAGGACGCGCCGCGCGATTCGAATGCCGCGAGCAACGCCTTGCCCGTCGATGACAGCGGCAACTCCGCGGCGTCGACCTCCGGCGTCCCTGCTCTCCAGATATCGCCCCGGTCGCGTCGGAATAGGGCGATGGGCGTGCTGCGCACCGGTCCCATCTTTCTGTTCCGCGCTCCAGCTTCCGCAGTGCGAATGGCCGTGAGTCTGCCCCAAGCGATCTCGCCGGAGAGACATAACCCGTCCAGCCACAGGGGGTCGTAGTCGGTCAGCCGCGCCGGCAGGACTTCAGATTCCCACGCCCCCGCCGCGAGCTCATAGCCGTCGAGGAGGTCGAGGACCGCGGCGAGTCCCTCAGGCCCCTGGCCGCGCGATCCGGTCGCGAGCCGCTGCCATTTGAACAGGAAGCGCAGGAAATCGGCCGCCGCCACCGGCTCGATTTCTTTGCGCAGGCGGTCGAGCGTGTAACGGTGGATGCGGGCGAGCAGCCGCCGCTCGCACCACTCCGTACCCGCCACACCCGCGGAGAAGCGGCCGCGCAACGCAAACCCTTCGTGCTCCAATGCGCCAAGGGCGAAATCGATATCAGCGGGGGACAATCCAAGCGCGCTTGCGAGATCTGCTGTCGTCGTCGGCCCGATGACTTCGAGCCGGCCCCGCACGAGCTCGCGGATGGCGTCTTCCCTGGTCCACGGCTTGGCGCGTTCGCGCTCGGGCGCCGTGACGACAGGCTCGAAGCGCGCGTCAGGGAACGCGGCATGGACCATCGGCACGCGCTCAGTGGCGAGCCACAGCCGCCCGTCCATCACCGTTGCGCGCCCGGCATTCACGAGCTTCTCGAACTCGCTCTTCCATGCCGCGCCTCGCGTTACGACTTCCGCGTTCGGGACCGCTCCCATGACGAGCAACGCATCGTGCAGCTCATCGGCATTTTCGGGATCGGGCCACGCCTGGCCCTTCACGAGGTCGATGGCTGCCTGGTCGAGCTTGCCGAATTCGTCTGCCGTTTTCACATCGAGGCCACGGCGTGTGATGACCGCCTGCGTGCGGCGCTCCTCGAGCGGGGCGTCGTCGAGGAAGGCATAGGGCCGGGCGTTGATCACCTCGTGGCTCAGCGGCGACGGCTCGCTCGTGTCCCGGGCGATCATCGTTACCTGGCCGGCGTCCATCGCTTCCAGCACCCGCTTCAGCCCAGGGAAGTCCATCGCTTCGAGCAAGCAGTCGGCAATGGTCTGATTCACCAAGGGGTGATCGGGAATCTCCCGGTCGCCCACCAGGTTCTCCGGACAGGCGAGCTGGTCGGGGAATACCGCCGCGACGAGATCCTCGGCCTCCATGCGCTGCAGCGGCGTCGGGACTTTCCGGCCGCCGCGGAAGCGCAGCACTGCGAGCGCGCGCGTCGCGTTCCAGCGCCAGCGGGTTCCAAATACGGGCGCGTCGAGCATGGCCTGCACCAACAGATGTTCGGCCGTTGCGGGCTTCAAGTATTGAAAGACATCATCCAGCGGGAAGCTGTGCTGGGGGCCGAGCGAGAGCACGATCGCATCTTCGGTGGCCGCCGCCTGCAGCTCGAAGTTGAAGCTTCGGCAGAATCGCTTGCGCAGCGCGAGACCCCAGGCACGATTGAGCTTGCTGCCAAATGGCGCGTGCAGCACAAGTTGCATCCCCCCGGCCTCATCAAAGAAGCGCTCCAGCACCAGGCAACGCTGGGTGGGAATCGTGCCGAGGATTTGCCGCGAGGCGCCCAGGTACTCGACGATCTGCCGCGCGCCCGCCTCGCTCAGGCCGGTGGTCTCGACGAGCCACTGGGTAGCCGCCGGCTGATCGTCCAGCCGATCCGCGACATCCTGGCGCAGTCGCGACACCTCTTCTGACAGCTCGTTGGTGCGGCCCGGTGCTTCGCCGATCCAGAACGGCAACGACGGGGGCTGGCCCTTGGCGTCCGCGACACGGACCTGCCCCGATTCCACTTTGACGATCTGGTAGGAAGTGTTGCCCAGCTGGAAGATGTCGCCGGGCATGCTTTCGATCGCGAAATCTTCATTCAACGTGCCGACGAACGTCTCGGTCGGCTCGAGAATGACGCGGTAGTCCCCCAGATCGGGAATTGCGCCGCCCGACGTGATCGCGGCGATCCGAGCGCCGCGGCGTCCCTTCACCCGCTTGTTGATGCCGTCGTAGTGTATATGGGCGCTGCGCCGACCCCGACGCGTGGTAAACCCTTCCGCGAGCATCTGCACGACGTCATCGAACTCCTTGCGCGACAGGTTCCGATACGGATATGCCGAGCGCACCCGCTCGTACAGCGTCGCCTCGTCCCACTCTTCACCGGCCGTGGCGGCCACGATCTGCTGCGCCAGAATGTCGAGCGGCTTGTCGGGAATAATCAGGCGATCGAGCCTGCCCTCGCGCGTGGCGCGGAGCATGGCGGCGCATTCGATCAGCTCGTCTCGCGAGAGTGGAAAGACGCGGCCCTTCGGAATTGCGCCCAGGCGGTGCCCCGCCCGGCCCACACGTTGCAGCAGAGTCGCGATCGAGCGCGTAGAGCCGACCTGGATCACGAGGTCGACGCTGCCGATGTCGATGCCGAGCTCGAGGGAGGCCGTGGCCACGAGCGCCTGCAGCTCGCCGCGTTTCAGTCGCTCCTCGGCCTCGAGCCGCCGCTCGCGCGACAGACTGCCGTGGTGGCTGGTAACGCGATCGGCGCCCAGGCGCTCCGAGAGGTGCATCGTGAGCCGCTCGCAGAGCCGCCGCGTGTTCACGAACACCAGAGTAGTACGATGCTGGGTGATCAACTCGGCAATGCGCGTGTTGAGCTCGTCCCACACCTCCGCCGACATCACCGCCTCGAGCGGCGATGATGGAATCTCGAGCGCGAGGTCGAGCGTGCGGATGTGCCCGGCGTCCACGATGGTGGGCGGCTGCTGGTTCGTGCCGACGAGAAACTGTGCGATCTCTTCAATTGGCCTTTGCGTCGCCGAGAGACCGATGCGCTGTGGACGTGTGCCGATCAACGCGTCGAGCCGCGCGAGCGACAACGCCAGGTGGCTGCCCCGTTTGTCGCGCGCTACCGCGTGGATCTCGTCGACGATCACCGTGCGCACCGACCGCAGCATGTCGCGGGCACGCTCGGAGGTGAGGATGAGATACAGCGATTCCGGTGTGGTGACGAGAATGTGCGGCGGGTGCTTCAGCATCGCCTGGCGCTGCGCCTGCGGCGTGTCGCCCGTGCGAACCAGTGTGCGGACCTCGACGTCTGGCAGACCCTGATCTGCCAGCGTGGCGCGGATCTCCGCCAACGGCTCGGCCAGGTTCTTCTGCACATCGTTCGACAGCGCTTTTAGCGGCGAGACGTACACCACCTGTGTCTCGTCGCGCAGCTCGCCGTTCAGCCCCTGACGGACCAGCCCATCGATGGCCGAAAGGAACGCCGCGAACGTTTTGCCCGATCCCGTCGGGGCGGCAATGAGGACGTCACCGCCCTGCTGGATGACGGGCCACGCGCGCCGCTGTGGCTCAGTGGGCTCGGCGAAGCGGTCGGCGAACCAGCGTTCGATGGCAGGATGGAAGCGGGACAGCGGCATAAGGACCGAAATATACCCGAAACCGGGCTAGCGGAGAACCTCGCTCAGCGGCGCGCCACGGAGCGCGGCGATTCGTTCGATCGTCTCGCCGATCTTGTTGTTCGGCGTCGACGCCCCCGCCGTGATGCCGATCGTGAGGGGTCCGGCTGGCAACCAGCGTTCGCGACGCTCCTCGGTGCTGTGCACTCCGACGGGGCGAAAACGAATGCTGCCCTCTGCAACATCGATGCACGCGGCGTCCTCGATGTGAAAGGTCGGGACTTTCTCCTGGCAGATGTCCGCGAGATGCGCGGTATTGCTCGAGTTGTATCCTCCGATAACCACCATCAGGTCGAGCGGATCGGCGATCAGCTTCAGCACGGCATCCTGCCGCTCCTGCGTTGCCGAGCAAATCGTGTCGAAGGTCCGGAAATGCTCCAAGACAGTCTCCGCGCCCCAACGACGCGCCATGCTCTTGGCGACCTCGCCCGCAATGGCCAATGACTCGCCCGACAGCATGGTCGTTTGATTCGCGACGCCTACGCGCTGCAGGTCGCGATCGGGATCGAACCCCGGCGTCATCTTGCCTTTGAACTGCTGGAGAAACTGATCCTTCGTGCCTCGGCCTTCAATGTACTCGCATACCACGCGCGCTTCTGTCATGTCGCGTACGACCAGATATCTCCCGCCCGGATACTTGTTCACCTGGCTGGAGGTTGCCTTCGTTTCTTCATGATAATTCTTCCCGTGAATCAAGGCGGTGAATCCGTCGCGCGCGTATACCTCCACGCGTTTCCACACGTTCAGCACTGAGCCGCACGTAGTATCGACCAGCACGCAGCCGATGGCACGCAGACGCTCGAAATCCCGTACGGTCACGCCGAAAGCCGGCAGGATCACGACGTCGTCCGCGGTCACGGCACTGAAATCGAATTCCGCGTCGCGGCCGTCGGGACGGTGCAGAAATTCGACGCCCATGGCCGCGAGCTTCTGATTGACATGGGGGTTGTGGATGATCTCGCCGACCAGGAATGTCCGCTTGCCCGGAAACTTCGTCCGCGTCTCGTACGCGTATTCGACCGCGCGATCCACGCCGTAACAAAATCCGAACTCGCCCGCGAGCCGGAACGTCAGGTCACCGACCTCGAGGACGGATCCCGACGCGCGGATGGTGTCCACCACGCGGCTGTGGTAGTCGGCGGTCAGGGCGCCCTCGATGGCACCCTTGAGGCCGAATCCTTTACGGAAATAGGTCTGTTCCACGAGACTCAATCTAACTGGACCCCTCGCCCGCCGCGGATTGCATCGAGCACACGCTGCACCTGCCAACCGTCCCGAAACGTCGCCGGCTCCCCTTCTGGGGCTCCGCCGCGCATCACGCGAACCATCTCACGCATCAATCGCACAAAAGAGCGCGCCCACATGTTGTTGGGCTTAGCCCGCTCCCAGAGATCGTCGGGCACCGAGATCTCTTCCAGCGACTCACCCGACCTCGCCCGTTCGAGCTTGGTCTCACCAGTCAGAAGCAGCGTGCCCTCGCTTCCGGTGATCTGCCCCAGGTGCCCGATACCGTGGTGCGCCACCGTGCTGAGCGTGATTGCGGCGACGACCCCGCTCGCGGTCCGCACCACGCAGCTCGCATAGTCATCGGCCGTCACAGGGCGCTCGGTCCCCGTTTCGTCTCTGCGCTGTTTTACGAAGGTCTCGGCAAGGCCCGTGACGTGGGTGATTTCGCTGCCGCTCCAGAACCGACATAAATCGATGAGGTGTGACCCCACCGCACCGAGAATGCCGCCGCCGCGTGCCGCGTCGAACCACCAGTTCCACGGCGCGTCGAACGCCTGCGGCCGCCCATCGCCACGGAGGTACGGCTTGAGTGCCAGTTCGATGTGTCGGAGCTCCCCAATGGCGCCGGCACGTATCAGCTCACGGACCCGCCGGCGGTTTGGCTCATAGCGAAGTTCGTGGTCAATCCACGCCAAACTGTCGGGTTGCTGTACGGACGCTGCCAGCATCTGGGAGGCTTCGAACGCGTCGATGGCCATTGGCTTTTCACACAGCACGTGCTTGCCTGCTTCCAGCGCGCCAATGGCGTAGCGGGCATGAGCGTCGGGGGTTGAGGAGATGATGACGAGATCGACCTCAGGTGAGCGCGCGAGCTCCAAGCCATCGCTGAATACATGCGGCAGTCCGAATTCGCGCGCGACCGCCTCGGCATTGGCGGTCTGGCGGCTGGCAATCGCCACTGCCTTCACGCCTGGCACTAGCGCCAGACCGGGCAATTGCACGCGCCTGGCAAAGCCCGATCCGATGAGGCCGACGCGCACATCAGTTGTGGGAGTCACGGCGCGTAGTTGCACGGTACGGTATCGGTGCTGATCTGCACATTGCGAAACTCGATACGCGTGTGGACCCTGATCGCCGTTTCGAGTCCGGATCCTTCAATGAACCCCGTGATCTTGTCACCGACGCGTTCGATGTGAATAGACCCGCTATCGATGACGAATCCGCGCGGTGCGTCGCGAATGAAGTAACGAATCGCCACCGTCGCAGCGGGAACGGCTGCGGTATCCTCCGGGATGGCGATCCGGAAGGAGTCTGACGACGCACTGCTGGAAGAGCGAAGCCGGACCAGCACGCCGCTGCCCTCGGGACTCGCTGCCTCCACCAGCGTCGACCGGCCGTCATTGCAGCGATGACCGCGCGCCGGGATCTCGAGTCGAATTGTGTCCCGCGGCGGAAATGCGATCATGGCGTGCAAGAGCAGTGGATCCTTGGGCGCACGCGAGCATACGGTGAGCGCTAACAGCAGCAGCGGAGTGACTCTTAACGCGGAGATAACCCGACTCCCAGAAACTGGCGCGCCGCGGTCGGACTGAGCGTGTGCGGACGCAGCGCGTGAATGAGCCCGGCCGGCAGCGGAGTTGGTTTTAGACTCTTCCGATCGACACAGACCAGCACCATCCACCCTGCCGCGCCTAACGCACCCTCGTTCGCGCGCAGAACGTCGAAATGAAGTGTCAGCGATTTCGTTCCTACTTTGCCGACGTATGCCGCGATGCGTAAGCGGTCGTCGAGACGGGCGGGGGAGTAGAACTCGCTCTGGACGGCTTTGCGGGGGAGAAAGATGTCGTACTGGTCGAACATCCGCGCATACGCGAGGCCGCAATGGCGAAACAGCTCCGTCTCGGCGATTTCGAACAGTCGCACGTAAGAGCCGTAAAAAATGATGCCGGCGAAGTCTACGTCCGACCAGCGGACGTATTCTTCAATGATGAAGGGTGTGGGCTGTGGGGGGGAGGCCATCCCCCGGAGAAGCTAGGACCCTACGGAGAAGCGCGAAAGCCTTCCATACCGTAGGACTTGAGCCGTCTCCACAACGTGGTGCGGCTGATGCCCAGGCGACGCGCCGTTTCCGCGAGCTTGCCGCTCGTGTCCTGCAGCGTTGTCGTGATGGCTTGGCGTTCACGTTCGGCGAGCGTCAGAGGACCGGACGGGGGAAGAATTGCGGCTTCCCCGATGCTCTGCACGCCGTTTCTCAGTGGCAGGAATCGGGCGCCAAGGTTCTGCAGACGGTTTCGTACGTCGGCATTTTGTCCGTCGATTGAGCGCCGCGCCGTCGCATTGGCGTACAACAGCCGGCCCTGCTGATCGAAGATGACGACGCCGTCGCTCACTGAATCGATGACGGCGCGCACGAGCGGAGAGAACGTCGCGGGTAGCGTGCCCGCTGGGGCGACAGGTTTGTCGATCATTGGTTGGTCATCCTCATACAAATCTCGGGGGTCCAAGGTTTCAGACCGTAGCAGCCCGGCTGTTAGGGTCGTGTCAAGATGAGACTCGCTGGTCGGGCAAAAGGTTGCTGCGTCGTTTCTACTTGCGCCCCGCTTACTGACTCCCACTATTGACCACCGGGACAAAAACGTGCCGAAAGACTCGACTGCCACTCGTGCCGCCATCCTCGCCGCGGCCATTCACACGCTGCAGCGTGCAGGCCTAGCCGGCTTTACGCTCGATGCCGTGGCGCGGCGGGCCGGCGTCGTCAAAGGGCTCATTCTCTATCACTACGCATCCCGCAACCGATTGCTGCGTGCCGCTGCCGCCCAAGTTGCGGCGGCGCGCGAGGGCGCCCTCGAGCGCGCGCTCGCGAGTGGCCCAGGCACCGTGGGACTCGATGCCTGTTGGGAGGAGCTGCGCCGACAAGCAGAGGATGGAACAGCGAAAGCATGGTTTAGCCTCGCTGCGGCCGGATTGATTGACCGAGCGGCCAGTAACGGTGGATTCGAACACGTAGCACGGGCAGCGATCCTCGACGGGTGCGCCGCCGCCCTAGCGAGCGGCGTTGCCCTCGCCGATGCGCGCGATGCTTACGATGCCCTGTGGTTGGCTTTGTTGGAGATCACCGAGGGCTAGTGGCGACGACGGGGACGGCGTCCTCCTCGCACTACACGCGCGCGGTGCATGCTTCCGAGACTCCGCAATCCCGTGCGTAACTCCTCCAAGGAGCTCGCGCGCACTGCCTCATGTTTCCCGCGTGTCACGGTATAGCGCACCGGGCGATCAAAGGGCGGAAGATCCTTGGGATGCAGGCGTTTGGCTTGCCCTTCCTTGAGTCGCAAACGAACGATTCCGACACCCTGCTCCACGTCATAATCGACCGGCACGCGATCGCCGTATAAATAGATGGACGAGGGCAAGGCATCGAGTCGCTGGCGTTCGGCTTCTGGAATCGCGGCGTCCGGGTCGAGGGTAACCCGGGCCCCGATAAACTCATCCCATGACGTTACTTGCGCGAGCTGACCAGCGACCTGCCCGCTGACCTGCTCGCCGGCCGCCTGCGTGAGCCGACCTCCAGAACGCCGCCAATAGTGCCCAAAACGCTCCAACGCGCGGCGTACTTTCCCCTGATCCGGGTGCGGCGTTACGCCAGAAAGGAGCGCCTCTGCCAACCCTTTGCGCGCCGAGTCGCGGAGGTCGTCCGGAAACGGACCGTGCAGCGGTTCAACTTCCCGTTCCAGCGTGAACCCGAAATATTCTACCGCGCGGACGACCATCAGCCCTTCACGACGACGTTGCCGTTCGAACACCACTTCAGGTCGCCCGCGGCGGGCAAAGCGGCGGATCGCGCGCTCGGGAATCTGTGTGCCTTCGATGCTGGCGCGGGGCACTCCGAACCGATCCGCGAAATACCGCAGATTGCCCGCGATTGCCCCCCAGCTGCCGCACACCGAGCTGCGGCTTACACGTGCCTCGCGGCCGTCCGCGGTTTGCTCATCGATGACCAGGTCAAACGGCATGATTTTGGCCAAAAGGTCAGCTAAGAGCTCGAGCATCTTACGGTCGCCATAGGGCAGTTTCTCCGGCAACGGCAAATCCAGTTGGCGATAAACGGAGGCCGTGCCGAGCGCGATGTCTTCGATGGCCTTTACCAGCACGCCGCGCTCCTCAGCCCAGCGTTCGATGTCCGCTTCCCGGAAGAGGTGTCGCGGTAAGCCGTACACCTCGCCCAGGTATCCGTGTTTGTTGACGGCCTCGGCGTACACGTTGTACGCGGTGACGTGATCCGACCCTGGCACGATCAGTCCGGCGAGCTGGCGTTCTTCACGGGTCATGCGGTGCAGCGAGTCGATATTGGATGCAACGGCGGCGAGCGGTACGAGTGCTGGCTCGGCGTGATACAGAAGCTCGCCCCACGGACGCTCCACGGGCATTGCCTCGACCGCTCGGCCGTAAGTCGTTAGCCGGCCGTGCTCTATGAGTCCCCGTTCGGTGAGGAGCTCAACGCTGTCACGATACGCCCGACGGTCGAGCGGCACTGGGAGATCGAGTTCCGTGGCGTCGACGCCGATCGCGGCACAGGTGATCGCCACTCGCTCCGCGTCACCGGCTAGCTGGAATTCGGGAGCGGTGGGACGAAGATTCTCAAACGAGAGATCGCGATCACTCAAGATGTAGACCTCGCCCTGCTGCACCCGTCCGTGGACGCGGCCCGCCATCTGCAGGATCTCGTTGGCACCCAGATACGCCCGTGTCAGGACGTTTTTGCCCCGCTCCACGACGTTGGTGTAGCGCGCATCGTAAATCACGACGGTGTCCAGCCCGCGGATGTTCAGCGCTGATTGGCCGGCGGCCGTCATGGCGAGTAGAAATGGTCGTTTGACCAAACCGTCAAGAAAAGGTCGAATCACGCGAATCGGCTCGCCGCCGTGGTAGAACGCGGTTGCGAGATTGGGCCACCGATCTCCCAGCTCCTTGGCTATCTGCTCCACCTCCGCGCGCGTGGGCACGAAGACCGCAACTCCGCGGCGCTCGCGCATGACCCGCTTTATGAAGCGATCGTTCAAGAACTCGAGCGGTTGCTCGGCAAGCACCGTGACTCGCGCCGCTCTCGCAGGGTCGAACGCGTGCGTTTCCAGCACCTGGGCCGACGTTAGGTAGTCGGCGTAAAAACTCGGATCGACAGTCGCCGAGAGCCAGATGAAGCGGCAGCGCGCGCGCTTGCCCAGGGCGAGGCACAACTCCATCTCCGCCGACGTCTGGTGGATCTCGTCGACGACGAGCGTATCCTTGGCTGTGATCAGCCCGTCTTGGAACCAGCGTCGCGCGATGCCTGTAGTGACGATGACCACATTCCAACTCGGTGTTTCTGGCGTCGCCTCGCGCTCGCGATTGACGACGCCGACTTTGAGCGGCGCCTTGAGGATCGTTTCTGCCATGTTGCGAATTGCCAGGGTTTTGCCTGTGCCCGTGCCGGCGACGATTCCAAAGCCCTGACCGGATCCCGCCAAACGGCGAATGTCTTCGCCATGTTCGCGCTCGAGCAAAGTCGCAAGCTTCAGCCCGAGTGCCAGCTCGATGGTCTCACAGGCCGCACGCGTGGGGGCTATGACGATGACCCGTCCAGTCGGCGGCTCGGCTGCGAGAAATGCCTGCGGATCTGGTGGAAGGAAGTGGTCGCGAGGGGTATGCACCGCCGGAATATAGAAAGGCCCCCTCTCCAGCGCGTGGAGAGGGGGCCGATGTGAAACTGACTACCAGCCGCGGTGGTGGCGGTGGACAGTTCGGTGCGATCGTACCACAACCACCCGCGGCGCCCGGTGGTAGCGCGGTCCTACGACGATGACCGGCGTGGGGTGATAGCGGTAATAGTAGGGGCGTGAGTATCGGTGATAGTACGGCCGGCCGATGACGACCTGGCCGTTGAAATAGGGATCCCCAAAACTGAGGGACACGCCAACCCGCGTCTGCGCCTGCGCGACACCCGTCGCGAGTCCAAACAACAATCCGACAATGATGAGCATGCGTTTCATAGACACCTCCGTGGCTTGCCTACTAGAAAGATGCGTGCCACGACCGTCGCCCGCGTATGTTCAGTAGTGCCAATATGATAGGTTTGTTGGCCGGCCACGACGTTGTCCGACGAATGACACAACCTGTCCTCTATCAGTCTCCGAAACTGATACCGAGGTCGCGAGCAGTCGTGATGGTGTCGGAGTCGAGCGGCACACGGCGCGGTGTTGCAATTGCCTCGTCAAACGGAACGGCAACGATGCGCGGGGGCTGCAGCGCCACCATCATACCAAACTTCCGCTCCGCGATGAGCCGCACCGCCGCGGCACCGAAGCGCAGGGCGAGCAGGCGATCGAACGTGGTGGGACTGCCGCCGCGCTGCAGGTGTCCGAGCACGAGCGAGCGGGTTTCTTTGCCGGTCATCTGCTCGATCGAATGCGCCACTTTATCCGCAATGCCCCCAAGGCGCTCGTGCGCGGTATCGATGAGCGACACGGTGCCGCCCTTGGGCGCGGCGCCCTCAGCGGCCACGACGATGCTGAAATGCCGGCCCTCGGCCTCGCGCCGCCGGATCTTGTCACAGACCTTGTCGATGTCGAAGGGGATTTCAGGAATCAGAATAACGTCGGCGGAACCGGCGATGCCGGCGTTGAGCGCAATGAATCCCGCATGGCGCCCCATGACCTCCACGACCAGGACGCGTTCGTGGCTCTCGGCGGTCGAGTGCACCTTGTCGATGGCATCGGTAGCGGTTGCGACGGCGGTATCAAATCCGAATGTCGCGACGGTCCCGCCCACATCGTTATCGATCGTCTTCGGCACCCCCACGACGGGCAGTCCCTGCTTCCAGAGACCGTTGACGATTCCAAGCGTGCCTTCGCCGCCGATCGCGATGAGCGCATCCAGGCGGTGGGCGCGAAACGAGTCGAACAACTCCTGGGTGCGGTCGCGCTCTTCCCACGAGCCGTCCGGGCGCTGATGACGTGCTTTGAGCGGATTCCCGCGGCTCGACGTGCCCAGAATCGTGCCGCCGAGGTGGGTAATGCCACGGACTTCGTGCGGGCCGAGTGGAACAGGCTCTTCCTCGCCGAGCAGGCTGCCGAAGCCACGCCTGATGCCTACGCACTCCCAACCGCGGTGCACGGCGGTCAGTACGGCGGCGCGGATGACGGCGTTGAGTCCCGGTGCGTCGCCGCCGCCGGTGGAGATCGCGATTCTCACCGCGTGCCGGCGGCTGCCTCGCGAATCAACCGCATGATTTCGCCAGCCTCGGCGTGGCGCTTCAACGTCTTTTTTGAGAACATGCGTTTTCCATCGACGTCCACTTCGAATACGCCACCGGACGATTGGATCAGGCGTACCTCAGCGTTGGGATATGTGTTGCGGATTTCGGCCGCCAGACCGGTGGCCCGGGGTTCGTAGTTTCAGACGACGCAGTATTCAATCGTGACGGTCATGGCGTAAACGATAGTCGCGCTTGACATGCCGCGCCACGCCGCCAACCTTCGCCACAGCTTTATGCGGCTCCTCTCCCGATTCTCGGCGCCGGCGTTCCTGATCCGCGCCGTGGTTTCTCTCGCCGCACTCGTCAGCTTCGGCGCAGGATTGGCCGCGCTCGCCCGCGGTGGCGCGCCCATCGGCCAGAATCTGCCGCTCGCGGGCGCCCTCCTTATTCTCGTCGCTGCCATGACTCGCCGTTATGGCATCGCGCTGCCGGGCAACGGCTTTTCCTCTTATGTCCTCGGCGTGATGCTGTTCGCCATACTCGATCGCGGGTGGGCCTTTGCGGCGATCGTGGCGCCGTTCGTGATGCTCGTGGGCGATGTGCTGCTGCGGCGACTGCCGCTACGGTCGGCACTCGGCAACGCGGCGCATCTCACCGCGGGATCCACCTTCGTCGGACTGATGTACGGGCGCATCAGCGGGGCGACAGGCGCTGCGGCCTTGTCCGCCGATAATGTCGGCGCCATCGCGCTCACCATTATCATTCTGCCGATCATCGTGAACGGCACCTTCTACCTCGAGCTGGCACTGGGACAGACGGTCGCATGGGTAGACGCGCGGCTCACGCTGCAATGGGAATCCATCGTCTACCTGGTCTCGGCGGCCCTCGCACTCGGTGTGCTCGCGCTGCTACACGCCTCGATCCCGGGCGGTCCCCGTGCATTACTCGCCGCCGCGCTGGCCATTGGCACGGTCGGCAGCCTGTACGTGCTGCGTCTCGGTGTGCGTGCCGATGAGCTGCACCTCGTACAGCGACTGGCCCAGGCAGTGGCGGGTGAGCTCACCCTGACCCGCAGCTTTCTGAGGGTGCAGGAGCTTACACGGCAGCTCGTTCCGTGGGAGCAGATGGGCTTCGCGCGCTACGATCCGCGTACCCGCCAGATGGAGCTCGTCGCCGACACCGCCGCCAAGCCGGGGACCACGTTCCGCTTCGATTCCGATGCAGGCCTGACGGGAGAGGCGTTGCGGCTGCGCCGGCCCGTCGTCGCGCATGGCCTGGTGCGTGATCAGGTAGTGGTCCCCGGCGGGGAGACGCCCGGCTCCGAAATGCTCGTCCCGCTCTACCATGCCGGCCAGCTCGTTGGTTTATGGAGCGTGCGCCACTCCGACCCGGCGATGTATCGCGGATCCGACGGCGACCTGCTCGAGCTTCTCGCGCCGCAGCTCGCGCTTATGGTCGCGATCGACGGCTCATTGCGACCGGTGATGGGCGCGTCTGATCAGACCATGCAGTACGTGCAGACGTTGACTGCGACGGCGGAAGAAATCCACGCATCGAGCGAGGAAGTGGCGGCGGCGGCGCAGCGGGCCAGCAATGGAGCCGGACAGGCCGCCACGTTGGTCAGCACGGCGGCACGCGAGGCGGGGCAGCTCCGGGACACAGCCGCCGAGCTCGCCGCTGCCGGCGACCGCACCCGCGACGCCGGCTCGCAGATGGAAAAGACTGCCGAGCGCGTGCGAGCAGGCACACAGAGCGCCGTGCGGCAGCTCACCGATCTCGGCGCGACGACGGAGGAAAGCGCGGTGGAGGTAGGACGACTTCGCGACGTCGCGACCCAGGTCGAGCGGTTCTCGGAGACGATCGGCTTCGTGGCCAACCAGACCAACCTGCTCGCGCTCAATGCGACGATCGAAGCAGCGCGCGCGGGGATTCACGGGCGCGGATTCGCCGTCGTCGCCGACGAGGTTCACAAACTCGCCGAAGCCAGTGGTCGTGAAGCGCGCAATGTCGCCAAAGCGGTGCAAGACACCCGACGCGCACTGGACCGGGCGGCGCAGCTGATTGAGCGGATCCGTGGCGATCTGGGGCAAGTCGTCCAGAGCTCGGCAGCGTGGGTGCAGGACCTCGACCGCATCGCCGCGGCGGCCTCCGAGACGGCACGGGCAGGGAAGCAGGTGGCCGAATTCGGCCGCCAGAGCGCGGAGCTGGCAACGCGCATCACCGATTCACTCGGCCAGGCACGGACGGGCGCGCAAACCTCGAGCCAGGAAGCCGAGGCGGTCGCGGCGGCGGCGGCCGAACAGCTGCGCGCCATTCAAGACCTCGCGCATGGCGCCACCGAATTATCGACGCTCGCGGAGCAGCTCTCCCAGGCGCTGCGATTCATTCGCGGAGGGAACGGTCATCCGTAGACCGGCAGTTGCCTGGGCAATCGCAGTTCTCGCGATGGTCATCGGTAGCTGCAATGGGGACACGGCCGGGCCAAACGGATCGGTGCGCGTCGACTATGTTGCCGGCGCGGTCGAGCCGATCGTCACCCGCGGAGAACTGGTCGTCATCGAAGGGTTTGGATTCGGGACGAGCGCCGGAACCGTGCGCTTCACCCGCATCGGTGGCGGACTCGTGACAGTCAACGTCGCGGATTCCGACTGGACGACTTTCACGGTCACCATCGCGATCCCCGATTCCGCCGCGCTCGGACGGGAAGCGCTCAGCGTCGCCACCGCGGCAGGCACCGAGCTGATCGCAACGATCCACGTGCTTCCGCGGCCCGCGTTCGACCCCGCAGCGCTGACATGGACTGCTCGCAGCGCGTATCCCGGTGCGCCGTTCGGTATCGCCGCGACGGCCGCCGAGTTTCCGACAACGAGCGGCTGGAACGCGACGCTCTACGCCGCGGGTGGTGCCGAGCCGCCACAAATGACTCCTGACTCAGGCGTGTACGTGGCGCGCGTGCTGACGGCGGGCGTGCCCGTCAGTGAGGCTTGGGTCCGCCAGCGCGACACCACGGATCAGAGCCGTAGCCGGGTGCTGCCCGCCCCGCGGGCATTCGCCGCCACCGCGGTCGCTACCCGCTACAACTCCCGATTCGCTGGATCAGCGTTGTACGTGATCGGGGGAGTCGATGCAGCGGGTGTGGCGCAGGCCTCGGTCCTCGCCGCCGATGTGACAGCGGACAGCGTGAGCGGGCGATTCGTGTTTCTCGAGCCGCTGCCTTCGCCGAGGGCTGGCGCCATTGCAGTGGTACGACACGGTCGCATGTACGTCATCGGCGGCACAGACGCATCGGGACGGCCGCAGACCACGGTCTTCATGGGTCGGATCGCCGCCGACGGCCACATAGACGGTTGGTATGCGCAGCCGGCACTGTCCGGCCCGCGGGCTTATGGGGGCGGATGGATCCGGGAGCCGCACGTCGTGGCGATCGGCGGGGTGGCCGACAGCGTGCCGCCCGGTGGCGGCATCGGATCAGCTACCACCCGGCTGGTGACGGGCGATACGGCGGCTGTGAGTCCGGTCTCGGGATTCTTTACGGGCAGCTGGGGTGCCGGACCGGCACTGCTTCCAGAAGGGCGTTCGCAGTTTGCCGTGCTCGATCTGGGAAATACGGTCCTCGCGGTGGGGGGGATGTACGCCAGCGCGGGCAGCAATTCAGCGGAAACGCTGGCTGCGTCCGTAACTGAGGACTCCCTCGGCGTGTTTGCGGGTCCGGTCGGCTCTAATCGTATTTCTGACCTGACCTGTCTATCACAGCCGGCCGGAACGCTCGTCGGCCCCGCAGGCGTCGTATGGCGGGAGGCAGCAGGTACCCCCCATGCGGCGGTCATTGGCGGCCTCGATCTGGCTACGCAGACCGGCCGCGGGTGCGTGTGGGGTTTCTGAACCGATAGCCGACTATTAAAGTGGAGTGCCGCTAACCCTCGGGGAGAGACATGCGCGCGCGGACGACCCTGCTGGTGTTCTGTCTGGTCGCAATTCCCGCCCTCTGCGTGGGGCAACACACACACCAGTTTGAAATTGGCGCCTTTGCGTCATTCACGCGCTACGATCGCGCGTTCGCGCTCGACAATCAGATTGGCGGTGGTGGCCGGCTGGGCTACTTCTTCAGCCCGGCGGTCGGCGTCGAGCTCGAGCTGGGCTACCAGCAACCGACGCCCTCGAGCGGCGGCGCAAACGCCGCGCTCTCGATAGGCGCCGGCAGTCTGGTGCTCAACTTCGGCAACGAGCGCAATCTCTTCTATCTTCTGGGTGGGTACTCCCGTCTGCAGTTCGGGGACAACGCTCCGTACAACTTTAGCGACAACGGTTTTCACGGCGCCATTGGCGACCGGATGTTCCTCGGCGAGCGCATCGCGGTGCGCATCGAAGGCCGCGCGATCTATTCGCCGAGCACCGGATTTGCGGGCGGCCAATGGGCCGGTCACATCGTCGGCTCGGCGGGACTGTCGATCTTCACCGGTCCGAGCGCATTTCAGGACGCGGATCGAGACGGCATCGCGGATCGCAAAGACGCGTGCCCTGCCACGCCCGGCGGCGCGGTCGTGGATCCGCGTGGCTGCCCCAGCGACGCCGATCGTGACAAGGTCTACAATGGTTTGGATGCCTGTCCGAACACCGTCGAAGGTGCCGAAGTCGACGCGCGCGGCTGCCCCAAGGATGCCGACGCTGACGGCGTATATGACGGCATCGACAAGTGCCCCGGGTCGGCAACCGGCGCTCGGGTGGACGCGCAAGGCTGTCCGACCGACAGTGACAGTGATGGCGTGGCGGACGGTCCCGATCAGTGTCCCAATACACCGGCCGGCGCGCGGGTGGATGCAAACGGCTGCCCGGTGGACGGCGACCACGACGGCGTGGCGGATGGCATCGATAAATGCCCCAACACCCCCGCGGGCATGGAAGTGGATTCGGCCGGCTGCCAGCGTGCATCCGATGCGGATGGTGACGGCGTAGACGACACCAAAGACAAGTGCCCGGCGACGGCGGCCGGCACGCGCGTCGACGCGGCAGGATGTCCGATCCTCTTCACGGAAGCGAAGACGCCCGTCGTGCTGCGCGGCGTGACGTTCGAAACAGGCCGCTCCGCGCTCAAGCCGGATTCCTACACCATCCTCGACATTGTCGCGGCATCGTTGATTGCGAATCCAGATATCAAGATCGAAATCGCGGGACACACCGACAACACGGGATCGGCGGCGACCAATACGCGCCTGTCGCAGGCCCGTGCCGATGCCGTCCGCGCCTATCTGGCAAGCAAGGGCGTGACGCCGGAGCGCATGGTCTCGAAGGGTTACGGTCCTTCGCAGCCGGTCGCGCCAAATACGACGGTGGCGGGCCGCGCGCAGAACCGGCGCGTCGAGCTGCGTCAGACCAACTGAGCCCGGAGGCGAATTCGTGAGGAAGCTCGCGGCACTACTCGTGGCGCTCACCCTGAGCGGCGGCGCGCTGGCGGCGCAGTACGACCGCCGCTATGAGGTGGGGTTGTTCGGAGCGTTCACCAAGTACGACCAATCGTTCAACCTCGAAAACAAAATCGGCGGGGGCGTGAGCTTCGCGTACGCCCTCACGCCGATGATCGGCTTGGAAGTGGACGCGCTATTTCAATCGCCGCAGAACGTTTTACCCTCGGTCTCGATGGAGCCGATCATCGGCAGCGGCAGCCTGGTCGTGAACGCGTTGAATGCGAGCCGGATGTCCGTCTACGTGCTGGGAGGCTATTCGCGGCTCGATTTCGGCGGGACGAGC
This sequence comes from Gemmatimonadales bacterium, assembly GCA_046262715.1. Classification (GTDB taxonomy): domain Bacteria; phylum Gemmatimonadota; class Gemmatimonadetes; order Gemmatimonadales; family GWC2-71-9; genus 20CM-2-65-7. The sequence goes on from JBHEMG010000175.1 coordinate 28,342, forward strand.
CCGTATCGATTCACCGACGGCGGTTTTCATGGCGCGGCGGGCGCCAAATTATACATGAGCTCCCGGTTCGCGCTGCGGGTCGAGGCGCGTGGCATCTACACGCCCGAGACGAACGCGACGTTCGGCAAGAAGAGCGCGACGCATTTCGTGGGCTCGGCGGGACTCGCGTTCTTTCAGCCTGATGCCACCCCGCGCGCGGGCGACGCCGACCGCGATCGGGTCTCCGATAAGCGCGACGCCTGTCCCGATACACCGCTGCACGCCAGTGTCGACAATCGCGGCTGCCCGGCGGACGCCGATACAGACGGCGTGTTGAACGGGATCGACACGTGTCCCAACACCCCTGCTGGCGCGACCGTCGACGCGATGGGCTGCCCGCACGATCAGGACGGCGACAAGGTGTTCGACGGGATCGATCAGTGCCCGGACACACCGGCCGGGATGAATGTCGATGTGCGAGGATGCCCACCTGCGGCGGCCGCGCCGCCGCCGAGTGCGGCACCTCTCGATTCTGACAGTGACGGCGTCGACGACACGCTGGATAAGTGCCCGGGCACACCGCTCGGCGCGACGGTCGACTCCACTGGATGCCCGATTGATTCCGACCATGACACCGTGTGGGACGGGCTCGACAAGTGTCCCGATACGCCCGCAGGCGCGGTCGTTGACGTCAACGGCTGCCCACAGGATACGGACGGCGACAAAGTATTCGACGGAATCGATCGCTGTTCGGACACCATCGCCGGGACGCCGGTTGATGCGCTCGGCTGCCCGCTCGACAGCGACAAAGACGGCGTGACCGACGCGCTCGATCGCTGCCCCAACACGCCGCTCGGAATCCAGGTGGACGGGAATGGCTGCCCCATCGCGCACGATACGGATGGGGACGGGGTGATCGATCCGCAGGACCGCTGCCCGAACACGCCGGCCGGATCACGGGTCGATCAATTTGGCTGCTTGCAGCTGTTCGAAGCGCCCTCATCCGCTGCGCCTGGTGCGCCGCCACCGGCGCGGCCAAGCGTCATCCTGCAGGGGGTAAATTTCCAAAGCGGACGGTCCGTGCTGACGACGTCGTAGTACGCAGCGCTCGATCAGGTAGCGGGATCGCTCGTCGCCAATCCGGAGATCCGGATCGAGATCGCGGGCTACACCGACTCTACGGGGCGCCGTCCAATCAATTTGCGGCTCTCGATGGCGAGAGCGGCGGCGGTGCGCGCGTACCTCGCTCGGCGAGGCGTCAGCCCAATGCGGATGCAGGCCCGCGGATACGGCGCGTCTGGTTACATCGCGCCAAATTCGACGCCCGACGGCAGGGCACAGAACCGTCGCGTGGAGCTGCATAAGCTCAACTGACGTCGAGGTGATTGGCCGTGAACGGCTGAAACGACCCCGGTCGCGGATGGCGACCGGGGTCGGTACTTTTGTGGCCCCACGACGACTCAAGAGATCTTCATGCGCATTCGTTGGATGCTGCTCCTGCTCTGCCTCAGTGCGATAGGCGGCGTATCCGCACAGGCTCGCCCTTGGCAATCGACGGACTACTATCGCTTGACGGTGGTAGGGAATCCGGCGCTGTCGCCCGACGGTCGGCGCGTCGCTTTCGTCGTGACGACGGTCGTCGAGGACAAAGACAAGCGCCACAACGAGGTCTGGCTGGCCGCGGCCGATGGCTCGGCACCTCCCTTCCGCTATACCAGTTCTACCGCCGAGGCATCGAATCCTGCATGGTCGCCGGACGGCGCGCTGCTGACTTTCTCCAGCAAACGCGAAGGGGCGGATGACGACGTCTGGTTTCTGCGAACCTCGGCGCCCGGCGGCGAGGCGTTCCAGATCCCCGGCGTCCACGCGACCCCCATTT
>JBHEMG010000176.1:0-3619 GCA_046262715.1 Gemmatimonadales bacterium
GCGCCCTCAGCGGCGACGCCGCCGGGGGAGCGGCGGGTGCGCGCGTGTCGGCGGCGTTTGCGAACATCACGACACCGCTCGCCGCCTCGGCGCTCAGCGACGCGCCGACGATGCGGTTCAAGCCGCTGCGGCGCCGTCGCGCCGTCGTGCTGTCGATCGCCGCGGGCGTCGTGTTGCTGGGCGGGGCGGCGTGGGCCGTGCTCCGGCCCAACACGGCGGCAAATGGCGCGACCTCCAGGCTGCCAGACTCAGTCACGCAGCGCCCGGGCGCAACGCCGATCCGTACGGCGCCCCCGGCGGCAGCAGGCGCCGTGACGCCGCGGCAGCCGGTCGCGCATGTGAAGATGTCGGTGAATACGCAGCCGCCCGGCATGCTCTTCCTCGACGGCACGGCCGTGCGGAGCACGCCGATCGTCGGACTCGACATCACGGTGGGGCGCCATCGCGTGCAGGTGCGGCGTGACGGCTACGCGCCGTTCGACACGGTGGTTACCGCGCAGCCCGGCCAGGATATCAAGCTCACGCGCAACCGGTTGCGGCAGCTATGAAGCGAACGCCGTCCATGTGGGTGGCGCTGCTGTGCGCGGCGCTGGCGTTCCCCGGCCGCGTTCGCGCGCAAGCGGCGAGCGCGGTGCTGACGCAAGGCGTGCAGGCCTACGACGACCTCGACTTCGAGCAGGCGGCAGGATTGTTGCGCCGCGCGCTCGCGGTGCAGGGCAGCGGCGCGCTCACGCGCGACGAGGCGTCGCGTACGCTGATTTACCTGACGGCCACCGAGCTGCTCCGCGACCGCAAGGACTCGGCGCGGGCGATTGCGCGCCGGCTCGTGATTGCCAATCCGCGCTTCCGTCCCGACGAGCTGCTGTTTCCGCCCCAGCTGCTGCTCTTGTACGAAGTGGTGCGCCGCGCGACGCCCGCGGTGATCGGCGAGGCGCCGGCCGACACCACGATCCGTCCCGGCGACGAGCTGTTCACGCTGCGGCTGTATGCCAGCGCGGTGCACGACGTCGTGGCGACGCTGCAGACGCAGGACGGCCGGGTGTTCCGCACGTTGTATCGCGGACCGATCGGCGACAGTCTCGCGGTGCAGTGGAACGGTTTGGACTCGAGTAGCGCGACCGCGCCGAGCGGCTTGTACGCGATTACCGTGACGTCGTTGGACCGCGGCGGCCACGTGGTGCGCATGCTGCGCATGCCGCTGCGTGTCTTGTCCGCGCCGGTGGACACGCTCGCGCATCCACCCGCGCCGGCCGACACCGTGCTCTTGCCCGAGCGCCGACCGCTCGGCGCAGCGCTGCGCGTCGCCGCGCCGGGACTGCTCGGCGGCGTCGGCGCGCTGGTGCTTCCCAATCTGATTGCACGCGGCGAACAGCCCAGCAGCGCGCGCTTCCTGATCGGCGGCTCGCTCGCGATCGCCGGAGTCGCCGCGCTCGTCACGCATCATCCCGGCCGGGCGATTCCGGAGAACGTCTCGCGCAACGCCGCGATCCGGGCGTGGCGCGCACAGGTCGCCGAGGTCACGCGGCGGAACGCGGAGCGCGCCAAGGGCATGATCGGGCTGCACGTGGACCCGCCGGTCATTCTCACGCCCGCAGCGAGTGGGCCATGAGCCGTCTTCTGGTCGTAGCCGCGTTGGTCTGCGCCGGTACTGCGCAGGCGCAAACGCCGTGGCACGTCTCGGCGGGGCTGGCGGGCACGCGCGAAATCATCAACTCGCGGGCGGGCGCTGTGGACGCGCGGCTCACCGGTACAGTGTTTAGCGGCGAGGCGCTGGTCGCGCGCAGGCACGTCGTCGGACGGCTGCGGTACGGCCAGGGGCGCGTGTCGGACGAGACGGTGTCGCGCGACGTCGCGCTGGGCGAGGTGCTGCTCGGCTACGAAGCGCGCGAGTGGCTCACGTTGTGGGTGGGCCCGCAGGCGCGGACGTTCACAGCGCCGGGATTGAGCGATCGGCGCTGGTTGTTCTGGACCGCTCGCGTGAGCGCGCGCGGCGGCATTTTTCCGGGCAAGCTCGACGGTGTGGGCGAGGTGTGGCGGGGGTTCGGTGGTCGGCTCAGCCGGCCCGAAGTCGCGGCGAGCGGCGGCGGCGTGGAGTTTGGGCTCGAGGCGCGACCGTTCGCTCGGCCGTTCGGGGCCCGGCTCGCCTATCGCATCGAGCAGGGCCGGGCCACGGGAGGATTCAGGGAAACGGTGGAGGGCTTTACATTGACGCTGAGTTACAGGCGGTGAAGCAGCAGGCGCGCTAAGCGAGAGACTGCTCCGAGCGTACGCGAGGCTGTTCGGTTTCGGGCCCTCAAAAGCAGGTCCCTCGCGCCTGCCCCGCGCTTGTCATCCCGAGCGAAGCGAGGGATCTGCTGTTGCTGCTCCGAGCAGCGAGCCGGTTCGGTTCCGACTCTCAAAAGTAGGTCCCTCGCGCCTGCCCCGAGCTTGTCATCCCGAGCGAAGCGAGGGATCTGCTGTTGCTGCTCCGAGCAGCGAGCCTGCTCGGTTTCCACCCCTCAAAAGCAGGTCCCTCGCGCCTGCGGCGCTCGGGATGACATGCGCGTGCTTTGTTTTTAGAAAAAAGAAAGCAAAAAGGAACTCTGTGCGTCATTTTGTGCCGATCGTGGTACGCTTGTCTCCTATTGTCGTCTTGTGCGCGTCTTCTACGTCTACATCATGGCCAGTCGCTCGAGAGTGCTGTACACAGGCGTCACGAACGACCTCGCGCGGCGGGTGAACGAGCATAAGGTGGGACTCACTCCAGGTTTTACGAGCAGATATCGCATTACTCGCCTCGTGTACTTCGAGGAATTCCCGGACATCCGTGACGCCATTGCCCGCGAAAAGCAGGTCAAGGACTGGACCCGGGTACGGCGCATCAAGTTGATAGAAGCGCGCAATCCCACTTGGGAGGACTTGGCGGGAGAGTGGTCGGGGAAACGAAGTCTTCCAAAACACTGATTTCTTTCTTTTTTGCTGCTAACAGCGAGCGCCTGTCATCCCGAGCGAAGCGAGGGATCTGCTGTTGCTGCTCCGAGCAGCGAGCCTGTTCGGTTCCCACCCCTCAAAAGCAGGGTCCCTCGCGCCTCTGCGGCGCTCGGGATGACATGCGCGGTCCGCCTGCTAGCGAGACCTCGGCCCCCCGTCCTCTCCCGCCGAGCTCGTGAGCCGAGTGAGACCGCTGCCGTCGTCATTCATCACGAAGACCTCGACGTCACCATTCGTGCTCGGCCGGAACGACATGAAATAGATGTGGCCGTCCGGAGTCCACGACGGCGCGCGGCTGAGCCACGCGCTCGCGAGATCGGCGGGATCCTTGGGCGTCAGGTTCACGGCCGGCTGGTCGGTCGTTTCGCCGTCAGCGCTCATGATGAAGACCGACGGGTAGCCGTCACGGACACTCATGAACGCGATGCGCTTGCCGTCGGGCGACCAGGCCGGCATCTGGTCGAGCACCGTTGGCGAAAAGGTGAGCTGCCGAACGTTCTGCTCCTCGCCGTCTGCATCGGCGACGTAGATATCGAGGCCGCGGCGGAACGCGAGCTGCTTGCCGTTGGGTGACCAATCAGCCCACTGGTCGAGCGCGGCGTTGTTCGTCACCTGCTGCAGGCCGGAGCCGTCGACGTTGACCGTGTAG
>JBHEMG010000177.1:0-22314 GCA_046262715.1 Gemmatimonadales bacterium
CCTGGCGGCCGCGGGGGTGGCGAAGTCGCCGAGGGTGTACAGCCCGACCTTGTACGTCGCCCACTTGATCGAGGGACTGTTGAGCGGCACCGCGAGGGAATCGTTCCCCGCGCAGCTGGGATACCGCGCCACCAGCACTGAGTCGGCGGCCCGGTCCACCCCGCCACCGCATCCCTGTGCCGTACGACCCGCACGCGCCCGGACGCTATCCACGATCGCCAGCGCATTGGCCAACGAGCCGCGCTCGACCTCCGCTTCCGCCAGCATCAGGAGCAGGTCGGCGTAGCGGAACAGATGGATGTGAATCGAGTTCAGCTGAGCGGCGTTCCATCCAACCTGGCTCTGGGAGCCGCTCGCGTTCTCCTGCGCGTTCTTTTTGGGGCTATACCGGCCGCCGTACGACGGCGCGCGAATCCACGTTGCCCGGTGCAATCCCCAATCCTTGTACGGGACGTTATCGCGTCCGATCGTCCAATCGAGCCGGGGATCGACCGTGTCCGCTACCGACGCAACCCATGTCGAGTCGCGGTTATTCCACGTCGCGGGGCTCGTCCAGGCTTTCGGCAGACCCGTCACGCCGTCCACCGCGAAAAAGTTCGCCAGGTTCTGCGACGGCTGGTGGAAGCCGCAGCACCCGAACGGACTGCCCGAATGCGGGAAGTTGAGCGTCTCGCCCCAGTTCGCATTCTGACCGTTCGGCTCGCCGTCGTTGGACGAGGCCTCGTACGCAAAGATCGTCTCTTTCCCGTTCTTCAACGCCTGGAATCCAGTCCAAACGTGATCGAAGCTCGTTTCCAGGCCGTAGACGTTGCTCGCCTGCACGGCACGCAGCGTGGCCAACGCGCTGTCCCACTGCGCCGTGTACGCGAACACGCGTCCTTTGTATGCCGTGGCCGTCCACGACGTCGCCCGCCCAACCTCGCCATTGCGTGGCGTAACACCCAGCAAGGCGATAGCGGTATCGAGATCCTGCACGATGAGTGCGGCTACCGAATCGGCGGCCAGCGTCGGGTTGACGAAGGCGCGCCCCGTGGCGGGATCGGTGTCGTGCTCGTGGTAGTACGGCACGTTGCCCCACATGCGCCATGCTTCGAAGTGGTAGTGCGCGCGGAGGAACACCGCCTCGCCTTTGATCCCTTGCGCGTCCGCGTCCGAGATTTCCGTTGGCTTCTCCGATCGGACTCGCTCGAGCAGCCGCAACGTCGAGTTGGTGCGAACGACGCCCTCGTATACGGTCGCCCATTTCTGGTCGAGGTAGTCGGGGGCCTGGCCGGTGGTCCAGTTGTACAGCTCGATTTGTGTGGCACCGGGTTGATCCGTGGCCTCGGATCCCTTGTACGCGTCATCGCTGGTGATGTCGCCGAACGTCCAGTTGCTGGCGGCGCATCCCCACGCGCCCACGGAGTTCGTGCAATCCAGTGTGCGGTAGGCGGCGATGAGGCTCCCTTCGACGCCCGACTTCGTCAGGAGAGCCTCCTGCTCTAACGTCCCTTGAGCAGGGGTATCCAGAAAGCCCTTGCACGCGTACGTGATCGCGCCGAGTAACGCGAGCACCGTCGTGCCGAGCACCAGTCGAGACCTTAGCAATGTTTTCATGGTCGCCCCTAGAAGGTGGTGCTGATGCCGACGGTGATCGTACGGTTGCTCGGGTACGTGCCAATATCGATGCCGCGCGCTTGGTCGCGGATATCGCCCGATGCACCGGTCTGCGCGATCGCCGGCAACGCCGGATCGAGCCCTTCATATCCCGTAATCGTGAACAGATTCTCGGCCTGCAGGTAGATTCTCGCCGCCGGCACAAAGCGAATCAGGTTGGTGGGCACATTCCAGCCGACTTGCAGCGAGCGCAACCGCAGGTAGGAGCCGCTCTCCACATAGTAGCTGCTGATGACCGGACTCGCCGCATCGAATTGATCGAGGCGGGGATACTTGGCGTTTTGGTCATACGGATTGGTGCAGCCTTCATCGGCGGGCAGGCAGAACGAATTCGTCAACCGGTCCTTGACGACGTTGGTCGAGAAATCGCGGAAGACGTAGAAGTCCTTCTGCGCGTCGAAGATCTGGTTGCCGAGCGAGGCGAACAGCGTCGCGCTGACGTCCCACGCCCCCATGCGCAAGCTCAGATCGAGCCCGCCGGTAAAGTCGGGATGCGGGCTGCCGATGATCGTCTTATCGGCGGCGGTGATGAAGCCGTCTCCGTTCACGTCCGCAAACCGGAGCCGGCCGACCTTGGCGGCATCCTGACAGGGCGGCGTCGCGCACGTCCCCAGAGAATTGGTGGCATGGGCCGCCGCATCCGCGGAATCAGGGAAGTACCCGTTGGCTTGCAAGCCATAGAACGAACCGATCGGCTGGCCGACCTGATTGATGACGGCCTGACCGATGCGGGTGCCGTACGGGCCGAAGAACGACGTGGTCGTGCCGCCGTCGATGCTGAGGATCTTATTCTTGTAGTGCGACCCGTTGAACGACACGCTCCACACCTTGTTGGTGCCGATCGTGCCGCTATAGGCCAGGGCGAAGTCGATGCCCTTGTTGCTCATCTTCCCGACGTTCTGAATGGCGGGATTGGCGACGCCGGCCGTCGAGGGGAGCCGCGGATCGTACAACAGCCCGTTGGTCGTCCGGTTGTACACGTCGATCGTGAAATTACCGCGACCGGACAGGAACTCGAGATCCAAGCCGACGTTCGTCGACTTGTTGGTCTCCCACTGTACGTTCGAGTTGCCCAGCGCGATCTGCCGGAAGCCCGGCTGAATGCTGCTGCCCGTGCCGCCGATGTCATAGAACGTGTCGCCGCGGCCGCCGCCGAACTTGGCGACGATGCGCCCGCCGGGGATCTGTTGATTTCCGGTCTCGCCATAGCCGAATCGGAGCATCACGTTCGAAAACAGACCTTCGCGCGGGAAGAACGACTCCCGCGACACGCGCCAGCCCACGTTGAACGCGGGGAACGTCCCCCACTGATGGCCGGCGCCGAACTTCGACGAGCCGTCCCGTCGCAGCGTGGCGCTGGCGTAGAAGCGCTGCTGATAGTTGTAATCGGCCTTGCCGAAGAACGAGAGCAGCCGGTCCAACGAGCCGGAGCTGCTGACGTCCTTGGTCGACGCCGCGCCGAGCGCGTCGTCAATGTACCGGCTGGAGGGATCCTCGCGGATCAGGCCCGCGATGCTCCCCGAGATCAACCGGTAGGTGGATTGGTTCGCTTCCTGGCCGACGAGTACGGCGAGATTGTGGGACGAGGTCGTCCAGGCGTAGTTCAGGGTGTTCGTCAACGTCCAGGCGGTCGAACGGCTGTCGTTCTCGTTGATGCCGTTGACCGTCCCCGGCTCCGAGTTCTCGGGCGTCGTCGGGGTGAACCCCTTGAACGAGCCCTCGGCCAGGTCGAACGAGAGCCGGGTCTTGAATCCGAGGTTCCCGGTGACGTTCAGACCGGCGAAGGCGCTGCCGATCACGCGGTCGTTCACGTTGCGATCGAAGCGGCGCGCCCACGCGTACTTGAGCGGATTGGTGTTGTTGCCGCCGCCCACGAACTTGCCCGACGCGAAGTTCCCGCCGATGTCACGCACCGGCACGACGGGCTGCATCAGGATGTTCTTCCCGACGATGTTGTCCTCGCCGAGGGTATTGTCGTCGATGCCGCCGAATGATTGATCGCGCGCAATCGCGAGGTTTTCTCCGACCGTCAGCCGGTTGGTGACGTTGAATGCGGTATTGACGCGCAGGCCGCCCCGCTGGAACTGATTGTAGGCGCCCGTACCATCTTGCTTGAGATAGTTGAACGAGACGTTGTAGGAGTTGTCCGCGCCCCCGCCCGACACGCCGAGGTTCGCCTCGCTGAACTGCGCCGGGCTGAAGACCGCCTTCCACCAGTTGGTCCCCGCGCTCCCCGGCATGATCAACGTGTTCGGGTAAGCGTAGGCCGACGTGTGGACGCCGGTGGGCCTGCCCCACTGATCCACGGTATCCCGCGCCCCGGGATTCACGTACGTGTACTGCGGCACGGTGGGGTTCGCGGGATCGCCGTAGATCGCGAGGACCTCAGGCGGAAGCGAATCGAGCGTGTAGTTGGGATTGTCTTCGTTCGCGTTCACATAACTGCGCTTGATGACTTGGAAGTAATCGAGGGAGTTCTGCATCAGCATGTCGTCCAGCCCGCGCGTCGGGGACGCGACGCCCGTGCGAACCTCGAGGCGTGCCTGCCGTCCTCCCGCGCGCCCTTTCTTCGTCTCGATGATCACGACGCCGTTCGAGGCGCGCGACCCGTAAATCGAGGCGCTGGAGGCGTCTTTCAGGACCTGGATTTCGCCGATGTCGCTCGGATTCAACCAGTTGATGTAGGAATCCTGGACCGGCGTGCCATCGATGATGTAGAGGGGATCGTTATCGTGGAACGAAGAGACGCCGCGGATACGCACCGTGCTGCGCGAGCCCGGCGAGCCGCTGTTCTCTACCGTCACCCCGGCCACGCGGCCGTCGAGACGCTGCAGCACGCTGCTGGAGGTCTGCCGGTCCACGCTCTCGAGGTTTACCGACGCGACCGCGCCCGTGATGTCGGCGCGTCGCTGACTGGTGTAGCCGGTGACGACGACCTCTTGCAGCATCGTCGGCGCCTGTTCGAGCGAGACGTCGACGCTGCTTTGGCCGTTGACCGGCTGCTCTTTCCCGCGGAAGCCGATCTGCGCGAACGTCAGGATGGCGTCGGTGGGGGCGACCAGGGAGTAGCGACCCTGCTGGTCGGTGACGGTCTGGGAGCCGGTCCCTTTGACGCGCACGGTCACGCCCCAGAGCTTTTCGCCCGTGGTCGTGGACGTGACGGTTCCGGACACCTGGGTGCCCTGTGCCAGCGCCGTCCCGCTGATCGCAAGGATGAAGAGGAACGTGATGCCTAGTGCACGGTAGACCTTTTGCATTGAATCCTCCGGCGCGGTCCTCATCCGACGGGCCGTCGCATGGACTTGAGGCCTGCTCGAGCGATCAGGTCTCGATACGTAAGGAGCACCACGTGCCGGGCCTTGAGGGCCGCGCCAAATCGTGGTGACGGCAACGCCGTCAGCTCTCCCTGACGGTTCTTGCTCATATTGGGCAGCGGCTCGTCGGTGTTCATGTCCAGCAAAGCCCTCAGCTCGGCGTCGTCGATGCCGACGTGCGTGACGAGGCTGTCCCCTTCACTGCCGGCGCCGCGGCGTACTGCGACGCGTACCGGGGTCGGCACGGCGACGCTGCCCGTGATCGGTCCCCAGCGGTAATTCTTCCATTCCGAATTCAACGCGAGATGAATACCGACCGAGACCTCGGGATGCTGCTTGAGAATCTCGACCACTTCCTGATACCACGGACACACGAACAACACCGACACCGAAACAGGCAGCCCCGAACCGATCAGCTTCTGCATCGCCATGTTGACGCTGTGACTCATGCCGATGTCATCGGTGCGGATAATCAGCGAGGCGGGGGAAGCGGGCGTGGCGGAGACGGTTTGCGACAACACGAGGGCCGGCGGGCTGGCGAGCAACATCCAGCTGGCGATGACGATGGATCGCGTGTGATACATAGGGCGGCTCCCGGTATGCGAACCGGTTTCGTGACGCTGCGACGCCAAACATGTCCCGGCGTGATGGAACAACAAGACCCCTACTCCGGGTCACCCGATCAGGCTACAGCGCCCGGGCCCTGCTCTCCTGCCGTTTGCGCGCGGTGGGCGCGCGCTTCGGCAGCGATCGAAATTCCGCAAAGACGCGCACCAGCAGCTCCTCGCGGCTCTGCACGTGCAGCTTTCGGTAGATGCGCCACAGATAGGTGTGCACCGTATGCGGCGACAATCCGAGACGCGCGGCGGCGCCCTTCTCCGATTCGCCGTCGAACACCGCGCGCACAATGCCGCATTCGCGCGGCGACAAGCCCAGGCACGCCGCCAGCGAGCGCCACTCCGCCGGAACGAAGACCCCCTGACCGGTCATGGGGCTCCAATATGCTGCGGGCTCCGTTCCCACCGCCAGACCGGACCGTCCTCGGGATCGACGACATCGCCGATGTGGACGAACCCGCATTTCCTGAGAACGCGCGTCGAGGCGTTGGCTTCCGGCAGCGTGTGCGCGCGCACCACCCGCACGCGCGCATCGGCGCTCGCGAATCGCACCAACGCCGCGGCCGCTTCCGTCGCGTACCCCCGGCCTTCACGCGACGGGGCGAGCCCGTAGGCGATTTCCACGACGCCGTCGGCGTCCGGCGGGCCCTTGAACCCGGCGCTGCCAACCACTTCCTGACCGCCCCGCTCGGTGATCCAGAAACCGTGCCGCCAGGGGTCGGGGGCGGGCGCGGCGCGTAGGGCGGCGATCCACCGCGGCGAGATCTCGCCCGATGTGTAGAGCCCTCGCAGTCCGTCCGCGAGGGCGAGTCCGGCAAGCTGCTCGAAGCGCTCCGGATCTTCGAGCAACGCGAGGTACTGCGCGGGTGACGCCGCGAGCAGCGTCAGGCGCTCCGTCTCAAGTGGGGTCGAACCCGGCATACTCTCCCGTTTGATAGACATTGCCCTTGTACTGCTGGTCGTCGTGAATGCCGATCTTCGACGTGTAGTACGCCCGCACCGTCGCGCCCTTGATGTCGCGGAACAACTGCTCGGCGGGCGTCTTCGGATCCGCCTCGTTTGCCGCGATGCGCGTGAGCAGCGCGACGCGCTGCGTGGGCGTCGACGCCATGAACGCCGTGCCGTGCATCTCGCGTGAAAGATCCTCGAGCGCCTTCAGCCCGGCGCGAAACTTGGTTGGCTGCTCCGGCTCGAACGCCTCTGCAAAACGGGCGTCGATGTAAGCGGCCACGCCCGCCGCGCGCGCCCCGCCCGACTGCGCGTCGGTGGGGATGATCATGTCGCTCAGCTCGTCCACCACCGCGAACTCGGCGGCCGTGAAAAACTGGGGCTTCCGGATCGCCGGCAGCGGCACTTTGACGAGCGGCAGCGCGATCGCGCCGCCCGCCGCCACGGCGACCGTCTGGAGCAGCTCGCGTCGCGTCAGGGAGGAGCTCATAGGTTCCCCTTCTGGAATTCGTCAGCCAGGTGATCGCAGGAGCGCCACGCCAGCGCCATGATCGTCCATGTCGGATTCTGACACGACGCATTCACGTGGCTCGAGCCGTCCACCACGAAGAGATTGCGCACGTCGTGCGACTGCTGGAACTGGTTCAGCACGCTGGTCTTCGGATCGGTGCCCATGCGGGCGGTGCCGAGCTCGTGAATCGACCAGCCTTCGGTGAGGATGTTCTTGTCCTGGCCGACCACCTCGATCCCGGCCTGCTCGAACATCTCGCGGGCCGTCGTCACCATATCTTCGCACATCTTTTTCTCGTTGTCGCCGAACTCATAATGGAAGAGCAGCACCGGAATCCCCCAGCTGTCCTTCACCTCGGGGTCCAAGTCCATGTAGTTCTCGTAGCGCGCCAACACCTCGCCGAAGCCGCCCATGCCGATGAAGGCGCCCGCGTGCTCGCGCACCGACTTCTTGAACTGCCCGCCGAATCCCGGCGTGTCCCAGGCGCTGTCGGGGAAGATCGAAAAGCCGCTGCCTCCCTCGAACCCGTAACCGCGTACGAAGCCAGGCTGTTTGTCCTCGAGATTGCGGAAGCGCGGCACGTAGAAGCCGCCCGGCTTGCCGTCATCGAGCGTGGGCGGGCGCCCCACGAGGTCCTTCACCATGCCGGTCACGCCCGGACCCATCACGTGCTCGCAGAAATTATGGCCGACATGCCCACTCGAGTTACCGATGCCGTTGGGATACTGCCGAGACTGGGAGAGGAGTAAAAGCCTGGCGCTCTCCAGCGTCGACGCGGCAACGATGACGACCTTGGCCTTCGCTTCGTAGGTGCGCTTGTTCACCGCATCGACGAACGAGACGCCGCGCGCTTTGCCGGTGTTGGGATCGACCAGCACCTCGTGCGCGATCGCATTGGTGCGCAGCGTCAGGTTGCCGGTGTCCATCGCGGGATAAATCAGGCCGGTCGGTGAGTCGAACGCGGCGTGAATGTCGCAGCCACCGGGCCGCCGGCCGCAGGCGCCGCGGCCGAAGCATTTGCTGCGGTACTTGTTGTGCTTCACTCCGTCCGTCGTGACGCCGGCGCGATACGGCGTCAGGGTCCGCCCCATCCCCGCAAGACTCTTGCGCAACATCACTTCGGCGGCGGTGAGTTTGTTGGGCCGCTGAAACAGGCTGTCAGGCAGATGTCGCAAATTTTCTTTGTGGCCGGAAATGCCGAGGTAGAGGTCGACCTTGTCGTAGTAGGGCTCGATATCGGCGTAGGAGATCGGCCAGTCTTCCCCGTAGCCGTCGTGCGACTTTCCTTTGAAGTCGTAATCGGACAGACGCAGCGCGAGCCGGCCCCAGATGTTCGTCTTGCCGCCCAGCAGCCGCGCGCGCACCCAGGCGTAGCGCGTGCCGGTGTAGGGATGGTCCTTCTCGTCCACCAGGATGTTCTTGACGTAGTCCGAGCCGCCCCAGCCGCCGACGTAGGAAAACACGTGTTTGAACGCGGACTTCGCGGCGTAGGGCGGCTGGCGCACCGTGTACTCGTTGTAGCGGATGGCGTGGTTGCTCGGCTCCATTTCGCCGCGGCGCGGATGGTCGTAGGGCCATTCCATCGAGCGCAGCTCCTGCTCGATCGGAATCTTTTTCCCCGCCTCGAGCAGCAGCACCTTCATGCCTTTGGACGTCAGCACGTGCGCGGCCATGCCGCCCGCCGCGCCCGACCCCACCACCACAGCGTCGTACGTGCGGGACAGATCGACGTCCTGTTCCTGCGACGCCTTGAAGCGAATCAGTGTCATGTCGTCTTCCTCATGCTGGGATTACCGCGGCATTGGGAGTTTTAACATGTCGCGGGAACTGGACGAGCGCTACATGGCGGAGTCGCGAGGTCTTGCGACCTGATAGCGCGCGCACATTTTAGCGTGATGCTGCTGCTCACTGCATTGCTCGTGGCCCAGCTCCCGTACGATGTCCCGCCGGGCTGGGACCGCACACAAGACCCGCAGAGCGGCATCGTCACGCTGACGCCGAGAGGGCTGGCCAACGGGCACGTGGTCGTGCTCAGGGTCGTGCCGCCGGTCACGTTTGCAGGCAGCGCCGCGGAATTTCATAATGAAATCGTGCGGCGCGCCTCAACCGGCGCGCGGCTGTTGGAGCAGCCAGTGCCAGGCAGCGAGGGAGGATTTCTCGCGACGACAGTGCACCAGCTGATGCCGGCGGGCATCGCGCTCTGGTTCCGCGTCTATACGGCCCGATGGGAGGACCGCGCCGAAACCATTCTGCTCGTCGCAAACACCCCGGACGACGCGGCCAAGTTCTCGCTGATCGCGGACTCGATGGTCGCGCACATCACCGTTCCCCACGCTGCCGCTGCCACTCCAGCCCCCGCAGCCCCCGCAGCGGCCGCAGCGCCCCTCGTCGCTGGCCAGATCGAAGGCGTGTACGTCACGCTCAAGAACAAGAGTGGCTACGGCTTCGGGGTGTCGAAGGACTACATGGTCTTCTTTCGCAACGGGGAGGTGCTGTGGCATCTGCCCGAAGAGGGCCTGCTCAACTACGATCAGGCGCACTCGCATCAGGAATGGAAAGATTTCTGGGGGCGATATGCGCCGCAGGGAGCGCGCTTCCATCTCACGTTCAACACCGGCCCAGACTACAGCGGGATGCGCAATCGCGATGGCAGCCTGCTGATCGGCGGCTACACCTACGTGCGCCAATCGAGCGGCGCCGATGGCCGGACGTTGAGCGGCACCTATCGGCCCTACAACGTCGGCGCCGATCCGAGCCGGGACGTCACCTTCTATCCCGACGGCAGGTTCGAGGACCGAGGGATTCGTGGCGCGGTAGGCGCACTCGACCTCGCCTACGGCCGGGCGAAGGTGCCGACGGGTCCCGGCCGCGGCCGCTACCGCATCGCGCAGTATTCAATCGTATTCGAGTACAGCGACGGCAGGCGCGAGCAGCTGTCGTTCTACGTGCCGGACGACGACGGTGGCACCACGCCAAAGCAGCTCGTGATTAACACCTTCAGCGTGGTGCGCGTCGCGCCGTAACGCCGATTAGAACTCGAGGCCCCGCAGGTACTGATAGTTCGCACGCGCGAACGCCAGCTCACCCGCCGGTTCGGTTGCCCCTTCCTGCTCCACATATGCCGGCTTTTGATCGAGCGCCGGCACCGCCGCGAGAAACTTCTTGAAATCGAAAATCCCCTGTCCCAGCCCAGTATCACTGGAGCGGTCGGCCTTGGCGTCTTTCAGATGAAAGCTCCAGAAGCGGTCGGGATATTTCTGTAGATACTGCATCGGATCGCCACCGCCGAGCACCATGTTGCCGACGTCGAGCTGGAGCCGGGTCACCGCGGGGTCGAGCCGCGCGATGAAGACGTCGTACGGGATCTGGCCGTCGATCGGCTTCTGATGGTACGACTCATTATGGAAGGCGAGCCAGATGCCGGCTTTGCGCGCGACGGCGCCCGCGGCGTTGAAGCGGTCGGCCCACTCGCGCCAGTCGTCCAGCGTTTGCTTGGTCCAATCCTCGAAGTCGGGGACGACGAGGTATTGATGGCCGAGCAGCTTCGCAGTCTCGAGGCTGCGCTCCCATCCGACGAAAATCGTATCGGCGGACATGTGCGCGGAGGGCGCGCGCAGGCCTTCGTTGCGGAGCGTGGCGGCGACCTGCGCGGGCGTGCGGCCAAAAAGATTGAATGACCACAGCAGCTCGACGTCGTTGTAGCCGATCGCGCGCACGGCGGCGAGCGCGCGGTCGGGATCCTGCGCCATCGCGTGGCGGATCGCGTAGGTCTCGAGTCCAATCCGGTCCAGCTTCTTAGCAGCGCCCGCGCGCGCGCCGAAGGGCACGCGCGCCAGCATCGGGCCCGCCGCGGCGGCACCCATCGTGTGAATAAAGTCGCGTCGTTTCATGCCGCTAAAATACGGGTCGCACAGCGTCCCGGCGAGCGATATCATTGCCCCATGCTCAACCTCCTCGCGCTCGTACTCGCACTCGGTGTCCAGGACACCGCCCTGTCGATCATCCCGCGGCCTTTGCACACGACGTGCGTCGCCGCCGCCGCCTTTGTACTTTCGCCCACGACGGCGATCGTGACCGACCGCGCCAGCCGCGACATCGGCTACCAGCTCGCCGATTGGGTTGGGCCGGCGACCGGGTACCGGCTCGGCGTCGGTGCGGCCGCGGCGTCGAGCGTGATCTCCTTGCGCCTCGATCCGACGCTCGGGACGCTGGGAGAAGAGGGCTATCGGCTGTCGGTCACGAGCTCGCGCATCTCGATTCACGCCTACCGCCCCGCCGGGGTGTTTTACGGCGTACAGACGCTGCGCCAGCTGCTCCCGCCCGACATCTTCCGCTCCGCCCCGGTGGGCGGTGCCGTGTCCTGGACGATTCCCGCCGTCGAGATCGAGGATATGCCGCGGTTCGCGTGGCGGGGCGCGCATCTGGACGTGTCGCGCTCCTTCATGCCGAAGGAGTTCGTGAAGAAATACATCGACCTGCTCGCCCTCCATAAGCTGAACCGCTTCCACTGGCATCTCACCGACGATCAGGGCTGGCGTATCGAGATCAAGAAGTATCCGCTGCTCACGTCCGTGGGCGCCTGGCGCACGCAGTCGCTCGTGGGCGTGCAGCATGACTATGCCGACTCGACGCAGTGGGTCTACGATCGCACGCCGCACGGCGGATTCTACACGCAGGACGATGTCCGCGAGATCGTGGCGTATGCAAAGGCGCGCTTCATCACCGTCGTGCCCGAAATCGAAATGCCGGGACACGCGCAGGCCGCCATCGCCGCCTATCCCTGGCTCGGCAACACCGCCGAGCAGCTGCAGGTCCTGACGCATTGGGGCGTGGATGAAAACATCCTCAATCCCTCCGACTCGGCCATCCACTTCATGCAGGACGTGCTGACCGAAGTGCTCGCGCTCTTTCCCGGTCACTGGATTCATACCGGCGGCGACGAAGCGCCCAAGCAGCAGTGGCAGGCGAGCCCCATCGCGCAGGAGCGCATCAGGCGGCTGGGACTGCATAGCGAGAACGAGCTGCAGAGCTGGCTCACGGCGCAGATGAGCCAGTGGCTCGCGGCGCGGGGCCGCGCGCTGATCGGCTGGGACGAAATCCTCGAGGGCGGGATGGACGGCCTCGCACCTAACGCCGTCGTGATGTCGTGGCGCGGCATCGAAGGCGGGATCGCCGCCGCGCAAGCAGGCCACGACGTGGTCATGACGCCGACGTCGAATACCTACTTCGATTATTACCAGGCGCAGAACACGCAGGCGGAGCCGCTGGCCATCGGCGGATTTCTGCCGCTCGATTCCGTCTACGCGTACGACCCGGTGCCTGCCGCGCTCACCCCCGCGCAGGCGGCCCACGTGCTGGGCACCCAGGGCCAGATCTGGACGGAATACCAGCGCAATCCGCGAAACGTCGAGTACATGGTGTTTCCGCGCTTGACCGCGCTGGCGGAAGTGGCGTGGACGCCGCGCGCGCAGAAGAACTTTAAGGATTTTACGGCGCGGCTACGGAAGCATGTCGCGCGCCTGAGCGCGCTCGACGTGAATTACCGGCCGCTCCAATGAACGACGGTCATCGCGTGCGGTACACTCTCACGTAATCGACCAACATGGTGGCGGGAAAGATCGTGTCGGACTGCGGGTCACCGTCGAAGTGGCCGCCGACGGCGAGATTCAGCACGAGATAGAAGGGCTGATCGTAGACCCAGTTGCCGTAGTGCCGCACATCCGTGCGCGATACGACGTAGTGCACCGTGTCGTCCACGAAGAACCGGATGTGCACCGAATCCCATTCCACGGCGAAAGTATGGAAGTCCGGCCCCAGCGTGCCACGCGCGAGCGCATGGACGAACGGCGTATTTCCCGAGTAACCCGGCCCATGCACTGCCGAGCTGGTCGTGCTGATGTCGCTGCCGTGGTTTTCCATGATGTCGATCTCGCCGCCGTCGGGCCAGCCGAGCGTGGCGACACGTCGGCCGAGCATCCAGAACGCGGGCCATAATCC
This sequence comes from Gemmatimonadales bacterium, assembly GCA_046262715.1. Classification (GTDB taxonomy): domain Bacteria; phylum Gemmatimonadota; class Gemmatimonadetes; order Gemmatimonadales; family GWC2-71-9; genus 20CM-2-65-7. Next base: position 13,044 of record JBHEMG010000177.1, read on the forward strand.
CTGTCCTGGGGCGAGTCTGATGCGCGAGACGACGCGACCGGGCGTGACCCACTCCTTGTCGCGTGTGGTGATTTTCGCGGAGGTGTAGCGACAGGCCCCATAGTAGCAGCGCAGGCCGGACGGCGCGGTGCGCGCCACGATGGCGAGCTGCCCCGCTCCGTTCCGCGAGATGTTGCTCGCATCGGAGCGGTAATACTCCTTCTCGTTGTTGCCCCAGCCGCAGTTGGATTGCGCGCAGCCGTCTGCCGTATCATACCGCCACTTGGTCGTATCGATGCCCGCGCCGGCGGGTCCATCGAATTCATCACCCCATACCTGGACCCAGGGGCTGTTGCCGGCTGATTTCGGTAATGCGGGCGTCGCGCGCGCGGCACAGCCGAGCGCGACGAAGACGCTAACGACTAGCGCAGAATGCGACGGCGAGAAGAATTGCAGAGAGGCCGGCGAGTATCGCGAAGAAAAACCGCCGCTGATAATTTCGGCCCACGGAAGTCAGATCGGCGCTCGTGAACGGCACCGGCTCCCACCAGATGAGCGGCGTGCGGCGCTCGTAGCGCAGCTGAATCAGACACCACGCGGCGTACACCCAGCACGACGCGGCGCTGATGAGCAACAAATAATCGACGGGCGAGGATGCTTCACATGTCCAGAAAAACATGGTCCTCCAATATAGGAGTCCGCGCCAGATCGACTGGAGATGCTCTGCGTATCGCTACAGGTGCGCGGCGTGACGCCATTGCTCGGCGATCACCGCATGTCCGGCCGGCGTCGGATGGACGCCATCGGCGGCCCAATACTCGGGCGGTGCCAGTCCCGCGCGCTGATTGAACACCGACTGGAGCGGCACGAAGGTCACGCGCGCGCGCGCTGCCACCCGGGCCGCTGCCGCGCGCCGCTCGTCGAATTCCGGAAACCAGCGCGCCGTGACCGCGCCGGTGCGCAGCACGAACGGCTCGAGCACGATCAGCCGCAACCCGGGCAATGCGTGCCGCGTTTGCTCGACCAGAGCGGTGTACTGATCCTCGTAATCGCGCACCGTCCCCGTGTAGCCGTGGTCCAGCGTGTGCCAGAAATCGTTCACGCCGATCAGGATACTGAGGACATCGGGCTTCAAATCGAGGGTATCCCTGGTCCAGCGCTGCTGCAAATCGGGGACCTTGTTGCCGCTGATGCCACGATTATAAAAGCGCAGCGCCCCTTTTGGGCGGGCGGCCAGCACCGCGGACGCGACGAGCAACGGATAGCCGTTGCCGAGCGCCCCCGCGCTGTTCGGCTCGGTCGAATCACGGTTGCGCCCCGCATCGGTGATCGAGTCGCCCTGAAACAGTACGACCGTGGCGGCCGCCGGGTCTGCGCGCGGCGGGTCGCTGGTCAAAGCGCCGATCGGTAATTGCGCCGCGCTCGCCATCGCGGCGCTGGTTGTCAGAAAGTCACGCCGGCTCAATTGCTTCATGGCATCTCCACGGAAGGTCTGAAATTGAACGGCCACGTGCGTCCCCGCCATGACCAAGCGCCGAAGCAGACCACGCCCAGCAGCAAGGCGGCGAGTCCAAATGCGATGACGAGTGGCGGTGTCGTGGCAAAGATGAAGATCCATCCGAGCAGGGCAATGAGGCTGGGCAGCGGATAGAGCCACATGCGATAAGGCCGCGCCATGTCGGGTGCGTTCCGACGCAGCAGTGCGACCGCGCCGATCTGGCCGATGAACTGTACGAGGATGCGCATCGTGATCAGCGCGTCGATGACCGTTCCGAGCGAGACGAAGCCGGCAGCAATCGACAGCACGCCCAGGACCACCAGCGACACATACGGGAAGCCATGCGACGGATGCAGGCGCGCAAAAATCGAGAAGAAGTAGCCGTCTTTTGCCGCCGCGTACGGCACGCGCGAATAACCCAGCAGCAGCGCGAACACCGAGCCGAACGCCGTCCACAGGATCATCGCCGTGAATATCGTGGCGACGCGCGCGCCGTAGATCCGCTCCATGAAAATCGAGACGACGAAGTTCGACTGCGGATGCGAGCTGGCGGGGACGAAGTCGCGCCACGGCACGACCCCGATGATCGAGAAATTGATGGCGACGTAGATCACCGCGACCAATGCCGTGCTCAGCAGGATCGAGCGCGGAATCACACGACCGGGATTCTTGACCTCATCGCCGATGTAGCAGACGTCGTAATAGCCGAGATAGTCGTACACGCCGATGCGGCTCGCGGCGCCCAGTCCGAGGAAAAACCCGATCGAGAAGTTGAACGCGCCCGGCGGGAAGTCGAACGCGACGCGCGTGTCGAAGTGCATGAGGCCGGTCCCAATGACCACGAGCACCGTCAGGATCGTCCCGATCCACAGCGTCAGCGTGATCGTCGCGATCGATGTGATGCGACGATACAACAACGCCACGTTCAGCAGCCCGATCGCGGTGATGACGATCATCGATTGCGTGGCCGTGATGCCGGTCCAGATATAGCCGAGGTACTGCGAGAACCCGATGTAGCCGGACGCGATCTCGAGCGGACCGCTCAAGATGAACTGCCACACGAACAAAAATCCCATGAGCCGGCCGAGCTTTGCGGGACCATAGCCCTGGCGCAGATAGCCGAATGACCCGCCCGATCCTGGCATGGCGGCGCCCAGCTCGCTCCACACCATCCCGTCGCACATCACGATGATCAGCGCGACGGCCCACCCGACCATTGCTTGCGGGCCGCCCAGCGCCGACATCAGCAGGGGGATCGTAATGAAGGGACCGATCCCAATCATGTTCGTCATGTTCAGCGCGGTGGCGTGCACCAGGCCAAAGCGCCGGATCAGCGGCGTGGCGTCGGGCGGGGGCGTCGTCACTCGGAAACCTGATGCCGCGCGAGCCGCAGCTCCAGATGGCGCCGCACGTCCGGCCATTCGCTCGCCAGGATGCTGTACATCACGCTGTCGCGCACCGTGCCGTCGCGCCGCGCCGCATGATGACGCAGGACGCCGTCTTTCTTCGCGCCCAGCGCTTCGATCGCCCGCTGCGAGCGAAAGTTGAAATTATCGGTGCGGAGACCTACGCACTTGCATCCCAACGTGTCGAAGCCGTGCGCGAGCAACAGCAGCTTACAGGACGTGTTGACGGCGGTGCGCTGCCGGCTCTGTGCGTACCAGGTGTAGCCGATCTCGACGCGGTCGACCGCGGGCACAATGTCGTGGTAGCGCGTCGCGCCGATGACAGCGCCCGCGGTCTCGCGCACGATCCACGGCAGCATGTGCCCGTCCCGCTGCCCCTTGAGCGCGTCGGCGATGTAGGCGGGCATCTTCTCGGCGGTAGGGACGGCGGTGTACCACAGCTCCCAGAGGCGACCGTCGGCTGCCGCGGCGGCGAGCGCCGTGGCGTGTTCTGCTTTCATGGGCTCGAGGCGAATCCCGCGCCCTTCGAGCACGAGCGGTTGCGGCGCGATCACGCCGGCCAACGTCTCACAGCTTGCCGGTTTTGCGCAAGGAGCCGCACGTCGGCGCGAGACTATCGGTCCGCGTCGCGCCGAGCGGTTGGCGCCCGTCCACCGCGACCGTATCGGCGCGGGTCCGGGCGACGGCATAGGCGTGCTGGCAATCGCGGCGCTCGAGCATCTGCACCGGGGCGCGGCGCGCCTGGATGAACCAGAGAATGACTACCAGGGCGACGAGGATGCCCGCGATCTGGCCCAGCCACGCGCGCTTCACGGCGCCACGTAGTCCTGCGCCGCGACGATTTGCCAGCGGCCACGGCGCTTCACCCATGTATCGGTGAAGCGATAGCGATGGGTGAACGCGCCGCTCGTGCCGCGCCCTTCGACGATGAGCCAGCCCGTGACGACGATCGTGACCGGGCCAAAGCGATGTACTGCCATTGCTTCATTGCGCGCCGCCGTAACCGTGTCCGGTCCGGCGACGACACCGTGTAGCACGGCTGCGCGATCCATCATCTGGTCGTTTTCGGTATAGACAAAGCGGGCGGCCAGCAATCGGTTGAATACGATCGAGTCGCGCCGCACCAACGCACTCGCCCAATTGTCCTCGAGTCGCAGCACCGCGCTTGCATCAGTGTCTTGCACGTTTGCCGCGAAGAGCGCGGCGAGAAGCAGCATCACCATGCTTATTCTCCCAGGACTTTGACGATCACCCGTTTTTTCCGCTGCCCATCCCACTCGCCGTAAAACACGCGCTGCCACGGCCCGAAGTCCAGCTTGCCGGCGGTGATTGGCACGATCACCTCGTGCCCGATCGTCAGGCTGCGCAGATGCGCGGCCGCGTTGTCCTCGCCGGTTTCATTGTGGCGATAGCGCTGCGGATCCCATGGCGCGATGGTCCCCTCGAGCCATTTGAGGATGTCGTCCCACAATCCCGACTCGTGGTCGTTCACGAAGACCGAGGCCGAGATGTGCATCGCGCTCACAAGCACCATTCCCTCGCGGACCTTGCTGGCGCCTACCTCCTTGGCCACCTGGTCGGTGATGTCGATGATTTCCTGCCGCTGTTTTGTGTTGAACCACAGATAATGGGTATGGCTCGTCATTATGTCCTCCCGTTTGACCGTGTCGATTTGTCACAGCCACGTCAATTCCCTAGATTCGGGCCGAATGGCGCTTCCCTTCAGACGACGAATCTTCGTGGTCCTCGTCATCATGACCGTCGTTCCAACGGTGCTGGCCGTTGCCGGCTGGGTGCTGTCGGTCCGTCGGCTGCTGCCCGCCGCCGGCGCCCGCGCCTCCACGGAGCGAGTGGCCACCACGGCCCGCAGCCTGCTGGAGGGCGTCGACACGCTGCACCTGAGTTTCCGCGAGCGCGTGTTGCTGCGCCATCATCTCAATGAAGTGTCGGCCTCGGTCAGCCTCGCCCGACGCGCCGAAACCTTCCTGCGCTACTACACGGCAGGCTTCGCCATCGTCATCCTACTGCTCGGCGCCGCGGTCCTCTATGCCGCCGTGAATCTCGCTGGCCATTTGTCCCGGCAGCTGTCGCGGCCCATCGACGAGCTGGTGGGATGGACGCAGCTGATTCGACGCAGCGAGCCGCTGCCAGGCGGCCCGCCGACGCGCGGAGCGCCCGAGTTCGAAGCGTTGCGCCAGGCGCTGCGCGAGCTGGCGGGCGCCCTCGCCGCGGCGCGTGAGCGCGAGCTCGAGGCCGAGCGCCTCCGCGCCTTCCGCGAGGTGGCGCGGCGGGTGGCGCACGAGATCAAGAATCCGCTGACGTCGATGCGGATCGCCGTGGATCAGCTTGGCCGGCCGGATGGTCAGACGGCCGCACGGACGGAAACGGCCATTCAGGTTCTGGCGGCGGAAACCGACCGCCTGGACCGCCTGGCGAAGGAATTCGCCGAATTCGGCCGACTCCCCGAGGGCCCGCAGAGTGAAGTCGATCTCGTCGAGCTTCTGGAGGAGCTGGGCCGAACCAGCGTGCCGAATGGCGTCGAGGTCCGACTGACACCGCGCGCCGCAAGCCACACGATTCTCGGCCACTACGAGCCTCTGCGCCGGGCGTTCGCGAATCTTTATCGCAATGCGGCCGAGGCCATGCACGGCAACGGCGCCATCGATGTCACCATCACCGGAAACGGCGACGGGCTCGCCGTGACGATCGCGGATCATGGCCCGGGCATTCCACCGGAGCTGCGCTCGCGCGTGTTCGAGCCGTACTTCACGACCAAAGACGACGGCACCGGCCTGGGCCTCGCGCTCGTGCGCCTGACCCTTGAAGCGCATCGCGGCACAATCGCGGTGAGTGAAACGCCGGGCGGCGGCGCGACCTTCTCCATCGTGTTTCCGGGCGCCTCATGAATCCACGCATCCTGGTAGTCGACGACGAGGCCAATATTCGCCGCATGATCGCCGCGCTGCTGCAATCGCAGGGCTTCGAGACGGTCGACGCAGCCGACGGCACCGCGGCGTTGACGCGCCTGGCATCCGAGGGCCCCGATGCGGTGCTGCTCGACTTGATGATGCCTCCGGGACCCGATGGTCTCGCGACGCTAGAGCAGATCCGCAAACGCGCGCCGCACATCCCCGTCATCATGATGAGCGGCAAGGCTACCCTGTCCGACGCCGTGCGCGCGACCAAACTCGGCGCGTTTCAATTCCTCGAGAAGCCCCTGGCGCCAGAGGGTGTGGTCGTGACGCTCCGCAGCGCGCTGGAGATGGGCCGCACCCTGGCCGAGAACAAGCGGCTGCACGAGGAGTTGGGCCACGACGATCCACTCGTGGGCTCGAGCGCCGCGATGGAAGAGCTGCGTGAACTGATCGCCCGCGTCGCCCCGACCGAATCGCGCGTGCTGATCACCGGCGAGTCGGGGACGGGCAAGGAGTTGGTTGCGTCGGCGATTCACCGTCAGAGCGCGCGCGGCAACAAGCCGTTCGTGACCGTCAACAGCGCGGCGCTACCGCGCGATCTCGTCGAATCGGAGATGTTCGGTCACGAGCGCGGCTCCTTCACCGGCGCGACCGAGCGGCGGCGGGGCCGCTTCGAGCTCGCCGACGGCGGCACCCTGTTCCTCGACGAGGTCGGCGACCTCGGGGCTGAAGCGCAGGCCAAACTGCTGCGCGTGCTGGAGAGCGGCATCGTGGAGCGCGTCGGCGGCGAGCGGCCATTCTCCGTGAACGTTCGCGTGCTCGCCGCAACCAACAAGGATTTGACGGCCGCCGTACGACTGGGACAGTTCCGCGAAGATCTCTGGTTCCGGCTGAACGTTTTGCCGATTCACATCCCGCCGCTGCGCGAGCGGCCCGAGGATATCCCGGCGCTGGTGCGGCATTTCTCGGCGCGATTCGCGCTGCGCCTGGGGCGGCCGGTGCAGTTCGACGCGGGCGCCGTGCCGCTCCTCGCCGCCTACGGCTGGCCGGGCAACGTGCGCGAGCTGGCAAACATCGTGGAACGGATGGCGATCCTCGCAACCGGACACGTCGTGACTGTGGCGGATGTCGCGCGCGTGCTGCCGAATAACGGGCCCATCGTCGCCACGAAGCCCAGCGATGAGCCATGGCGTGACATTGCGCTTAGCGAAACGCTGGACCAGTACGAGCGCGAGCTGATCGCGCGGGCGCTCTCCGCCTCGCGCGGCAACGTCGCCGAAGCGGCGCGTCGCCTGCAGACCGACCGCGCCAATTTGTACCGCCGCATGCGTCGTCTCGGTATCGAGCCTCCACTGAAAGCCGACCTATGATCACACTGCTGTTGGCGCTCGCCGTCACGCAGGACACCACTATCGTGATTCATCCCGACAGCTCGAGCGCGACGCTCGAGGCGCGGGCGTTGCCGCGCGTGGTTTCTGATGAAGTGATCCGCTTCTACAACGCGCCCGGCACCACCCGGCTCGTCGGCCGGACCCGGCTGCCACGGGGCAACGAATGGCGCGGCAACGTCGCCGTGCGCAACGGCCCGGTGCTGGTCGGCGGCCGCGTGCAGGGCACACTGGTCGTCATCAACGGCGATCTGTTGTTCGAAGACGGCGCCGAAGTGACGGGCGACGTGATCGTGGTGGGCGGCATCGCGGATGATACGGCAAACGCCCGCATGGGCGGCGAAGTGCGCCAGTATCGCGAGCCGCTGTTGTATCGCCTCCGCAACGAAGGCGATGAGATCGTGTATGCGCCGAATCTCCGGCGTCGCCTCTTCAACCCCGGCGCGCGCGTCTCCTGGGGCACCGCCGACTCCCGCTCCTCGCTCACCATCGCCACGGGTGGCACGTTCAACCGCATCGAAGGATTGCCCATCGTATTCGGGCCGCTGTTCGATTGGAAAATCGAGCGCAACTTCCGCCTCCGCGTCGATGCGCTCGGCGTCTTCCGCTCGGCGGGCGATCTATCGGACAAGCGCAGCGATCTCGGCTACATGTTCCGCAGCGAGCTGCGCTCGGGCGACATCCGCCCCGCCGGCGTCGGGGTGCGCGCCTTTGACGTCGTCTCCCCCGTCGAAGACTGGGGACTGCACAATTCCGAAATCGGGTGGAGCGCATTTCTGTTCGGACGCGATTACCGCGACTACTATCTCAACAAAGGATGGGCGGTGCGCGCGTTCGCGCAGCCGGAGCGTCCGATCACGCTCGGCCTGGAGCTGCGCAGCGAATGGCAGACGAGCGTTGCCAACCAGGACCCGTGGACCGTGTTCCGCAATTCCGACATCTGGCGCCCCAATCCGCCGATCGACGAAGGCCATTACACGACGCTCGCGGCGAATGCCGCGCTGGACACGCGCAACGACATCGACGAGCCCACCACCGGCTGGCTGGTGCGGACCAGCTTCGAGCACTCGCGCAGCAACGACGTCGTGCCGCAGGCCGGCGTGCCGGCAACCGTCCGCGACTCGATCACCGCCGGCGGCCCGTACCGATTCGACCGGGTGTTCCTCGATGTCCGCCACTACGCGCGCATCAGTCCCACCGGCCGGGTAAATGTGCGGCTCATCGCGGGCGGCTGGGCGGGCGGCGATCCGCTGCCGATGCAGCGCCGCCTGTCGCTCGGCGGCCCCGACCCGATGCCCGGCCATCCGTTCCGCACAAGCGCCTGCAACAACGACTTCGTCGATCCGGCATTCGCCGCGGCGCGCGTCGCCGCGTGCGACCGCGTCATCGCGTTCCAAACCGAGTACCGCGGCCACGTGAAGCTGAACTGGAGCTATAACCCCTGGAAGGACGACAAGCCCGGGGATGAAAGCGGCGGGACCGGGCCGGCCAACTCGTTCTTCTGGCTGGAGGGGCTCGACGTCGTCGTGTTCGCCGATGCGGGACAGGCGTGGCTCGTCGGCAACGGGCCGAACCGCCTGCCGGCGGGACGCATCCCGCGCTTCGACAACTGGCTGGTGGACGCGGGACTCGGCGTCGATTGGGGTGGGTTCGGGGTGTACGTCGCCAAGGCGGTAACGACCGGCGAACGGCTGCGCCTCACGGTCCGACTCGATCACCGCTTCTAGCATGCGCTCGATTGTGCGGGTTGGAGCGGCGCTGCTCCTGACCCTCACGCCACGCGTGGGCGCGGCGCTCCAGTCGCCCGCGCTCACCGTCACCCTTCAGACCACGACGCCGCGGGTGCGCAGCACCGGCCTGCTCGCCGACGGCAAGTTCGTCGGCCTCATGCGATCGGGATTTCCGCTGCGGCTGCACTACCGGCTCGAGCTGTGGCGGGTGCGGGCTTCGTGGTTCGATCAGTTCGTGCGCGACGTCACGTGGGACGCTGTCGCGCGCAACGATCCGCTCGCCGACGACTTCGTCCTGATCCGCCAGGGCGGCGCGATCTCACGCTACGCGACGCCCGACGAGCTCGAGGCCGCC
>JBHEMG010000178.1:0-3625 GCA_046262715.1 Gemmatimonadales bacterium
GGTCGCTGGCCCCTGGGCCGCGCGACATGAACTGACGCGGGCCGCTAGGTGAACTCTTGGCAAGCTTGACCCCCTCTTCGACGAACGGCCTGCACCGCCCGACGAAGATTGGCGGTTTCGGTTCCGCGTGTGACAAACTCACGACGCCGCTGGCGCCGGGCGCTCAGCGCCGGCGGGCGGACGGCATGGGCCAGCGGTGCTTCTGCGCCAGTATCGGTGCCTCGAAGAAATACCAGCTCAGGGCTGCAAGCGGGACCGTTAGGCCTAGCTGGAGCACGAAGACGATCACTGGCGAATCGAAGCGGGCGTGCAGCGGACGGCCGAAAAGCGCATGAATCACGTAGACGCCGTAGCTGATCTGCCCGATCCAGCGCATCCAAAACCATTGTAGAAAGCGGGGCGGCCGGATGAGTACGATCAGGAGCCCGGCACCGACACCGGCAGCGATGACCGGCCATTTCAAGTTATAAGTCAGGACCGGTGCAATCCCGTTTATCTCGAGCCGGTGGATGATGACGATCGCCACTGCGGCCGCAATCGCCGCCATCCAGAACCAGCCGACCCCTCGGGCAGGCAGTCCACGCGTCCGCTCGAGCTGCGCAAGCAGCGCGCCGACCGCGAGAGTGTCTGCGCGGGCGAAGGTGGCGAGCCCGAGAAACTGCTGGTTTGCGAAGGGAGGCGGCCAGGTTGACAGGGCGAAGCGGCAGACAATGTCGAGCACGATCACGCCAATCGTGATGGCGGGAAGCTTTCGGCGTGAAGCGAACAGCACCACTGCCGGCCAGACGAGATAAAACTGCTCTTCCACGGCCAGCGACCAATAATGGCCGAGCACATCAGGCGGCGGGTTTCTGGGCAGCCAATTGACGAGGTAGCCCATATACCAAAGGAGCCCGCTCCATTGGCCTTGGATCGCTGCGGCGATCAGCGCCACGGCCCAAGCGAGCGGCAGGATGCGCAGCGCGCGCCGCATGTAAAAGGGCATAAAATACGCGCTCCGGGTAGGATGAGCGCCCTTGGCGTCCAGGAGGATACCCGTGATGAGGTAGCCCGAGAGGCCAAAGAAGATGTCGACGCCGATCCAGCCTAACTTGAAGAGGTTGGCGTGGGACGCGATCACCCCGATCACCGCCAGCGCCCGCACTCCGTCGAGCGCGGGCTGGCGCACCGGAAGGCTCGACCGGGTCGCCTCCGCGACCGTTGGATCGGCTTCAGCCATGCGCTCCTACGAGCGAATCGTAAATCGTCATCGCTCGCGCCCGCCAGGCCGAACGGCCGAAGCGCGCGACAACCCGCGCGCTAATCTCCGCTTCCCGGAATTCATGACGCCGTTCGAGCGCGGTGAGAATGCCGCTGGTCATTGCCGCCGGGTCGTCGGCCTCGATCATCACTCCATCCTCCGGGCCGACGAATTCCTCGGGACCGCCGCAGCGAGTGACGATCAGCGGCGTGCCGCAGGCCAAAGCCTCGGACGCGACAGAGCAGAATGTCTCGCGCCCGGCGCCTGAGGACACAACCACGAGCGTGCATCGCCGCATTGCCTCGGCCACCGCCGCTGCATCGTTATCCTCGACAATGGTCAATGCTGACCGCAAGTCCAATTCGTCGATCAACGCATCGATCTCGCGTCGGTCGGCGGCATAGCTGAGCGCCTTGGCCGACAGAATCCGCAGCCGGAGATTGGGCCGATGCTTTCGCACCTCAGCGAGCGCGCGCAGGAGCACGTCGAGGCGCTTGAAGTAACGGATCAGCCCGACGAACAGCAGCTCGTCCGGATCGCGCGGACCTCCATCAGGGTGAAAAATCTCATCGTCCAGGGGCTCGGGCAGCACTTCCATCCGCTTAATCCGGCTGCCCGCATAGTCTGCCAAACGGACCTCTTCGAAGCCGCTGACTGGCGCAACGAGGGCGATGTCCGGCAACGCTGCTCTCACCTGCCCCCCGACGGCGGGACGGTCCTCCAGCCAGGGCGTCCAGAAGCTATGCTCCGAGGTCATCACAGGAATTCCGAGGTCGCGGCCGATCCGGCTGGCCACCACGCCATCGGGGTAAATGAAATGAGCGTGGATCAGGTCGAAAGGATTCTCGCGGTGCAGGCGCGAGGCGGCTGCTCGCACGAACGGCCGTGCCAGGCGCGCGTCCAAGTCGTGTGTCTTGTACTCGATGGACCCGGGGACGCGCGGAAAGATGATGTCGACGTCTCCCCGCCGCTCGCGCCTGGGCACCGAACGAAAACGTGAGAGCGACGGAACGAGGGGAGGCACCCACGGCGTGGGTACAATCACTTGGACGTCGGCTTCGGCCGAGATTATGTCGCACATCCGCTCGACCCAGAGGCCGCGCTGCGGGGCCGCGGGCGTGGGATAGTTCCATGACAGCACCAGAACGCGCAGTCTTTTTTTCGTACTCTTCGGGGGCACTATACTTCTCTCCGCTGGGCCGCGCCGGTCAGGCCGCACCTTCATCACGCGCGGTCGGCCTCGCAAGCCACCATTTCACGGCGTCCCGAATGCAGACTTCTAGATCGTCGCGCGGTTGCCAGCCTAGAACGCGCGTCGCTAGGCTCGGATTGCTTACTAACGCCGGGACATGCTGATCGCGCGTTCGCGCGGTGTTGAACTCGATTTCGCCCGGCACATCCATCGCGGCACGCACCAGCATGGCGAATTCTCGCACGCTAACGCCGCGACCTGAGCCGATATGATAAACTGCGCCGCAGGCGGACGGCGGGCAGAGCAGCGCGAGGCGATAGGCCTCAGCGATATCGTCGACGTTGTTGAAATCACGCACCTGCTCGCCGTGCGTCAGGCGCGCCGGCCGGCTGCTGCGCCACCGATCCACGAGATGGGGCAGGAGCCGATGAATGTCTTCGTATCGCCCGAAAACGTTGAACAGGCGCAAATTGACGAAGGGCACGCCATGCTCGCGATGCAGCGTGGCCAGCGCCTCGTCCAGCTTTGTCTTTGCCTTTGCATAATCGAGCGACGGAGCGACGAGCGCGTCTTCGGCCAGCTGCTCGCCAGGCGCCAGCACCCAGGCGCTGCTCGTGTGCACGAACCGTGCGCCACCCACGCGCGAGAGCGCTTCGAACATCGTTTCCAGGGGCGCTAAATGGCGCGCGCGCCATTCGCTTTCAGTCTGCGGCTCGAAACCCGAGGGATCGAAGGCCAAATGCAAGACCGCCTTCGGGGCGCATCGGCCCATGAGTTCTTTCAAGGCGCCGATAACGGTGATGTCGGCGCGCTCGACCGCCAACAACGGCGATTGCAGGACGTCCTCCAATCGCTCGGTGGACGAGCCCGGCCGGAGCAGCGCACAGACAGCGTCCACTGATTCGCCATCCCATAGAACGGCGCCCGCCTCAGCCCAGCGGACGAGGCGGCGCGTTACCGCTGAGCCGATGAAGCCGCCGGCGCCGGAGACCAGAATCGTTCTTCCCATCGTGATGGCGGCCCAGGCTCCTCCAGGCAGATGTCACCGTACGCGCCGTTCAGTGCAAGACCTCGTTTTTTCCCATGGCAGCTCCGCCGTCGCAGCGCTGCACTGATTACGCATCCCACTGCCCAAACCACTGGTCGAGCACAAACGTCCCATGCAGCATCCCGGTGGCGTCGCGAGCGCCTTT
>JBHEMG010000179.1:0-6822 GCA_046262715.1 Gemmatimonadales bacterium
ATGTCGAGCTCCCCCGCAACGCCCTCGTGGTCTTCACGGGGTTGTCGGGATCGGGCAAGTCGTCGCTGGCATTCGACACCATTTATGCCGAAGGGCAGCGCCGCTACGTCGAATCGCTGTCCGCGTACGCGCGACAGTTCCTCGGTCTCATGGATAAGCCGGACGTTGATGCTATCGAAGGTCTCTCCCCCGCAATCTCGATCGAGCAAAAGACCGCCGGTGCCAATCCGCGCTCCACCGTCGGCACGATCACCGAGGTCTATTACTACCTCCGCCTGTTGTGGGCGCGCACCGGCACGCCCCATTGCCCCAATGATGGCACGCCGGTGGAGCGTCAATCGGCGTCACAGATCACCGATCTTGTGCTCGAGTGGCCGGAAGGCACGAAGATCGAAGTGCTGGCGCCGCTGGTGCGCGGGCGCAAAGGCGAGTTTCGCGATGTCTTCGAAGCGATGCGCAAACAGGGGTTCGTGCGGGCGCGCATCAACGGCGAAACGTACGATCTCTCCGCGCTCCCCAAGCTGAATCGCCGCCAAAACCACGAGATCGCCGTCGTCGTCGACCGGCTTGTGGTGCGCCCGGCCGATCGTGGCCGGTTGGCGGACTCGATCGAGACGGCGCTCAAAGCGGCCGAGGGGGTCGTGGAAGTCGTACGGCAGACGGGCAGCCCGCGCTCGCGGACCTTCTCGGAGCGTTATGCCTGTCCCAAATGCGGCTTGTCGCTCCCGGAGCTCGAGCCCCGCCAGTTCTCGTTCAATTCTCCGTATGGCGCCTGCCCCGAGTGCTCCGGCCTCGGCACCCGGCGCGAGGTGAACGCCGAGCTCGTGCTCGGCGACCACAGCCTGTCCATTCTCGAAGGCGTCGTGCTGCCCTGGGGTGAGCCGAGTGGCTATCTAAGGAAGGTGGTGCTGCCGGCGCTCGCGCGCGTGTACAAGTTCGACCTCAACTCCCCGTGGCGCGATCTCTCCCCCGCGGTCCAGAAAACGCTGCTCAAGGGTGCGCCCGGGAAGACAATCACCTACCAGTACGACAGCGAGCGCTGGCATGGATCGTACGAGTCGGGCTGGAAGGGGATCCTCGACCACGTCGACAAGCGATATCGCGAGACGTCCTCGGACGCCGTGCGCGAGCAGCTCGAGCAGTTCATGGTGGAGCAGCCGTGTCCCACCTGCGGTGGGCGCCGGCTCAAGCCCGAAAGTCTGTCAGTGCTGGTCGCGGGCAGGAGCATCGGCGACATCGTTGCCCTTCCCGTGCGCGAAGCACTCGACTTTTTCGCGCAGATCCCGCTGCGCGCGAGCGGCCGACCGGGACTCGATCCCGAAATCTCCCGTCCCATTCTCAAAGAGGTCACCGACCGGCTGCGCTTCCTGGTAGACGTGGGACTCGACTATCTCACGCTCGAGCGCTCGGCGGTGACGCTCTCTGGCGGCGAGGCGCAACGCATTCGCCTCGCCACGCAGATCGGCAGTCGCCTCGTCGGCGTTCTCTACATCCTCGACGAGCCGTCGATCGGCCTGCATCAGCGCGACAACGCCCGGCTGCTGGCCACGCTGAAGGAGCTTCGCGACCTCGGCAATACGGTGCTCGTCGTGGAGCACGATGAAGAGACGATCCGCGCGGCCGACTATCTCGTCGACCTGGGTCCACGCGCCGGACGCCACGGTGGCGAAGTCGTAGCCGCGGGAGTTCTGCCGGACGTGCTGCGCCATCGTGACTCGTTGACGGCGCGCTATCTGCGCGGCGAGCTGCGGATTCCCGTACCGCCGCGCCGGCGCATCGCCAACGCGGACCGCACCCTGCGCGTGCTCGGCGCTCGACAGCACAACTTGAAAAATGTGTCGGTCGACTTCCCGCTCGGACTGTTCGTCGCGGTCACCGGGGTTTCGGGTTCGGGGAAATCGACGCTCGTGACCGACATCCTGTACCAGTCGCTGGCACGCCATTTTTATCGCGCCAAGGTCGTGCCGGGCGCGCACGAGCGCATCGAAGGACTCGATCACATCGACAAAGTGATCGACATCGATCAGAGTCCGATCGGCCGGACGCCGCGGTCCAATCCCGCGACGTACACGGGACTCTTCACGCCGATCCGCGAGCTGTTCACCTATTTGCCCGAGTCGAAGATCCGCGGCTACGGGCCCGGCCGTTTTTCGTTCAACGTGAAAGGCGGACGGTGCGAGGCATGTCAGGGCGACGGTCTCGTGAAAGTCGAAATGCACTTCCTGCCCGACGTGTACGTGCCGTGTGAAGTCTGTAAGGGTCGGCGGTACAACCGGGAGACGTTGGAGGTTCGGTATAAAGGGAAGTCGATCGCCTACGTTCTCGATCTGACAGTCGCGGACGCGCTGGATTTTTTCGAGCACCAGCCGCGTATCAAGACGAAACTCGAGTTGCTCAACGACGTAGGACTCGGATACATCCATCTCGGTCAATCGGCGACGACGCTCTCGGGCGGCGAGGCGCAACGCGTCAAGCTTGCCACCGAGCTCGCGAAGCGCGACACGGGCCGAACGCTGTACATCTTGGATGAACCGACGACCGGGTTGCATTTCGAAGATGTGCGGCTGCTGTTGGAAGTGCTGCACCGGTTGGTGGACAAAGGCAACACCGTCGTCGTCATCGAGCACAACCTCGACGTCGTGAAAACGGCCGATTGGGTGATCGACCTCGGCCCGGAGGGCGGCGAGCTGGGCGGCCGGGTCGTGGCGGAAGGGTCGCCCGAGAAGGTGGCGCAATCCAAGACGTCTCACACCGCTGAATTTCTGCGCAAGGTGTTGCAGGCCGGAGACTAGCCAGTAGGTTGAACGGAGCAAGGAGGATACGAAGTGAATCCCGATGACCTCATCGGCCTCGTCGCGGTGGTGCTCCTCTTCGGAGGCGGCACGCTGTTCCTGCTCGCGATATCCCCTGTGGGCAAGGCGCTCGCGGCGCGGATCCTGGGCCGCAAGACCGTTCCCGCCGATGACGATGAGGCCGCGGAAGAGGTCAAAGAGTTGCGGCGCGAGGTCGAAGACATGCGCCATTTCGGTGAGCAGATGAATGAGTTGGGCGAGCGGGTCGAATTCCTCGAGCGTCTCGTGGCGAAGCAGCGCGATGCCGAGCGGCTCCCGCCGGTGAGGTGATAAATGGGTCCTGAAGAAGTTTTCGCGCTGACCATCGTCATCATCGGGGTCACGCTGCTGGGCTTTCCACTCGTGCGCGCGCTCGCGGACCGGATTCGGCCACGCGCGCTGGACACCACCGGTCTGCGGGAAGAGGTGCAGGCGTTGCGCGAGGACGTGCTCGGCGAATTGCAGCAGGCGCGCCACGAGATCGCCGAGCTGAGCGAGCGCGTCGACTTCCAGGAGCGCCTGCTCGCGAAGAAGACCGACCGATGAACCCACCGGAAGCGGCGGCGCTCATGCTGGTCTTCGGCGGCGGATTTTGGGTCGTCCGCCCCGTGGCCGCGGCGATCGCCAAGCGCATCGCGGGCGAGCACCGCCGGCCGGGCCTCGAGCCCGCCGAGCGCGACGAAATCCTGACCGAGCTGCAGTCGGTACGCGAAGAACTCAGCGAGCTGGCGGAACGAATGGACTTCGCCGAGCGCCTCCTCGCCAAGAAAAATGACGGCGGACGGCTGCAACCATGAATGCCGGCGACATTGGCGTATTCATCCCCATCATTGCGATGGGCGGATTTTTTGCCTGGATGATCTCCCTCTCGCCCCTCGGGAAGGCGCTCGCGGAGCGGCTACGGCACGGGGCGGTGCCACAGGGAGGCGCCGCGGATCAGGCGGAAATCCTCGACGGTGTGGAGCAGCTGCGCCGGGAGGTGGCGGAACTGGCGGAGCGAGTAGATTTTACCGAGCGCCTGCTCGGCCAGCAGCGGGTGGACGCTCACATCGAGAAGCCGAGGGCGTAATGTTGCCTGCTGAAACGGGCCGCACGAGCGCGGCGTAGGAGAGCACGTGGTTTTACAGACACCGCCTCCATTGCCGGTTATTCCGTTTGATCCGAATCAGGTGATTCCCCTGATCGGTATGATCGGCGGATTTATTGTGGTGGGGATCGTGCTCTGGGGTTTCTTCAAATCCGATTTAGCGGCGGCCATGGCCGAGCGGATTCGTGCCGGCAGGCACCGTCGCAAGAAGTGGAAGGGCTTTGGCGGGGAGTGGACCGATACGCCCGCCGAAGGTTTGGCGGATGCCGATCATGTCGCGGAGCTGGAGCAACGCTTGACGGATGTGCAGGGTGAAATAGCCGAGATGGCCGAGCGGCTGGATTTTGCGGAGCGGCTGCTCGCGCAGAAGCGCGAGCGCTCATTGCCAGGAGCATAGAGAGCCATGGGGATCATTGATCGTCTGTCCACGCTGATCCGGTCGAACATCAACGATCTGATCTCGCGCGCGGAGAACCCACAAAAGGTTCTCGAACAGCTCATCGTCGACATGCGCAATCAGCTCGCGAAGGCCAAGCAGCAGGTGGCCGCCGCGATCGCCGACGAGAAACGCCTCTCCGCGCAAGCCGACCAGGAAAAGAAGCTCTCGGAAGACTGGGAGAAGCGCGCCGTGCTCGCCGTGCAGGAGGGCCGGGACGATCTTGCCAAGCAGGCGCTGCTGCGCTACAACGAGCACGTTCAGGGCGCCGTGCAGCTCCAGGAGACATGGGTCAAGCACCGCGAAGAGACCGAGCGGCTCAAGGCGTCGCTGCGACAGCTCAACGACAAGATCGAAGAGGCGAAGCGGAAGAAAAACATCCTGATCGCGCGCCAGAAGCGCGCCGAAGCCCACAAGCGCATTCAGGAAACGATGGGCTCGATCTCCGACAAGAGCGCCTTCGAAACGTTCGAGCGCATGGCGGAGCAGATCGAGCACGAGGAGCGCAAGCTCATCGCCGCCGCCGAGGTCAACGAGGACCTCTCGGGCGACTCGCTCGTCAAGCAGTTTCAAGGCATGGAAGTGAAGGCCGACGCCGACGAGCAGCTGCTCGCGTTGAAGCGCAAAATGGGGTTGCTGCCCAGCGGCACGCAGGCCGAATCCAGAGCGCTGGGCAAAGGCGCGAAAGACGCTGAGCTGCTCGAAGATGACGACGCGGAGCAAAAAAGCTGAACGGTTTGGAGACCGCCCCTCCCAATAGATTGTCGAGCGCCACGTTTGTGGCGCTCTTTGTTGCGGTCCTCGTCGTGTTGTTCATCCTCCGCGTCATCGACGTTTTGCTCCTCGTTTTTCTCGCCATTCTCGTCGCCGTCTATCTCTCCGCATTCACAGACTGGTTGGAGCGCCGGTTCCGGATGCGTCGGTGGGGCGGATTGACCGTCACCGTCGTCGCGACACTCGCCGCGGTCGTCGGCGTCGCCGTGCTGCTGGTGCCGCCGGTGGTAGATCAGACGCGTGCGCTGATCGGCGGCCTGCCGCAAACGCTCACCAACATTCAAAACGTCCTGGCGCGGTGGGCGAGCCAGTACCCGGTGCTCAACCGCACCGAGCTGGCCAATCCGTCGTCGGGAGTCGTTTCGGGCATGGTCACCGATGCGGTGGGCTTTCTCAGCGGTTCCATCTTTGGTTATGTGCGCGGCGGGGGGAAGCTGTTTATCGAAGGCGCGAGCGTGCTGGTCATGGCGCTGTACCTCGCGCGACAACCGGTCCTCTACCGCGACGGCTTGATCTCGCTGTTCGCGCCGCGTCACCGTCCTATCGCGGGCCGCGTCTTTTCCGACGCCTCCGCCACGCTGCGCGCCTGGGTGGTCGGCCAGCTGATCGCAATGGCGGTGCTCGCCGGACTGACGGCCATCGGTCTCTGGATCCTGGGCGTGCCCTCCTGGCTGGCGTTCGGCATTTTCACCGGCCTGGTCGCCGTGGTGCCCTTCTTCGGCACGCTCATTTCCACACTGTTGCCGGCGCTGTTCATGGTTGCGTCGGGTGATTGGGTGAAAGTGCTCTCGGTGCTCTTGCTCGGCGTGCTCGTGCACGTCTTCGAGGCCAATGTCGTGGTGCCGCGCATCATGCAACGCAAAGTCGACCTCCCGCCCGTCCTGACGATCGCGAGCGTCCTGGTCATGGGCACACTGCTGGGGGCGATCGGCCTCATCGTCGCGGTGCCGGTGCTCTGCGTGACGATGGTGCTGATCCGGCACATCCTGCATGGCGAGGTCTACGGGGAAGGAACCGGCGCGCAACCCGCCGTGCTCCGTCCTACCGAGCCGTGGACCGGTGTCGAGCGGCGCCGGGCGGTGAGCGCGGTCTGATGGAAATGCCCAATACGCAGCACCGCTTTCTCATCATCGCCGACGGCGACTTCGGGCCGCTGACGTCCAAGACCGCCAATTCGTGCATTCGTTATTTCCCCGATCGCATCGTCGCGGTGTTCGACCGCTCGCAGGCGGGAAAAACCGTACAGGACGTTCTCGGATTCGGTGGCAAAATTCCCGTCGTGGGTGACTTCGAGCGCGGCATCGCGCAGGGCAAGGGCGCGACCGCCGTCATGGTCGGCATCGCGCCCGCCGGGGGCAGGCTGCCCGACGAGTGGAAAGGCTGGCTGCGCACCGCGATCGAAAAGCGGCTCGAGGTCTGGAGCGGCCTGCACACGTTCATCGGCGACGACCCGGAGCTCGGGCCGCTCGCCCGGGCGCGCGGCGTGCGCATTCTCGATGCGCGCAAACCACCCGCCGCCTTACCCATTGCCGACGGGCGCGCGGCGGAGGTGGACGCGCTGGTTATTCTCGCCGTCGGCTCCGACTGTAATGTGGGCAAGATGACGGCGCAGCTGCAGCTGCGCGATCAGCTCGTGAAGCGCGGGCATAAGACGAGCTTTGTCGCGACGGGCCAGACGGGGATCTTCATCGAAG
>JBHEMG010000180.1:0-4253 GCA_046262715.1 Gemmatimonadales bacterium
GGGCAGGTACTCCGGCGGGTACACGACATGCGCGTCCATCCGGGCGATGATCTCCCCTTTGGCGGCGCGGATGCCGATGTTCAGCCCCGTCGGCACGATGCGCTTCACGTTGTCGAGCATCCGCACCTGCGGATGACGCTCCGTGTATTCCCTGACGATTTTCCGTGTGCCGTCGGTACTGTTGCCGTCGACGACCAGCACCTCCAGCCGGTCCAGGGGATACGCGCCCCCGATGATCGAATCGAGACAGGCCGCGATGTAGCGGGCCTCGTTGCGGCAGGGCAGTACGACCGTGACGAGGGGAGTCGACATATCAGGCACGCCCCAGCGCGGCATTGCGCTGCGCGGGCGAGAGGTGCGAGATGACGGCCCGCAGCTTCCCGCTGGAGGTGCGCGGCACTTCGGAGACGCGCTCGACGAGGACCTTGACGTTCCCCATGCGCTCCTGCAGCCGCTCGATGATCGTGCGCTCGTGCGCGCTGGTGAAGCCGGGCGCCGGAGCGACGCGGACCACGAGCAGGTCGAGGGCTTCCTGCGAGATCTGCGAGTGCCGCACCGGCAGCCCGGAGAATACGGCGCCGACGCGCGCCGCCTGGCGTCCGTCTGGTGTCACCAGCACGTCGTTGGTGCGGCCGTCGATCGCGCCCATGAGCGGCAGGGTGCGGCCGCAGGGGCAGGGACTCTGGTCCACGGGCGCGTGGCCGCGGTCGCCCACGCGATAGCGGATGAGCGGCATGTCGGGATTGAGCAGCCCGGTGCATACCAGCTCGTTGTCATCCCGAACCTCGATATGGCCGAACTCGGGCCATTGATGCAGCCGGCCCTCGGGACATTCGCTCGCGCCGGCGACCGTCTCCGCCATGCCGTAGCTCTCGCGCACCGGGGCTTGAAACGCCTGAGCGATGATCTGCCGCTGCTCGGGGAGCACGGGCTCCGCGTTGGCGTAGACCGCCGCCATGTGCAGATCCGTGCGGCCCTGTCGCACCGCCTCGTCGGCGAGTGCGTGGATGGCGGACGGATAGCCCGCCAGGTACACGATGCGATAGCGCTTCAACGCATCGAGGTAGTGAGTGATCAGGTCGGGCGCCAGGTGATACGACGACAAGTACAGTTGGCGCATCGCCGCATTCCAGACCCAGAATGGCGGCCGGCGACGCCGCACCGGCGTGACGAGCTGCCCGCCCAGCCGCGCCCAGCGCGCGCTGGCAGGAATTCCGTCCCACCCGCGCGTGCGCGCGTCGGCGATGGCGTGCAGCGTCGCATTCGTGGTGCGGGAGCGCCAGACCTCGATCGGCGTGCCCGTCGTGCCGCTCGTGTGCTCATGGTACATGCGCCGCGGTTCGCAGTCATCGGCCAGGAACGCGCGCGGGTTGGCCCGTACGACGTCCTTTTCGAGCAGCGGCCAATGCGCGAGGACTTCCCACGACGAGCGGTCGCCGCGCTTGCGGCGGGCCGCCCACAGGTCGCGGTAGTACGGGACGCGCGTCGCGGCGCGGTGCAGCACATACGCCAGGCGCTCCTCGCGCCAGCTTTCCCACTGGGCGGCGCTCCACTTGTCGCGCTCCAGCGCTTCCTCCATCAGGGCGCCGCTATCGGACCCATATCGCCAGCGGTTGAGATACCAGCCGCGCAACGTCGCAGCCGCGGAACGCATTCGCGGCGGCAGGCGATGGTACAACTTGAGTAGACGCGAAGTCATTTGCCCTCTATGTCGTAACCGTCAACTTCGGGCGTCCCGAAGTGGCGGCGATACGTTCTTCCGCCGAGAGATTGCAGACCACTGCCCGCAACTTGCCATTGGCGGTTCGCGGGACGACGTCCACGCGATCCACCACCACTTGCACTTCCCCGAGGCGGTCGCGCACCCCGGTGGTAATAGTCTGTTCGTGCGCCATGCTGAATCCCGGCGCGACGGCGACGCGCACCCGGACCAGATCCAACCGCTCTTGCACAATCTGTGCTTCGCGGATCGCGGTGATGCCGTCGAACACGATGTCGAGCGCGGCCGCGGTCCGGCCGTCGCGCGTGATCAGCAGATCGTCCATCCGCCCTTCGATGCTCGCGAGCACCGGCAACCCGCGGCCGCAGCCACAGGTCTGTGTTCCCACGCAGAGCTGCCCGCGGTCGCCGACGCGATAGCGGACCAGGATCATGTCCGGATTGAGCAGGCTGGTGCAGACCAGCTCGCCATCCGGCTGGACTTCGATGTGCCCTGCTTCGGGCCATTGATGGAGGTGTGCTTCACTGCATTCACTCGCCGCGGCCACCGTTTCCGCCATGCCGTAGGTCTGGCGCACAGGGCATTGAAACGCTTCCGCAATGGTCCGGCGCTGTTCGTCGTACAACGGCTCGGCGTTGGTGTAGATCGCCGCCATGCGCAGATCCTTGCGGCCGGCGCGCAGTGCCTGGCGCGCGAGCGCGTAAATCGCCGACGGGTACCCCGCCATATAGATGATCCGGTACTTGATCAGCGCGTCGAGATAGTGCGGGATCAAGTCGGGCGCGAGATGATAGGACGACATGTAGAGCTGCCGCATCGCCATATTCCAGACCCAGAACGGCGGGCGGCGCTGCTGGACCGGCGTCACGAGCTGGCCGCCGAGGCGGGCCCAGCGGGCGCCGGGGGAGATGTCGTCCCAGGCGCGCGTGCGCGCCGTGGCGATGGCATAGAGCTGCGTGACGGTATCGCGGGAGCGCCAGATCTCGAGCGGCGTCCCCGTGGTGCCGCTGGTCCGCTCCGGAAACATCTTGCGTAGATCGCGATCATCGGCGACGAAGGCGCGAGGCGCCGAGCGCACCGCTTCCTTCTCGAGCAACGGCCAGTTCTCCAGCAGCTCCCACGACGCGCTGTCGCCGTGGCGGCGCCGGGCCGCCCAGTACTCGCGGTAATACGGAATGCGCGTCGCCGCGCGGTGGAGGATGAACGCCATCCGCTCCTCGCGCCACGTCTGCCACTGCTGGGCGCTCCAGCGGTCCCGGTCCAGCGCCTCATCGATCAGGCGCGCGGTATCGCGTCCCGAGCGCCAGCGGTTCAGATACCAGCCACGCAGCGATGCGGCGGCGGACCGCGCCGGAGCGGGCAGGCAGTGATAGATGGCAAGGATCTCAGGATTCATAGCGACCGTCTCGTGCGCGCCAACGCCGCGATGAACGGCAACAGCGCGAGCCGCGCAACGCTGTGCCACCGTCCCGATTCGAGCGTGGCCTCGACGTTGTGCGCGTAGGTCCGCGCGATGGCGCCCGCGGCGGGGAACTGCGTCGTGGCACTCGCCGGAAATCCCTGGAAGCGCTGCACGACCGTCGTATCCACCACGTCACGCGCGAAGATTTGGCGGTGAATGCCGTTGACGTAGGCGAGAAAAGTGCCGACACCCGGGAGCATCCCGATCGAAAGCGCGGTCGCGAAGATGTAATCCCAGTTCAGGCCCTGCGTGCGGAGCACGGGGATGGTCCACGCGAGATCCGCGAGACGGAACGCCGGCCGCATGTACGCGCGGTCGATGGCAAGCAACAGCAGGTGGTCTTCGACGCTGGGAGCGCGGCAGGCCACGTGGCCGGCGACGACGGGGCGCGCCCGCTCGAGCAGCAACCGCGCATAGCGGGCGTGCTCGCCGAGACGGCCAATGCGGCCGTGACGGATGTGGACACGGATCCCATAGACCGCGACGTAGGCGCTGACGCCGGCAATGCGACGCTCGAGCGTAGCACCGCCATGGCGTTCGGCGGCCGGCACGTCGCGCAAGATTGTACGGTCGATTCCGGGGGTGTGCGCCGCCGACACCCCCACCAGCAGCGTGATGCGCCCGCGACTGCCATCGGGGTGATTCTCCACCGTGCGCAGAAACGCGTGTGGCATGCCCAGCGCGGTGCAACGTGCGCCGAGACGGTTCACGATCTCGAGCTCGCGCTGCGCGGCGCCACAGGCATCCGCCGCCGCGTTGCCAAAGCGCGGTGGCAACGCTTCGCCGCAGGCCGTGAGTGCATCGCTGAGCCGCACGATGACGCCCTCCGCGGTCGCGACACGCCGCAACTCGGCCCAGTCGAGGTGATTGGGCTCGATCCGCTCGTGTTCGAGCAGCAGCCCGAGTGTCTGCAGATGCGTCAGCACGCGGGACTCTGATCCAGAACCGGGGCCGGCGACACCGCATCGACTGGCGACGCGGGACGACGTGTGTGCTCGAGCAGGTGTGCGAGCTTCACGCCGTTCTTCCAGAGATCGTACTTCTCTTCAGTGCGGCGGCGCGCGCGCGTCG
>JBHEMG010000181.1:0-5121 GCA_046262715.1 Gemmatimonadales bacterium
GAGTATCGGCGGGCTGGGTGAGGTGATGTTCTGCCACGCCACACCGCGCAACAACACCGAGATTTTTACGCGTCTCACTCCGGAAGACCGATTGCTGCCGGTGTTCGAGGGAGTCGGCGCGGCCGTCGTCGTATGCGGCCACACCCACATGCAGTTCGATCGGATGGTCGGCGACATTCGCGTGGTGAATGCGGGCAGCGTCGGAATGCCGTTCGGTGCGCCGGGCGCCGATTGGTTGCTGCTCGGCCCCGACATCGAGCTTCGGCACACCGATTACGATCTCACTGGAGCGGCCGAGCGAATCCGGAACACCGAGTATCCACAGGCGCAGGACTTCGCGGCGCACAACGTCCTCGAGGCGCCCGCTACAGCGAACATTCTCGCAGCCCTCGCCAGAGCGGAATTGAGGTGATCCAGCTACCTGCGTGGAGCGGCGATAATCGGCGAGCTCAGTTGAAGAAAGAGTTTGTCCACGTCGAGTCCGTTGACGTGTAGTCCCGTACCGACGACGCCGAGCCCGAAGGTCGTGAAGCCCTTGTCGGTCGGACTCTCGAAGGTGGTTTTGTCGATGGAGACGCCCTCGAGCGATGCGGTGGAATTGTCGCCGTAGACTTTGGTCGCGGTGATCAGCGCGCCGGCGATCCGTCCATTCCTCAACGTGAAGGTTCTCGAAGCAGACGCATCCTCGTTGAGCGGCTCGCGGCCGCTGCCCTCCACGCTGCCGGCACCGTCGACTCGTAGCTGGAGATAGAATCCGAGACCAGGCTCTTCGTACGCGCCCGAATAGTCGGCCGCGTTCTTCCTTACGGAGCGATGGCGGGGCACAGAGTGCCGGCGCCGATAATTGCCACTATGAATGCAAAACGGGAAACCTTCATGAATTCCTCCTCGGGGTCGAATGGTTTGATGCTCCGGACCGACAAACCGTTGAGGCAGTACGGGTATCACCTGTGGCGCTGCCGCGGCAAATCCCCGGGGGCTCTCCTGAGGCGCCCGCGACGGCCGATTCAACGACGGCAATCTTATTGCTGAGGTAGCTCCCGGAATCCAAAATCGGGGGAGTCATGCGGCAGGCGTTGGGACGGGCGAATCTGGGCTTTTTCGCGGCATTCACGTTGATCGCATCGGGCTGCGCAAGCCTAAGCCCCTACGATCCCGGCCCCGGAAGACGCGCCGCCGCCGGCGTCGTGCGCGGCAGCTACGTCGCCGGGGAGCCGGTCAACGTCACCATCGCCAATCTCAGCGACCTCCTGCTCTTCTACCCCGACAGTTTCTGCAAGACGGAGCTCCAGAAAAAGGAGCAGGGTGGCTGGTTGACGGTGTCCGCCCCCGCCAAGGGCTGCAGCGCCGAGGAAGGAATGCTCGATCCGACGCAGACTGTCGTGCACCAATTCCGCCTCCCCAGCGGACTGGCCGCCGGGACGTACCGCTTTGCGATGCCGATGCCGATTCCCGACGACGCGGCCGGGCCCGAGCCTCACCTCCTCACGCCGTCGTTTCGGGTGGAAGGCTCGCTCAACGCCGGCCTCGCGACGACGCCGGTAAGCGGTGGCTCGGGAGCCGCTGCCTCCACGCCAAAGGATCGCTAGCGGCGCTGGTTGTCTTGCCTGATGCTGTGCACCATGATATCGCCATAGAGCAGACACAGCTCGGCAAACCGAACACGAGGTGGTGACGTTGATCACACGCACTTGCGCGGCAGCGGCGTTCATGGCTGCTGCGCTGGCTGCATCGCTTGGCCTCGCCTCCTGCGGTGGCGACAGGCTCGTCGCTCCGCCGCTGCCGCCCGATGCGGAGGAATATTCGCCGCCAGCGGTGTACTCGACCTGGTGGGAGATGACGCGGGCGTGTTCGGGACTGACGGCATCGCTCGCCGCGGTCGAGTGGGTCAAGACCAATCAGGTTCTGCACGATACGCGCACCGGCGAGCAAATCATCGGCTACTGGACCTCCGCCACCAACCGGATCGTGATGTCGGCCAGTGCGATTCTGGACGGCGGCGCGGTGCGCCACGAGATGTTGCACGCGCTTCTCCAGAAAGGAGGACATCCCCGCGATCAGTTCCTCGGCAAGTGCGCGGGAACTGTTCGCTGCGAGGGTGCGTGCATTCTCGACGCCGGGCCCTATCCACCGCCGCCCGAGACCCCGGTCCACGTCTCGGCGGACGCGATGAACATTTCGCTCGACGTCGAGCCAGCGAGTCCGGGCGGCGGGCAGAACGGTGGCTTCTTCGCCATAACCGTCACTGCCCACAACCCGACGGCAAACTGGGCGACGGTGTTGCCGCTCTTCCCGGACAACGATACGACCCGCACTTTCTCGTTCGCCGTGCACGGCACAGCGGCGAGCTTCAGCGGCGAGGAGGCCGCGTTCGATCCGTCAGAGCGGATCTTTGCTCCGGGGGAGACGAAGAAGCTGGTCTTTGACTTCAGGGTCGGCGACGATGCTTTTTCGCGCCAGCTGCCACCGGGCAATTACACGGTTCGTGGTGCGTACTCCAATTACTGGTCGAGCGACGTCGCCTTCGTCGTCGCGCCTTGAGGCGGCACCGCCGGCCGTTGGTGTGATCGGATCGCGCGTTCGCAGCGCCACGCTGCTGCTGGCGACAATCGCGGTGGCCGTCGGCGGCCGGGCGGAAGGGCAGGAAGTGTCGGGCGTCGCCCACATCTCGGGCTCGGCGCTGCCCATCGGCGGTACCACCATCGTGCTGATCGACAGAAGCGGCGTGATGGTGACGGGAACGCTCACCCAGCCGGACGGACGCTACGCGCTGCGGCTGCCGAGTGCGGGACAGTTCAGATTGCGCGCGCGTCGGATCGGATTCTCTCCGGATTCGTCGGCGGTGCTCGACTTCAATTCGGGAAGCCAGCTGCACTTCGATCCGACGATGACACCGCTCCGGACGACGCTCGAAGTCGTCAGGGTCGAAGGCATCCAGAAGTGCGAGGTCGGTCACGAATCGGGCGATGCGGCGTACGAGCTGTGGGAAGCCGCGCAGAATGCGCTCGCCGCGACCATCGCCGCCGCCGGTGACAAGCTTTTCGCCTACCGGCTGGAGCGTTTTCTGCGCGAGGTCGATCCGAATTCGGCGCGGGTGATCCACGCGTCCACGTGGCGTGGCCGGTCGCTGAGCAGCGAGCCATACTATAGTGTGTCGCCCGATTCGCTGGCGGTGACCGGTTTCGCGCGGACGGAAGGCGATTCCTCGGTCTATTACGCGCCCGATGCGCGCACGCTCACCTCCGACGCATTCATCCGCGATCACTGCCTGCGCGCAGTGAAGGACTCGGCTCGGCCCAACCAGCTTGGTCTTGCCTTCGAGCCCGAGCGCCGCAGCCGTCTCGTCGATGTGAGCGGCGTGCTGTGGATCGATCGCGCGTCGAGCGAGCTGCGCGACCTGGAGTACCGTTATGAGATGCCGGCAACGGTCCGTGGCCGCCAGCTGCTGCCCCGCGGCGGACCGGCAACGACCGGCCACATCGAGTACCGCCGGCTCGACAACGGCGCCTGGATCGTCGACAACTGGGCGATCCGGGTGCCGGTTCTGGCGCACGGAGCGAGCAGCCCGTACGGCAGAATCAGCACGCGCCCGCAGGACCTGATAACCAAGGCCGTCTGGGAGGTAGGCGGCGACGTGCGAGGGTTCGCCCCTCGCGACAGCGCATCGACGCTGCCGGAGGACAACCGCGCCGGCGTCGATGGACGGGTGGTCGGCGGCGCCGCGCAGCTTCCTGTCGTCGGTGCCGAGCTCACACTCTCTTCGATCACCTCGACGCGCGCTCCGATCGTGCAGCGAACCCAGGCGGAAGGCGTTTTTGCATTCGACACCGTCGCACCCGGCGCCTACGAGCTGCGAATGACGAAGATCGAGTTCGACACGGTCTTCATCACCCTCGCGGCAATCCCGCTGACGCTTGGGCCGGGGAACACGGAGACGCTGACCATTACCCTGCCCGATCCGGAAGAGCGACGCATCGCGCTTTGCCGAGGATCGAGCGCGAGGTCGGTGATCGTGCACGGAACGGTGACCGACAGCACCAGCGGAGTGCCGGTCCCAAGGGCGCGGGTCGCCGCGATCTGGCGAGCGGCGGACACATCGGCCGTGAAAGCTGGTGCCGC
This sequence comes from Gemmatimonadales bacterium, assembly GCA_046262715.1. Taxonomy (GTDB): domain Bacteria; phylum Gemmatimonadota; class Gemmatimonadetes; order Gemmatimonadales; family GWC2-71-9; genus 20CM-2-65-7. Next base: position 4,120 of record JBHEMG010000181.1, read on the forward strand.
GCCCGTCGCTCGCGAGCGCGAGGTGTTCACCGACAAGGAGGGCCAGTACGTGTTCTGCGATCTGGAGCCGACCGCGGAAGTGACCGTTGGCTCGTCGGCGGAAGGCGCCAGGAGCAAGCGGGCGCCGGGATTCGCGCTCCGCGAAGGCGGCATCTACATGGTCAATTTCCGCATCGCGCGCTGAGCCGCACGTCCGGCAAAAACGCTCTTGACGGGTTTAGAACGACAGTTGTAGTTTGACGTCATGCCGCCTGACCCCGATCTCAGCGATCTGCAGCTGGCAGTGGTGCGCGTCCTCTGGGACAAGGGGGAGGCGTCGGCCGCGGATGTCCAGAAAGCGATGGAGCGATCGCGTCCGCTTGCGATCACCACCGTCAGCACGCTGCTGGCGCGGATGGAGAAGAAAGGAGTGGTCAGCCATCGGGCCGAGGGGCGCACCTTCATCTATCGCGCCCGGGTGAGCGAGCTCGACATGCGGCGCCGAGCAATCTCCGGCGTGATCCGCAACCTCTTTCGCGGCAATCCGAGCGAGGTCGTCGGACAGATCCTGTCGGAGCGCGATGTCAGCGGGGACGATCTGGCGCAGATGCGGCGTTTGATCGACGCGCGCAAAGCAGAGCGCAAGAAGATGAACCGGAGATCGCTCGATGATCGTTGAGCGCATCGCCGCGGAGGTGTGCGCCTGGCTGGCGACGTATCTCATTCATAGCACGGTGCTGCTCGCACTGGCCTGGATGGGGGCGCGCAGACTGACCTCTCGATTCGACGAGATCTCGGAGCTGGCGTGGCGCGGGGCGATGGGACTTCCCGTGATCACGTCGCTCGCGCAGCGGCTTCTCGGCGAAGGGAACGCAGTGACGGCGCGGTCCGTGAGCGTCATTTCCTACATTCCGTCGCCGCTGGCCGCGAGTGCGGTGCCCGGCGCGCTGTGGATTACCGCGGCGGCGATCTGGATTGCCGGCGCGCTGCTCGCACTCGGCCAGCTCTCGTATCTGCACTGGC
>JBHEMG010000182.1:0-17535 GCA_046262715.1 Gemmatimonadales bacterium
CGAGATGGCGGCGACGAACGACTACGTGCTTCCCCATCTCGACGGGTTGCCTTATCTCGACAAACCGGTCGTGTACTTTGCCGCGGCGGCCGCGGTCATGGAGGTGTTGGGGCCCACCGAGACGGCGGCGCGGTTGCCGGCATACGCCTTCACGATCGCCACGCTGATTGTGGTGCTGTGGTTCGTCAGACGCCGCTGGGGCCCCGACGCGGGCTGGTTGGCGGCCCTGGCGCTGGCGACGATGCCGCTCGTGCTCGCGTACGCGCGCACGACGATTTTTGACAGCGCGCTTTCCTTCTGTACGACAGTCGCGATACTGGCATTCTGGGACGAGCGGCCGGATCTCGCGTGGGCCGCGATCGGACTCGGGGCCATGACGAAAGGACCGGTCGCGATCCTGATTCCCCTCGCGACCCTGATCCCTTATGCGGTGCTGACAGGCAAACGGTTGCGTGGGCTGTTCCCGCTCGCGGGGCTCGGACTGTTCGCGCTCGTCGCGCTGCCCTGGTTTATCGCCGTCTCCCGGCGCATTCCGGAATTCCCGCATTACGTATTCGTGCGCGAGACGTTCGAGCGCGTGACGACCACGCGTTTTCACCGCACCGCCCCCTTCTGGTACTACCTGCCGATCCTGCCGGTTGCCGCGTTTCCCTGGATCGTGCCCGCGCTGGGGCGCTTGCGGAATTGGCGCTGGGCCTGGTCTGCCCGGCGCGTGAACCCTGAGGCACAAGAAGCGATTCTGCTGACGTGCTGGGTGCTGGGGCCACTGCTGTTCTTCACGTTGAATCAGTCGAAGTTGCCCCAATACATGCTCCCATTGATGCCGCCTTTCGCGCTCGCCGCCGCGCGACTACTGACGCGCCAGTCGAGCGCGCTTGGCGGGGGGCCGGCTGTGGGCAGACGGACCTACACCGCCCTCGCGGCAATCGCGGGTGTCGCGCTTGTGTTGCTGACGCTGTGGCTGCCCGCCCCGATCAGCCTCACACCGGCCGAGCGCGCCGCGATTCCTCCGACGGCGCTGGCCTTGGGGATCGCGTTGCTCGCGTCGGCTTCGCTTGTCTGGTATGCCGGCCGCCCCGCGCACCCGCGTCCCTCCGGGGTCGCCATGGGGTACGCGCTCGTCATCATCGCTATGCCCATTGTCTCGGGCGAGTTGCTCGACGCGGTCGGCGAGGACCGCTCCGCGGCAACGCTCGCGCGCGTCATCCAGAGCGCGGGGCCCAACACCGAGGTGCTCGGCGTGTCCGCCTTTCCGACGTCGCTGCCCTTCTATCTGCGGCGGCCGGTGCCCGTCGCGACCGCGACGGCCCGCGAGCTGACGAGCACCTTCATCGCCGATTATCACGAGCAGTACCGTGCCATCCCTGGTTCGCCGCTCGAGCCCGCCGACGCCTGGCGCGAGCGGATCAGCGCCTGCCGTGCCCCCACGGTTTTCATCACGCGTGCCAACGATACCCGCTTGCGCGCCGAGCTCGATCCCCTGTTGCCGTTGCTCGCCGTCGATGGGCGATACGCGGCTTACGGACCATGTGCGGCATCTTCGGCGCGGTAGCGCGCTCCGACGCCGTGTTACGTCACCCCGAATCGCTGGCCAAGATGGCGGCGGCGCTGCGGCATCGGGGACCGGACGGCGAATGCATCGTGGGCCACGAGCGCGTCCGCATCGGCGCGCGACGACTCGCGATCATGGATCTCACGACAGGCGATCAGCCGTTTCAGAGTCCCGACGGCAACGTGTGGATGGTCTGTAACGGGGAAATTTACAATGCGCCCGATCTCCGACGCGACGCCTCGAGCTGGGGTTACCCATTTCGCTCTCAGGGTGACATCGAGACGATCGTCCCCTTCTACGAGCGCTTCGGACCCGGCGCAGTCGAGCACCTCGTGGGAATGTTTGGCCTGGCGATTTGGGATGACGCGCGCGGCCGGCTCGTGCTGGCGCGCGACCGCGCTGGCGAGAAACCGCTGTTCTGGACGGATGCCGCGGGCGAGCTCCGCTTCGCATCCGAGATCCAGGCGCTGCTCGAGTTCCCCGACCAGTCGCGCCGGCTGAACCGGAAAGCGCTGTCGCTGTACCGTGCGCTCGGCTATGTGCCCGCTCCCTACACGATGTTCGAAGGCGTCCACAAACTGCCCCCCGCGTCGCTCCTCATCGCGGAAGGCGGCCGCATCGAGATCCGCGCCTACTGGAGCGCCGCGAACGCCGCCAGCCAGCCCTCCTCGCTCGGCGATCCCGGCGCGCTCCGCGACATCCTGTTGCGCGCGGTGAAGCGCGAGCTGATGTCCGACGTGCCCCTGGGCGTGTTCACGAGCGGCGGGCTCGATTCATCGCTGCTCGTGGCCGCGGCCGCGCGCGGCATGCCGGGCGGCAGCGACCGTATTCACACGTACGCGATCCGATTCACCGAACCGGGCTACGATGAAAGCGCCTTCGCCGAGGCAGTCACGCACGACATCGCCACCGTCCATCACGTCGTGACCGCAGACGAGGAGTCGCTCGGCCGCGCGCTCGACGTCGTCTCCAATTCCCTCGCAGAGCCACTCGGCGATCCCGCGGTGCTTCCCACGTGGCTGCTGGCCGACGCGGCGCGCGAACACGTGAAAGTCGTGCTTTCCGGTGAAGGGGCCGACGAGCTGTTTGGCGGCTACCCGACCTACCTCGGCCACAAGCTCGCGGACCGTTGGGTGCGGCTGCCGCGCCCCCTGCGCCGCGTGGCCGCATGGGCCGTCGATCGCTGGCCATCATCCACCGGCAAGATGACGCTCGAGTACATGCTCAAGCAGTTTCTCGACGCGAGCGAGCTCCCGTGGCTGGAACGCCATCTCACGTGGATGGGCGCCGCGGCCATCGACGACGGCGTCATCGCCGAGCTCGCGTCCAAACTGGACGGCTTCCCGCACGGCGATCCGCTGAACCGCGTGGCCTGGTTCGATTTCCTGACGTATTTGCCCGACGACCTGCTCGTCAAAGTCGATCGGGTCACGATGCTGGCGTCTGTCGAAGCGCGCGCGCCCTTTCTCGACCGGGAGGTGCTCGAGCTCGTGCTTCCCGCGCCATCGCAGCTGAAGGTGCGTGGCCTCACGACCAAGGCGATATTGAAGGAAGCGGCACGCGGCTTGGTGCCTGATGCCGTCATCCAACGCCAAAAACGAGGTCTCTCGGTGCCGGTGGCCCGCTGGCTCAACACGGGACTCGCTCCCCTCGCCGACCGCCTGCTCGATACACCGCTCCTGGCGGAACATCGCTCCGGGCGACGCAATCACGCGCGCCGGCTATGGCCGCAGCTCATGCTCGCGCTCTGGAGCGAGCGCTGGGGGGTAGACCTGGTATGAACCGCGACGAAGCGCTGGCATTGATGCAGGAGCACACGCAGTCCGCTTCACTGCGGCAGCATATGCTGGCGGTGGAGGCGGCGATGCGGGCGTATGCGGCGAAGTCGGACGAGGACGTTGAGGCATGGGGCTTGGCCGGACTGGTTCACGACTACGACTATGAGCGATATCCCAATCCCGAGCACTCTCCCACCGAGGGACACCCGGCGTGGGGCGTGCAGCAGCTGCGCGCGAAGGGAGTGGCGGAGCCGGTGTGCCGGGCAATTCTCGGACATGGCAACTACACCGGCGTGCCGCGCGACACCCTCATGGCGAAAACGCTGTACGCCGTCGACGAGCTGTGCGGCTTTCTGGTGGCGTGCGCGCTGGTCCGGCCGTCGAAGAGTTTCTCTGATCTCGAAGTCACTTCCGTCAAGAAGAAACTGAAGGACAAGGCGTTCGCGCGAGGCGTGAACCGCGACGACGTGCGACAGGGCGCCGAGGAGTTGGGCGTGCCGCTCGAAGAGCACATTCAGTTCTGCATTCAGGCGCTGCGCACCGTCGAGCCATCGTTGGGCCTCGGCGGGTGACGCACCCGCTTTCGCGGGCGCTCGACCGCGCCACGGGCGCGCGGCCTATCCCTGGCAATCTGCTCCGTCACATCGCCGAAAGCACTGACGCTCTCAAAGCGATGCTCACGATGATCGCGGGCGCGCGCCGCACGGTGCACTTCGAGAATTACATCATCCACGATGATGAGACGGGCTCTCGCTTCGCAACCGCGTGGGCTGAGCGGGCGCGCGCAGGCGTGCGCGTCCGCGTGCTCTATGACGCTTTTGGATGCCGCAGCACCAGCGGCGCCTACTGGCGCGAGCTGCGCAGCTATGGCGTGGATGTGCGACCGTTCCGTCCGATCTGGACCAGCGGCTTGGTCGAAGCCTTCAGCCGCGATCACCGCAAGCTGCTCGTCGTTGATAGCGAATACGCTATGACAGGCGGGCTCTGCATTGGAGACGAATGGGCTGGTAACCCGACCGATGGCCAGCCGTGCTGGCGCGACACGATGGTCGAGGTGTGCGGGCCGGCGGTGGGGGCGCTCGAGACCGCGTTCGGCCGCATGTGGAAGCGCGCCGGCACTCCACTGCCGCCGGACGAAATCAGCCCCGCGCCCGAGGAATGCGGACCATCGGCTGTCCGCGTCGTCGAGGGATTCCCGGGTCAGTCGCGGATCTACCGGGCGGTCCAACTGCTCGCGGCGGCCGTCACCGAGCGGCTATGGATCACCGACGCCTACCTCGTCGCGCCGCCGCCGCTGTACGTGGCATTAGTCGACGCCGCCCGCAGCGGCGTGGACGTGCGATTCCTGCTTCCCGGGATCTCCGACGCGCCGCTGGTACGCATCTTCACGCGCGGCGGCTACCGCGAGCTGCTGCACGCCGGCGCGCGCATCTTCGAATACCGCGGGCCGATGTTGCACGCGAAGACCCTGGTTGCCGATCACGAATGGGCCCGCGTCGGGTCGAGCAACCTGAACGTGTCCAGCCTTGTCGGCAATTACGAGCTCGACCTCGTGGCCGAGCAGGACGGCCTGACGGCGACGCTCGCAACTCAATTCTTGCATGATATGACGCAGAGCCGCGAGATCGTCTTGATGGCCAGGCGGCGCCTGCCATTGCCGCCCAAGCTGGTAGATGCCGTCACCGTGACGACCACGCCGCATGCCACACCGCTTCCGGGACCAGTCGCCCCTCCTCCGTCCTACAAACGCACCCTGCGCGAGCGGCAGGCGGCGGCCGCAGTGGCGCTGATGCAGGCGGCAGGCGGCGCCCGACGGATGCTGGCCGGGACGGCCGCCACAGTGTTCTTCCTCGTGGGAGCTTCTCTCATCCTTTTCCCCATCGTCACTAGTGTGGTCCTCGCCGTCGGTGCCCTGGCGACATCGCTGTGGCTGGCCGGTTTTGCAGTCGCCAAGCGGCGCAGTCGCCGCGAGAGCGACGTCCGCTGAGGCTCAACCTCGGCCCCCCCCCGAGCGTATGGCAAACAGCGACGACGACGCGGGCCTAGTTGCCCGGACGCTGCAAGGCGACCGCGACGCATTTGGGATCCTCGTCGAGCGTTACGCGGGACAAGCGCGGCGGGTGGCCCGGGCCGTTTTGGGCGATCCCGACGACGCGGATGATGCAGCACAGGACGGCTTTCTGTCCGCCCTCGTGAAGCTCGGCCAATACGACACGCGGCGGCCGTTCGGTCCCTGGTTGATGCGCATCGTCGCCAACGCCGCGACGGACCGCCGGCGGCGGCGCACCGTGCGCCGCGCGGAGCCACTCGAACCCTCCCTGGTGGGGGGCGGTCAGCGCCCCGATCAGGCGGTGATCCGCACCGAGTTGGGGGATCGATTGCGTTCCGCGCTGGCAGAGTTGCCCGAGCGGCGCCGTACCGCGGTGGTGTTGTTCGATGTTGAGGGGTATTCACACTCGGAAATTGCCGGGATCCTCGGAGTCCCCGAAGGAACCGTCCGATCTGAAGTCTTTCATGCGCGCCGTCGCCTACGCGCGCTGCTGGCAAACTGGAAGGAGCAGGTGAGATGAAGGATTCCGACACACCGGCGTTCGATCACCGCCCGGATCCCGAGCTGGGCGCCGCGCTTCGTGCCGCCCTCGAGCCGCCGACGGGTCTGTCGGAACAGGCATTCGCGGCCCGCGTCATGGCGCGGTACGACCGGACCCTGGAGCGCGTGCCGATCCCCACGCTGGATGTGCTGGCGTCATGGTTCCGGCCCGGCATCGCCGCCGCCGCTGCGGCCCTCGTCGCGGGATTTTTGTTCGGCCGGATGGTACTTGCACCTGTTTCGACCCCCGCACCGATCGACGCCGCGATGGCGCCCGAGGGATCTGGATTCGCGGCTCTGGTGACCGCGCCGGATCCCCCCGATGCGAGCGTCGTCTTTACGTCATTTGTCGAGCCACAATAAGAAAGAAGAGAGCCATGCTGAATAGATCAAAACTCGCCGCAGTCACGCTCCTTGCCGCCGTTTTTCTCGCCGGTGGCCTCGCCGGATGGGGCGGTCACGAAGCCGCTGCGCGCGACACCCGCGATCGCGGCCGCCGGGGCCCGGACGCCGTGGTCGGCTATCTCACTCGTGAGCTGAAGCTCAGCGATACGCAGCGCGATTCGGTGCGCGCCATCATCGCGCGCCATCACCCCGAGACAGAGGCCCTGTGGGCGCAGGTCCGCCCGAAGTTCGACTCCATCAAGGCGCGGATGCGCACCGAGATTGACGCGCAGCTGACGCCAGAGCAGCGGGCGCGGCATCAGCAACTGATCGACAAGGCAGAGCATCAACGTAGGGAGCGCTCGCACTCGGACGCGGAGGGACGCCACTAATGCGCTGGGGCATAGGTTTGCTGGGGCTGCTCGTCGCGGCGCCACTGGGGGCGCAACAGGCGCCCGCGCAGCAAGTGGAGGTGACGCTCGACGAAGCGATTCAGCGCGCGCTCGCGGTGCAGCCCGCGATGGTGCAGGCGCGGGGCGCGCAAAGCACCTCCAGCGCCGCCCGCACCAGCGCCTGGGGCGCGTTCCTCCCTACGGTTACCGCCAGCGGCTCCGCCAGCAAGAACAGCGCCCAGCGATTCGATCAGAACAGCAACAAGGTGATTCCGCCGGTCCCGAACTACGGCAGCTCGCTCACCGCGAACATCCAGCTCATCACGGGCCTCGGTCAGCTCGCGAACATCAAGGCGGCGAACGCCACCGTGGATGCCGCCGAAGCAGGCGTGGTCCTGCAACGCTTTCGCGTCCGGCTCGATACCAAGCAAGCGTTCTACGACGCGCTCGCAAATGAGGAGCTCGTCCGCGTAGCGGAGTCACAGGTCAAGCGCGCGCAACAGCAGCTCCAGATTTCGGTGGAAAAGCTCCACGCGGGCTCGGCGACGCGTTCCGACTCCTTGCGGTCCACCGTCGACTACGGCAACGCGCGAATCTCTTTACTACAGGCGCAGGCGAATCTCGCAACGGCGCAGGCGAATCTCGGACGGCAGATCGGCGTCGACCAGTCGGTTCGTGCGGTGCCCGATAGCATATTGCCGCCTCTCCCCGACACGGCGACGCTGCGCGGCAATGCGATCGAAGCGGCACCCCAGGTCGAACAGGCCGAAGCGACGGCGCGCGCGGCGCGAGCGAACGTCGTCGCGGCGCGCGCGAAATACCTCCCCTCGCTGACATTCTCGTTGGGCACGAACCGTCAGGACCCGCTCTTCTCCAACGCATTCGCCAGCAATGAGGTGCACAACTGGAGGGTGGGGTTGTCCTGGACGATCTTCGACGGGTTTGGACGTGAGCAACAGCAGGTTTCCGCAAACGTCAACCGGAATAATGCCAATGCTGCCGCGGCGGACGCCCGCCGCCAAGTCAATGCTCAACTGACGCAACAGCTGGCGGCGCTGGCCACGACCTATGAGCAGATCGCGATCGCGCGCGACAATCTCGCCGCGGCCACCGAAGATTTGCGCGTGCAAAACGAGCGGTACCGCGTAGGAGCCGCGACGATCCTCGACCTGCTCACATCGCAGTCGGCGCTGACCCAGGCCGAGGTGAACGTCGTGCAAACCCGGTTCAACTATCTCATCGCGCGGGCGCAGGTCGAAGCCGTGCTGGGACGAACACTATGACCGCTGCCGAAACGCTGTCCTTCCACACGGGCGATACCCCGACCCCCGACACCGTGATTCTCACACACCACCTGGCGCGCGAGTACCAAATGGGCGCAGAAGTCGTCTATGCCCTGCGGGGCGTGGACATCAAGATCAAGAAGAACGAATTCGTCGCGATCATGGGCCCCTCGGGATCCGGCAAGTCCACGCTGATGAACCTGATTGGCTGCCTCGATACCCCCAGCGCGGGGGAATATTGGCTCAACGGCCAAAAGGTCAGTGATTTGAGCGACGACGACTTGGCCAGGATCCGCAACAAGGAAATCGGATTCGTGTTTCAGACGTTCAATCTCCTGCCGCGCGCCGACGCGCTGCACAACGTCGAGCTACCGCTCATCTACGCCGGCATGTCGGCAAAGGAGCGGCGCGAGCGCGCCGCGAAGTCGCTGCAGCAGGTCGGACTCGCCGACCGCATGGATCACCGCCCCAACGAGCTGTCGGGTGGCCAGCGCCAGCGGGTCGCCATCGCCCGCGCGCTCGTCAATGCGCCGAGCATCCTGCTCGCCGACGAGCCGACGGGCAACCTCGATTCGGCGACCGGCAACGAAATCATGGGACTGTTTCACGAGCTGCACGATTCGGGTCAGACGATCGTGCTGGTCACCCACGAGCACGACATCGCGGAGCACGCGCATCGTCAGATCCACCTGCTCGACGGCAAAATCGCGCGGGATGAGCAAACGGAAGGCCAGCGATGAACAGATACGCGGTCACACTCGGCATGCTGTTCGTTATGGCGGCATGCGGCAAGAAACAACAGGCGGTGTCCTACGAGGCGGTTCCCGTGGAGCGTCGCACGCTCGTGGTGTCGGCATCCGCGGCGGGTGCCATCGAGCCGGTGCTCACCGTAGACGTGAAGTCCAAGGCATCGGGCGAAATCATCGGCATGAACGTGCAGACCGGCGACGATGTAAAATCGGATCAGCTGCTCGCGTCCATCGATCCGCGCATTCCCCGCAATACCCTGGCGCAGGCGCAGGCCAATCTGCAGGTCGCGCAGGCGCAGCTCGCAAACGCGCGAGCGCAACAGGCGCGGTCGGACACGCTGTTCAAAGCGCAGGCGCTCACGCAGCAGGAGTACGAAACCGCGAAGCTCAACAGCGCCAACGCCAATGCCGCGGTGATCCGCGCGCAATCCGACCTGGAGAACGCGCGCGACCGCATGAACGACACGAAGCTGCGCGCGCCGCTCAACGGCACGATCATCGCGAAGAACGTCGAGCTCGGCACCGTAATCTCGTCCCCCACCCAGGACGTCGGCGGGGGGACCGTGTTGTTCAAGATGGCGAACCTCGACACCGTGCAGATTCGCGCCCTGGTCGACGAAACGGACATCGGCAAGGTGCAGCCGGGGCTGGCCGCGACGATCACGGTGGACGCGTATCCCAATCGGCCGTTCGAAGGCTCGGTGTTGAAGATCGAGCCGCAGGCCTCCGTGCAGCAGAACGTGACGATGTTCAATGTGCTCGTGGGCATCGCCAATCCCGGGCATCTACTGAAGCCCGGCATGAACACCGAGGTCGAGATCCACGTAGGCCGGCGCGACAACGCGCTTGCCATTCCAAACGCCGCGCTCCGGACACAGCGCGACGTGGCGTCGGCGGCACAGGTGCTCGGCCTCGATCCCGCGCAGGTGCAGCAACAGCTGGCCACCGCGCGACAGCCGGCTTCGGCGAGTCGGGATTCCGCGTCATTGGGCGGCGGCGCGCGCCGCGATTCGGCGCCGGCCGGGAACACGATGACCACGCCCGACGGCCGCACGATCGCGCTGCCTCCGGGTGTCACGGAAGCGCAGGTTCGCTCGGCCTTTCAAAAACGGATGTCGGGGCAGGAGCTCACGCCCACCGAGCAGAGCACGCTGACGGCGATGCGTTCCGCGTTCCAGCGCTCGGGTGGGGCTAGCGGGGGCGGCGGGACGGGTTCGCGCCGTGCCGGTGGCGATGTCTCGAGTTACATCGTCTTCACGCTGAAGCAGGGCAAGCCGGCGCCAGTGGAGATCCGCACCGGCCTCACCGATCTCGACTATGTCGAGGTCCTCAGCGGGTTGACCGAGCAGGACACCGTGTTGGTCCTGCCGAGTGCGTCGCTGCTCAACTCGCAGCGCGACATGCAGCAGCGCATGCGGGCCGTGACCGGTGGCGGACTGCCGGGCGTGCAGCAGCAGCAGCCGACGACACCGCAACGCCCACAGACGCAGCCTAGCAGGCCGTAACGATGCTGCTCGGCGAAATCTTCCAGGTCGCATTGCAGGCGATCCGCGCCAACAAGCTGCGGTCGTTCCTGACGATGCTGGGCATCATCATCGGCGTGGGCGCCGTGATCACGATGGTGGCGCTGGGAAGCGGCGCGCAGAAAGCGGTGCAGGCGCGGATCCAGGCGCTCGGCCCGACGCTGCTGTCGCTGTATCCCGGCCAGGCGTTTCGCGGCGGCATCGCGATCGACTTCGGATCACGCGTCAGCCTGACGGTGGACGATGCGGCGGCGCTGGCTCGCGACGCGCGCCACGTCAAGGCGGTCGTGCCCGAGCTGACGCGCAATTTTCAAGTCAAGCGTGGCAGTCAGAACGGCAACGTGAACATCGTCGGCACGACGCCCAACTACGTCGCCGTAAAGAACTACACCCTCACCTCCGGCCGGATGTTTACTGCGGGCGAGGACGAAGGCCGGCGGCGTTACGCGGTGCTGGGGTCGGCGATTCCCGAGATGTTCAATGCCAACGGCGCCGCGATGATCGGGCAGGAGATTCAGGTTCGCGGAATTCCGTTCGAGATCATCGGTGTGTTGTCGTCAAAAGGATCAGCGGGTGGCTTCGGCAATCCCGACGAGCAGATTCTGATTCCGCTGCAGACGGCGCGCTATCGCATCATGGGCACCGACCGTTTGCGGTCGATCACGGTGGACGCGGCGGACGTCTCGCAGATGACGCTGACGATGATCGAGATCGAGCGCGTGCTGCGCCGTGAGCACAAGATCCGGCCCGGTGCGGAGAACGACTTTCAGATTCGCAATCAATCGGACATCCTCGCCACGTTCCAGCAGACGACCGAGACCTTTACCTATCTACTCGCGGGCATCGCCGCGGTCAGCCTGCTGGTCGGCGGCATCGGCATCATGAACATCATGCTGGTTTCGGTGACGGAACGGACGCGCGAGATCGGCGTGCGGAGAGCCCTCGGCACGACTCGCATCAACATCATGTTCCAGTTCCTGGTCGAGGCGCTGGTGCTCTGCCTGGTGGGTGGACTGATCGGCATCCTCTTCGGGGTCATGGGCGCAATCGGGCTGTCCAAGATCGCGCATTGGAACACGGCGATCAATTTTCTCGCGATCTTCGTGGCGTTCATCTTCAGCGCCATCGTCGGGCTGTTCTTCGGCATCTGGCCGGCGCGCCGGGCGGCGAAGCTCGATCCGATTACCGCCCTACGATATGAGTAATAAGGAATGTGAAGTGCGGAAAGCACATTGACCTGACGAATCGTCACTCGAGCGAATATTCCGCATTCGGCATTCCGCATTTCCCATTGTATTTTAGTCCTCCATGCTTCCCGTCTTCCTTCTCCTCCTGCAAGTCCAAGGCGATCCCCAGCCCCTCTACGACGGGCGTCTCCGGCACACCGACGTCCATGTCCCGCGGCTCGACGCCAGCGTGCAGATCGACGGAGTACTCGACGAGCCGGCCTGGCACCAGGCCGCGCTGTTGGCGGGCTTCACGCAATACCGTCCGGTCGACAGCCGGCCGGCGGAGGATTCTACTGAAGCGCTGGTGTTTTACACGCCGGACGCGATGTACTTCGGCATTCGTGCCTATGAGGCGCACGGCAACGTCGTGCGGGCGACGCTCGCCGACCGCGACAACATCGACGCCGACGACCGCGTGCAGATCCTGCTCGACACCTTCAACGATCGCCGGCGCGCGCTGCTGTTTGCCGTCAACCCGCTGGGCGCGCAGGAAGACGGCGTGCGCAGTGAAGGTCTCGCCGGGTCCGCCGGCGGGCAGAACGCGGGATTTCGATTCGACGGCGTCGTGGACTTGAACCCCGACTACGTATTCCAGTCGCAAGGCCACGTCACGCCATGGGGGTACGAGGTCGAAGTCCGGATCCCCTTCAAGAGCTTGCGCTACCAAAGCGGCGCGACGCAGGACTGGGGCATCCAGCTGATCCGTACGACGCAGCACACCGGCTATGAAGACACCTGGACGCCCGTCGTGCGCGCCAGCGCGAGCTTTCTCATTCAGTCGGGGACACTGAAGGCGCTCACGGGGCTGCGACGCGGGCTGGTGATGGACATCAGTCCGGAATTCACCTCGCGGCTCGACGGGGAGCCGCTCGGTCCGACGACGTACCACTACCGCGACATCGACCCCGAATTCGGGGTAAACGTGCGCTGGGGCATCACGCAGAACTTGAGCGCCGCCGGAACGGTGAATCCCGATTTCTCACAGGTCGAAGCGGACGTCGGCCAGGTGACGGTGAATCAACGGTTCGCGCTCTTTTTTCCCGAAAAGCGGCCATTCTTCCTGGAAGGCCTCGAGCAGTTCGACACTCCCAACGCCCTGATCTACACGCGGCGCATCAGCGCCCCGGTCGCCGGCGCCAAACTCACCGGCAAGGTAGGCGGCACGGCAATCGCGTACATCGGCGCCGTCGACGACAATACGCTCTCGGCCACGGGCGATCACCCCATTTTCAATCTGGTGCGGTTGCGCCGGGACCTCGGTGCGAACTCGACGGTCGGCATGGCCTACACGGACCGGATCGAAGGAAGCGCCTGGAATCGCGTGCTCGGAAGCGATGCGCGTGTCATCTGGAAGAAGATCTGGTTTTCCGAGGCCCAGTTCGTCGGATCGTGGACGCGCGATCCTGCGAGCAGCGGCGGGCGCGCCGGCCAGCTGTGGGACGTGACGTTTTACGATCGCACCGGGTATTCCTACGGCAATCACGGCGAGCTGGTGGGGATCAGCCCCGACTTCCGCGCGGCGAGCGGCTTCGTCAACCGCGTGAACATCGTGACCGGCAGGTTCGCCAACCGGTTCACTTGGTACGGCAAGCCGGGAGCGATCCTCGAGAATGCCACGACGTTCATCCTGCTGCAGCCGACGTGGCGCTACCACGATTTCTTCGACCTCGGCAGCACGCTCGAAGGCAGCATCGGCGAACAGTGGCTGTTTACGCTGCGCGGCGGCTGGGGCGTAAACGCGCATTGGCAGAACGTGCATCAACGCTTCGACGCGCCGGACTATGCCCACTACCAGGTCGATTCGAGCGGTACGCTCGTTCCCTTTCTCATGCCGCACGGCCGCTACAACCTCTGGGGCGGCGACGTTGGGTTCAATACGCCGAGCCGCGCGATCACCCTGAGTGGCGATGTGGGCACAGGCAAGGGCGTGATCTTTGCCGAAGCGGCGGAATCGCGCGGGCTCAACATTTTTCTGGGCGCCACCTGGAAGCCGACAAACGCGCTGCGCGTCGACGGCCAATGGGTACATCAGCAGCTGAGCCGCACGCAGGACGGCAGCTGGTTCTCGACGGCGAACATCCCACGACTCAAGATCGAGTATCAACTCACGCGCGCGATTTTCTTCCGCTATGTCGGTCAATACAGGGCGCAGCAAGTCGACGCCTTGCGTGATCCCGGGAGCGGCCGTCCCCTCGTCATCGGCGGCACGGCGCGGCCGCGCCAGACGGACACCGAGTTCCGTAACGACGTGTTGTTTTCCTACCGGCCGATACCCGGCACCGTGGTGTTCGTTGGGTATGGCGCGTCGCTGTCGGAGCCGGAGCCCTTCAGCTTTGGGCGCCTTTCGCGCACGGGGGATGGGTTTTTCTTGAAGGTGAGCTACCTGTTCCGCCTGTGACGAGCCTGGAGGCTCAGCTCCTCGAGGAGCGCCGCGCCAAGCAGCGGCAATACGTGCTCGCGAATACGCGCGCGCGGTGGGGATTCGTAGGCTTCGGCCTCGCGCTGCTGGTGGCCGTCAAAGTCACCGGCATCGCCGCGATCTCCGCGTGGTTCATTCTCGGCTTCGCCATCAGCTTCGTCGCGGCCAACGCGGAGGTACGGCGGCTCGTGCGAGGTTCGGCATTTCAGCCCTGGTACGCGCAGCTCAACCTCGTCGTCGGCTGCCTGCTGATCTCCGCGGTGCTGTATGCGCTGGGCTCAAGCGGCCACGTCCTCTATGGCGCCTACGTGATCGCGCCGCTGCAGGCGGCGCTGTATCAGGAGCGCCGCGAAGCCTGGGGCGCGCTCATTACGAATCTTGGCGCATTCGCGCTGGTGACCGCGCTCGCGCAAGTCGCGGGACATGGCTGGCCGTGGGTGATCTACCTGCAGGAGAGTCTGGTGCTGGCGTTCGCTTGCATCGCACTCGTGCCGATGCTCGCACAAATCGTCGACCGACTACGCAACGCACGCGGCGTGCTCGGCGAAATCGAGCGCGGCGATTTGACGCGCCAACTGGAAGCGAGCACGTCCGGCGCGATCAGCGACGAGCTCGGCTATCTGGGCGTCAGCGTGAACCGCACGACCGCGGCCATTTCCGACATCATCCGGGAGATAGGCCACCAGGGGCAGGCGCTCGCCACGATGGCGGGGGAGCTGGCGGGTGCGGCGCGGGAGCTGCACGGCGCTTCCCAGTCCATTTCATCGACCACCGACCAGCTCTCCGAAGGCACCGAGCGCCAACGCCAGCTCATCGGATATGGTCGCCAGGATTCAGAAGCAGCATCGGGCGTGGCCACCACGCTCCATGCGCGTGCGCAGGAGGCCGAGCGGCAGATCACCGAAATTGCTCTGCAGGCGCACAAGCGCGGCGAGGAGGTCGCCCGTGCCAGCTCGCTCCTGATGAATCTGATGGTGCACATGGACCACGCCTCGGAGGTCGCGGGCGTGCTCGATACGGAGTCGCGCGCGATCGGCAAGCTGGTGGACGGCATCACGCGCATCGCCAACCAGACCGACTTGCTCGCGCTGAATGCCGCGATCGAGGCGGCGCGGGCCGGCCAGCACGGCCTTGGCTTTCGCGTCGTGGCGGGCGAGGTCCGCAAGCTCGCCGAGCAGAGTGGTCGCGCGGCGGAGGAAGTCCGCACGCGGGTGCGCGCGACGCAGGAGCAGGTCACACGCGTCGTGGATGCCATGCAGAAAGGGCGCGAGGCGGCGAAAGGCGTCGGCAGTGTGGCCACGACCGTGCACGGCGCGCTGGACGCGATCTTTGCCGATCTCAACTCGACCGTGCAGTTCGCGACCACGTTCGCGGTGGAGACCGAGAATCAAACCAAGCGAATGCGGGAAATGTTGCGGCGGATGGAGGAAGTCGCCGCGATCGCCGACGGCGCGGCGCTGGGAGCGCGGCAGACATCCGCGGCCACGGCCCAGCAGATCGCCTCGCTCGGTGAGCTCACCGCGACATCCCAGCATCTGTCCGATGCCGCCGCGGTGCTAGCGCAAACGATCCAGCGCTTTCGCGTGAGCGGCAACGGCGGGAACGGCGGCGGCTAGGCGCCGCGCTTCGGCATTCGCGGTCCGGCGGATCTCCGCGACGTCAGCGGTCTTGAGCTCGCGGTCTCGCACCACAATCCTGCCATCCACGACCACATGCCGCACGTCGCCGGCCGTGGCGCCGTATACGATGCGTGAGACGAGATCGGCAATATCGGGCTGCATATGTGGCCCGCTCACATCGAGCACGATAAGATCCGCGCGCTTGCCGACCTCGATCGAGCCAATCTCTGTCGCGAGCCCCAGCGCATGCGCGCCGCCCAGTGTCGCGAGCTCCAGCACCTGCGCCGCCGGCATTGCCTCCGGCCCCAGACGGGGCTTCTGTACCAGTGCAGCAAGCCGCATTTCCGCGAACGCGTCGAGTCGGTTGTTGCACGCCCCGCCGTCGGCACCGATGGCGACCCGGCATCCCGCGGCCAGCATTTCCGGCACCGGGGCGATGCCGCTGCCGAGCTTCAAATTCGAGGATGGGCAGTGCACCACGTTCGTCCCCTGCCGGGCGAGACGGCCGATACCGTCCTTGTCCACCCAGACGCAATGCGCCAACGCCGCGCGCGGCCCCGAGATGCCCACGGAATCGAGATAGGCGATCTCGTCGTGGCCCGTCTGCCGTTTCACAGCGTCCAGCTCGAGCAGCGTCTCCGCCGCGTGTGTGTGAATGACTGCGCCCGCCTTCTCCGCGAGATCGCTCACGGCACGAAGCAGGGCGCCCGTAGAGGTCGGCGCAAATCGCGGAGCGAAGCAGTAGCGCAGCCGCCCTCCCGCGGCTCCGTGCCACCTGGCGCAGAGATCGGCGCTCTCCGTGAGAGCCACGTCCGTCGTCTCGCGCAATGCGACGGGGTTGGACGGCGCGTCCATGAGACATTTGCCGGCGGTCGCGCGAATACCGATGGACTCGAGCGCCTCGAAGGCAGCGCCGGTATGACGCACCGTTTCCATGTCGAGGATCGCCGTGGTACCGCCGAGCAGCATCTCCGCGGCGCCGAGCATCGCGGAGGCATGAATCGAGGCTTCGGTGTGGGCGGCCTCGAGCGGCCAGATGCGTTGCGCGAGCCAGGCTTCGAGCGGGAGGTCGTCGGCCAGCCCGCGAAACAGCGTCTGACAGAGATGGATATGGGCCTGGATGAGACCGGGGAGAACGATCAAGCCGCTGCAGTCGAGGACGACGGACCCACGCGGCGTCTGGCCGGCGGGCGGACCGATTTCCTCGATCCTGCCATCTGCAACGCGTATGTCAGCGTCTACGATTCGGCGTGCGCCATCCATCGTCACCACGCGGCCGCCGCGGAGCAGCAGCGCGGGGTTCACCGCAGTGTCAGGAGGTCGGTGGGTTCGAAGGCAATGCCGCCGTACTGCGCCTGCCAGTGCAAATGAGGCCCCGTTACCCGCCCCGTCGCTCCGACCCGTCCGATGATCTGGCCGCGCTTGACCGTATCGCCCACCGCAACCAGGACCCGACTCAGGTGGTGGTAGACCGTCATGAGCCCTTCGCCGTGGTGGACATAAATGGAAGTGCCGCCATAGAAGAAGTCGCCGATCAGGGCGACGACGCCGCGGTTTGAGACGCGCACCGGGTCGCCGCGCCGCCCCGCGATGTCCAACCCTGAGTGGGTGCTGCGCCAGACGCCGTTGACTTCGCGCCCAGCGCCGAACGGGCTGGTCACGCGACTGGTGCGCGGACGCATGAACGGCTCCTTCCACAACCGCGGCACCGTATGCGCGCGGCGCGCCGCATCGCGCGACAGCACGCGCTCGCGATCGATCCGCGCCTGCAGCGCGCTGTCGGGCGGCGGCGTAAAGCGCGCCGCGGCGCGCAATCGCTCGCCGGGCGCGTTCCGCGTTTCGACTGGCACGTATTTCGTCTTCCCTTGCACCACGCCGTCCCAGCGGATCGAAAGCGTGCGGACGGCGATGCTGTCCGCCGTGCCGAGCGGAACGGCGGCCAAGGCCCGGCCGTCTCGAAAGTGCAGCGCCTCACCGGCGACTTCGCCTGTTATCGCATCAGGGGCGGACACGACGA